>NZ_JBBPCL010000002.1 GCF_038039215.1 Pseudonocardia sp. T1-2H
GCGCTGGTCGAGGGCCATCAGGTAGACGGCGTCGACCACGGCGGGATCGTTGCGGACGTCGACGGCGGGGGCGGGGGCTGCTCGGTCTGGACGGCGGGGGCTGCGGCGACCGGCGCCGGCGCGGGTGCCTCGACCACGGGGGCCGGGGCCGGGGCCGGGGTCGTCGTCGGGGCGGGCGGCGGCGGAGCGTCGGTGGTCGTGGTGGCGGCCGCGGCGACGGTCGCGGCCGGGGCCGGCCGGACCGCGTCGACTGCGGTGGCGATGCCGCCGAAGACGAAGGAGCCGACGAAGACTCCGAGGGTGATCTTTGCCCAGCGCTGCATTTCAGGTGGTCCGTTCTCGTGGCGGGTGGGGACCGGCGGTCAGCTCGTCTTGGGAGGCCGTCCGGTCCGGGTGTTGCGGGCGGCGGCGTACCGCTCCGCTGGGGTGCGCAGCCAGACGCCGCGGGCGACGGCCTTCGGGAAGGCGGGGTCGGTCTCGCGGAGCTGGTGGAGTCGCTGTCGGCTGAGGGGCTTCCCGCCGGTGCCGAGGAGCTCGAGGAAGTCGTCCAGGCCGATGACGTCGGGGGTGCTGGGCCGGGCGAGGCGCCGGTCGATCTCGTCCATGGTGAGGGCGTGCAGCTCGACGACGCGGTAGCTGAGGTCCTCGTCGCCGAGGTAGGTCTCGCCGGCCCAGGCGATGGCGGCGCCGGCGAAGTGCTCGAGCGCGGAGAGGCGGTTGCCGAGCTCGGGGTCGGTGCCGGGGTCGATGGCGACGGTCCAGCTGATGCGCCGGTGGTCGGGGTCTTCGCTGGTGCCGATGAGGCGGGCCTCGTCGCGCGGGGGAAGTACCCGGCGAGGTGCTTGCCGGTCTCGTGGGCGATCGACGACTGGTCGGGGGTCTGGGCGGTGGGGAGCGGCTGGTCGAGCTGGATGCCGATGGTCAGGCTCAGGGGTGGTGTCACTGGCTCAGCGTGTCGGAAGCCTTGACTGTGGTCAAGCATTGCGGCGGCGTGTCATCGTGGGAGGAGGTCGCCGCCCCGGTCAGTCCCCGGGGCGGCGACCCCATTCAGCGCCCTAGCGGGTGGCGTTCTCGTCCGTCCAGGGCCACCAGAGGCCCCCTGCGACGGACAAAGCGAGGATCCACGCGCGCAACGTGGGCTCCTGCGACGGGAAGTCGAAGATCTCCCGCGTCGCGACGAAGCCCAGGTTGTCGGGCGACAGGAAGCTCACCGCGCCGTCCGTCAGGGTGACGGTCCAGCCCTGCTGGCGGGCGGCGGTCACGAGAGCTTCTCCCAACGGTGTCAGGGCCCTCACCTCCTCTTTCTCTCGGTGCACCCCTTAGTGGGTACCGGTAAACCGTACCATGCGGATAGCTGGGTAGCAATACTGAAAATCCTCCTGTCTGGCCACAGAGGACGGACGAGCACGCCCACAGTGGACGGACAGCCCTGCACGCAGAGGAGGAGGTGGCGGCGGCCGCGCGCATCGGGGCTCGTGCGAACTCACCTACAGGCGAACGTCGAGCGCTGGCCTGCGGCGTTGCAGCTGGTCGCCGGCCGGTGGCGGTGGGGCACTGGTGGCGGCGTTTCGGCTGGTCAGAGCGTGCCGCAGAAAATACTGAAAATTCTTCCGCTGGGTGTAGACCAGGTGTCGGGCACGGGTTACGGTTTACCGGTACCCACCAACAAGGAGGACACCATGACCGCCACCGCCACCCCCGCCCCGATCGCCCTGGACAACGGCCTGACCCTCACCCACCGGATGTACGGCCGCTTCGTCCTCACCACCGGCAAGGTCGCGATCGCCACCCTCCGCATCGTCGAGGCCGTCCCCGGCGCCCCCCGCCGCGTCGTGCTGGAGAACCGTCGCGGCCTGGCCGTCACGATCGACGGCCACTGGCAGATCCCGGCGACCGCCATCGCCGAGTTCACCGCTCGCTAGTCCTCATCCCAGCTCGTCCCCGATCCACCCCAGTTCCAGGAGGAACCATGTCCAGCACGCTCGTCACCACCCGCGCCACCGGCACCGCCTTCTACGCCGCTGACGGCAGGCTCGTGGCCACTGCGCTGTACTCCAGCGCCGGCCAGTGCTGGTACGCGACGGACGAGCGCACCGCGACCAACCTGGCCTGGGGTGTCGACCGGACGCGAGCGGAGGCGGCCGCGGCCCGGGCCGCGGAGGAGTAGCCGCGGGTCGGGTGCCGGTCTCCCGTCGGTGGGGGACCGGCACCGGCTGCGGTGTTTCGGCTGGTCAGGCCGTGGCACGAAGAAATACTGAAAAAGTTTGGTCAGGGGCTTCACCAGGTGTCGGCGGCAGGATACGGTTTACCGGTACCCACCAACAAGGAGGACACCATGACCGCCACCACCGCCACCGCCGCCCGCACCAACGTCCGCGTCGTGGTCCTCCGCGCCGCCACCGGCGAGCTGGACGCCGTGGAGTGGGTCAACGTCCGCCGCGGCACCGACGTGGTCGCGATGACCGACCTCGCCGAGGGCGACCAGGTCCTCGCCGTCACCGAGTTCTGAACCCGGCCCGCCCCAGCCCGCCCCAGCCTGCCCCAGCTTCGAGGAGCCCCCGATGACCATCGCCGCCACCGCCACCGAGCAGGACCTTGCCGCCGCCGCCACCGCCCGCTTCCGCGAGCGCGTCCTGGGCGCCGGCACCTACCAGATCGACTTCGCCGTCAAGGAGCCTCGCTGGCCCTGGCTGCGGACCTCGGACGTGGTCGAGGCCGCCAGCCCCGTCGCCGCGTACGGCCAGTTCCTGGTCCGGCACGGCGAGGCGATCAGCGCGGGCACCCTGCGCGTCCTGGCCGTCTGGGCGGTCGTCGACGGGGGCACCGAGCCCTGCTCCAGCTCGTTCGGCTTCACGGTCTGACCGGAGGTCTCCGGCCGGTGGGCGAACCTCACCGGCCGGAGCGTTTCCGCTGGTCAGGCCGTGGCGCAAAATAATACTGAAAAAGTTTGGTCAGGGGCTTCACCAGGTGTCCGCCACGGGTTACGGTTTACCGGTACCCACCAACAAGGAGGACATGAAATGACCACCGAGACCACCGCCCCCGCCGCCCTCACCGAGGCCACCGACGAGGAGCTGGTCTCGATGGTCGCCACCGCGGCCACCGACGAGGAGCTGGACGCCGTCCTCGCCGAGATCGACCGGCGCGACTCGGTGGAGTACGCCGAGATCGAGCCCACCGAGGAGGAGCAGCGCCGCGCCCTCGTCGCCGCCGAGCGCCGCAAGGGTGAGTCCCTCGACCAGACGGTGGACCGCATGTACGGGGACATCACCCGCCACCGCTACGAGCAGGCCGAGGACGCCTGCCGTGGCCACCTCCTGAACGCCGCTGGCGAGGCCGCCCACATCGACCCCTACACCCTGTTCCACGGCCCTGCCCGCAACGCCGTCCGCTACGCCTCGGAGGAGCTTGTGGACTGGTGGCGCGAGAACGGCCGCAAGACCTGGATCGAGTACAAGGCGGAGATGCTGGGTCGCCCCAGCGACCAGCGTGCGGCCGCCGAGGCCGCCGCCCGTACCGCCGACATCCTTCGCTGACCCTGACCCCGCACGAACGAACTGAGGAGCAATCAGATGACCATGCGCTTCGAGACCTTCGACGCCGACAACTCCGCCCCCCTCGTCTGCACGACGACGGAGCAGGTCGAGCTGGGCTTCGACCCCGCGGGGCTGGACGGCCGGCACGTCCTCCTGATCCCTGGGCCGAACCAGGCTGGCCTGGCGGTGCTGGGCACGGCGGAGGAGCTGCGCGCGTTCGCGCGCCGGGTGTCAGCGGCGACGGTGATGCTCTGACCAGCGGATCCGAAAAATACTGAAAAAAGTTCGCTGCAGGGCTTCACCAGTCCCTCCGAGCAGGTTACGGTTTACAGGTACCCCAACAACGGGGACCACGAAACGAGGAGAACGACATGACCGCCACCGCCCGCCCCGCCCGCACCGCCCCCACCGGCCTCTTCGGTCTCCCCCTCCGCGCCGACAACCCGCTCCTCCTCGCCGCCGAGGGCGCGCTCTTCGCCGCCCCGCCCGTCGCCGTCACCGACGTGGTCGTCCCGGCGGACGACTGGGCGCTCGCCCTGGACTTCTCCGCCGCGACCGCCGCGACCGCGCCGGCCCCGGTGGTCGAGGCCCCCGCCCTCGTGGTCGCCGACCTGCCCGTCGCGACCTACGCCGTCCACTACTTCGACACCACCGCGCAGGCCCTGGCCGCCGTGGACCGTGACGAGGTGGCCGAGGGGGACGTGCTGATCGCCGACGAGGAGTCGGTCGCTGGGGTCCTGGTCGGGAGCTGGGTCGTGGCGGTCACCGACGAGCGTGAGGACTTCGAGCTGGGCACCGTGCCCGCCGCGTTCGCCGCGGCCGCCGCGTTCGCCGCGGAGTTCATGGCCTGAGCCTGAGTGCTGAGACCGCGGCATCCACTGGGGTGCCGCGATCTCAGCGCTCAGGCTGAGTCGAGCTGGACCCTGAAGGGGGCGGAGGCGACGTCACCGGCCTTATCCGCGGTCAGCCGGTGTCACGCAATCATTAGAGCCCTTTGAGAGCCGAATGGTATTTCTCAGTGTTTTTTTTGAGGCTGACCGGTGGACTGCTGACCGGTGGGCCGCAGCGCGGCCCAGGTGCCTCCGAGGCAGACCAGGGCGACAGCCAGGGAGCCGGTGACGATCTGCACGGGGGAGGGGATCGAGGCGAAGTTCGAGGCGATGCTCGCGCCCTGGGCGAGGGCAGCGAGCACGGCGAGGCTGATCGCCTGCCGCACGGGCTGCCCGGTCACGGTTTAACGGTACCACGGGCGACAGTCGCACGTGGAGGGAGGTCAGTCCAGGAAGGACGGGGCCCAGCTGGTGCTGGCCGTGTCGAATGGCGGCCCCGAAGGAATGGGCCCGCCGCGTGCCGGCTCGCGGCAGGGGCGATCTCAGGCCCGGAAAAGTAATACTGAAAAAGTGTAGACCAGGCTCCTGGTCGGCGGTACGGTTTACAGGTACCCAAGAACGAGCCCCCCGAGGAGCCCCCGATGTTTGACCCGAACACCGACCCCGCCGCCTCCGCCGCCGCGGCCGCCGCCTACGCCGCCCAGTCCACCGAGACCTGCGACCACGGCCGCCTCCTCTGGCAGTCCTGCTCCGGCTGCGGCGTCCTCGCCTGGACCCCGCCCGCCGAGGAGCCCCCGATCCAGATCACCGAGCGGCCCACCGGTGACGGCGGCCTGCACCTGGTCGCCCTCGGCACCAGCTGGATCGCCGAGGTGGAGGCCGAGGCCGGCGGCTGGCGCTGCTACCGGCTCCTGCACGCCGGCCGACAGGTCGGCGACGGGACGTTCACCAGCCCCGCCCGCGCGGTCGAGGACGCGCGCCGCAGGCTGATCGCGTACGCCTCGCGCTGAGCCTGGCACTCTGTCGTGGAGCCCGGCGTCCACCCCCGTCGGGCTCCCCGGAGGAGCCTGAAACTAATACTGAAAAAGTATTGATCAGTGCACCGCCGCACGGTACGTTTTAGAGGTACCCGGGAGCGACCACCCCCGCTCCCACCACCTCCACGAAGGAGCACCCGATGAAGCACCTCCCCGTCCTCCCCGACGAGGACACCCGCCGGATCGGCACCGGCCCCGCGATCGCGATCTCCATGGCCTTCCTGGTCCTGGTCCTCGTGGTCGCCTCCGTCGCCACCGCCGGGCCCGACCCGCAGGAGGTGACCCGCCCCCTGCAGGGCGCGGTCGCGACCACTGCGACCAGCGCCGCGGCGACCGTGGACGCTCCCGCCGTCCCGCTGTTCCCCGTGCACGGCACGGAGCAGCCCGGCGACAAGGTGCGCCTGAAGGAGGGCGTCGCGAGCTGGAACCAGGAGACCCAGACCTGGACGTTCTGCCCGAACGGGTGGACCGACCTGGCGTGCGGGTCCTGAGGTAGGCCAGACGCCCCGCTGGGAGACCAGCGGGGCGTTCGGCGTGCAGCTGGACCCGCCGGGCCGGCTGACGTCTCGAATGGCAGCCGAGGTGGAGCTCAGCCGGCCGCTGCGGGGTCGGCTGGCGGCTCGTGGGGGAGAGGCCCCGCGGTCGGGCTGACCCGTCAGAGGCCCCGAGATCGCCAAAAATAATACTGAAAAAGTGTAGACCAGCTGGTCGGGGCTGGGTATGGTTTAGAGGTACCCGAGAGGGGGCGCCCCGCCCCCCGACAGAACGGAGCCCCCGATGAGCAACCCGACCCTGACCGCCGAGATCACCAGCGCGATCGACACCCGCCTCTTCGACCTGGCGATGGCCGCCCGCAGCGAGGAGGACCCGACCCGCCGGGCCCGGCTGGAGGCTCGCTGCGACGTGCTCGCCGCCGCCCTGGAGTACCGGAAGCAGGAGCAGGCTCCGAGCTACGAGGAGCAGTGCGCCGCTGAGTGGGCCGAGATCGACGCCGCCCGCCGCGACCGGGCCTGACGCCCAGGAGCTGGCCCCCGACCACCGGGGGCCAGCTCCGGCGGCCCCGAGATCGCCGAAATCAATACTGAAAAAGTGTAGACCAGGCGACCTAGCCACGGTATGTTTTAGAGGTACCCGAGAGGGGCGACACCCCCGCCCCCGACAGAAGGAGCACCCGATGAGCCGCACGATTGAGGACCCGATCGCCGTGATGGAGGCGCTGGCCGCCCTCGAGTTCTCCGAGCCGGAGGACCCCCACGCGGTGAGCGTGGAGTACACCCACCCGTCCTTCCGGGCCCGGGTGGTCCGCCGCCGCGCCCCGTGGGGCACCCAGCTGGACGTCCTCGTGACGGAGGAGCCGGACCGGAAGGGCTGGAAGGCGGAGCTGCTCGGCGACGCCCCGCTGGAGGCGATGGAGGCGCTCGTGCGCCTCGCCCTGGCGTAGCCCAGGCCAGGAGGCCCCGCCCACCGGCGGGGCCTTCCTGCAGCTGGTGCCCGGCCTGGTCGGTCTCGATTCTCGGCTGCCGTCGCCCAGATCGACCGCTGACGAGTCAGCGCCGGCTCGGTGGGGGAGAGGCCCCGCCGTGCGGCTCGACGCCGTCAGGGCCCTGAGAAGTCGCGAAAATTAATACTGAAAAAGTGTAGACCAGGTGGTCGGGTGTGGGTATGTTTTAGAGGTACCCAAGAGCAACACACACACCGAGGAGCCCGACATGGCCGCCACCGCCAAGACCGCCGAGACCCCCACCCGCTGGATGCTGGTCGTGAAGTCGGCCACCGACAAGAGCTGGCTGTGCGCCGACTCCGGCGCTGGCCCCAAGGACTTCGTGGAGGCCCGCGCCGCTGAGTGCGCCGCCGAGTACCCCGCCCTGATGTTCAAGGCCACCGCCTACAACCCGAACCGCGCCCTCGCCCCCTACCGCAACCGCCCCTGGGACGCCCCGGTCGCCAACGACCGTGAGGTCAACCTGGACGAGCTCAGCGACGACGAGCTGTGACCGACGGGCGCCGGCCCTCCGGGGTCGGCGCCCGACCCCCGTCCCCGCCACCACCAGCTGAGGAGCCCCCATGCTCGACCTGCCGACCCCCGCCACCCGCATCCGCGTCGTCCTCCCCCGGCGGCGAAGACCAGCACGTTCCGCCACGTGACCGGCTGGGTGGCGGACGTGGGCTGGGTCGTCGAGACCGGCGAGCACCTGGTGCGTCTCGGCGACGTCCCGAACCAGCGGCTGGGCCTCGCGGTGATCCCGTGGGAGATCGCCATCGCCGTGGAACGGCTCTGACCGCACCAGCGTGGGGGCCCGGGCGTGCTGGGCTCCCACGCTGGCGCTGGTCGCTCGGTGGCCATCTGAGGGCCGAAAATAATACTGAAAATGCGTAGACCAGACTGGATGAGCGCGGTACGCTTTGCAGGTACCCAAGAGTGAGGAGCCCGACATGACCGTTCTGGACGACCCGATCATCAGCACCCTGCGCCGCCTGCGCGACGAGCGCCACCAGGCCCGCCTGGCGGAGGTCGCCGAGACCTACCGCAGCCCCGACGCCGAGCGTCGCCGCCTCGCCACCGACGCGATGAACCCGGCGGAGCGCGCCCTGTACCGGCAGGGGTGGAACGACGCCGCGGCGGCCGCAGGGGAGTGCCACCAGCCGCTCACGTCCAGCTCGCCGCTGCCGTGGTCGACGGACTGGCTGCACGAGATGGCGCTGACGGAGGAGGGCCACCGGCAGCGGGTCATCAAGGCCGAGGAGCGCCTCGAGCGTTTCCGCGCGGCCGGCGCCGCCCGGTACGAGACCCGGCCGCAGCCGGGGACGTTCTGGGAGCACCAGGAGCTGAACCTGCGGCACCTCATCGAGGAGCTGCACCGGGCGCAGGAGGTCTGACCGGCACTGAAAAGAAATACTGAAAAAGTGTAGACCAGCGCCGCCAAGCGCGGTACGGTTTACAGGTACCAACGAGGGCGACACCCCCGCCCACCGAGCACAGGAGCACCCGATGACCAGCACCGCCACCCGCACCCCGATCCACCTGGACGTCGAGCCCGTCGACTACGGCCCCGACTTCTGGCGCACCCCGCACCTCGGCACCCAGCTCCGCACCTACAGCCGCCACCAGGGCCACCAGACCCGCTTCACCGTCCTGTTCCGCGGCCCGGACGGCGCCGGCCGCGAGGTCCAGGACGGCCCGATCACCCGGGGCGTCCGCGCCGACCTCATCGCCCAGGGCACCATGATCACCTCCACGCCGATGCCGCAGGCACCGTTCATCGACGTCCAGCTCGGCGACCTGATCGAGATCCGCGGCGAGGTCTTCCAGATCCGCGACGACAGGCCGTTCCACGACCCCCAGCTCTACCGGGTCCCCGAGGGCGGCTTCACCTACGCCCTGATGACCCCGGAGGCCGACGGCGCGCGCTCCCACCTCGCCGACGCCGACACGCTGCGCCCGATCTGCGGCCAGCACTTCGGGGCCCGCCGCTGGGCGCAGCAGGGCTGGGTCCCCGGCATCACCGCCGCCGGCTGCCCGACCTGCCACCAGATCGCCCCCGCCTCCTGACCCGACACGCCAGGCCGCCCCTGCCACGGGCGGCCTGGCGTGACCCGGCACACTGCACGAGCACCGCCCGACCACCCCCGGGCACCGCACCCCCGTTAGGAGCACCCGATGTCAGTCAGCCCTGCCCTGCCCGAGATCACCGAGCGGCACCAGCTCGACGCCCTCCCCGTAGGCACCGTCATCCGGCCCCTCAACTGCGGCCCCCTCGTCCTCAGCTTCGGCGACACCCCCCTCGACCTCGTCGCCTACCGCAGCGGCGCGAACGTCGACCCCTGGACCGTCACCGGCCGCGCCGACGGCTGCAGCTCGAGCCTGCTCTTCCGCCTCGCCACCCGCTGGACGCTCGTCACCCCGCTCCCCGGGGCGCCGGCCAACCCGCCGCCCGCGCCTGCGATCCCGCTGCCGGACGACGACGGCGACCGCGCCCTCGTCGAGTTCTGCCTCCGCCGCCTCGGCGAGCGCGCTCACACCCAGCCCGCCTACGCCGCGAACCTCATCGTCCAGCTCCTCTCCGGGGACCTCCTCCGCTCCATCGGCGGCGACCCCGGACACGACGTCGAGCTGGACCCGGCCCTCCTGATCGACGGCGACTGGCGGACGTGCGAGCTGCACGGCGGCGCGATCACCCAGGACTGCGACTGCACCTCCACCGTCGGCCTCGGTGACGTCCTCGCCGCCCAGAAGGTGCTGGAGGACCGCCTGGTCGGCCTCACCGCCGGACCCGGCGGGTACGGCTCGGCGATGGTCGGCCGTGCCCGCGGCAACGCCGTCCGCGCGATCGTCGCGGCGTACCACGGCGTCGAGAAGGGCTGAACGCGATGGGACGCCCGACCGGCCACTCCACCGTCCGGTCCCAGGGAGGCGAGTGATGCCCCGGATCCCCGCCGGTCAGAAGACGATCACCATGAACGCCAGCCGGGACGACAAGATCCTCGACGAGTGGGTCAGCCTGCGCGACTTCTACACCTTCGAGCAGTTCGCCGCCCGGATCGGCCTCACCGTGAAGGCGTGGGAGAGCCTGTACGACGAGCGCAAGGCCGCCGGCGACGGGCGCGCCACCGGCCGCGCCCCGGCCCGGGGGTCGACCGGTCTCGGTGTCCGCACCGGCACCCTCCGCCTGCCCGGGACGCACCGGTGACCGCCGCGGTGGAGGGCAAGGCCCGGCAGAGCGCCTACCGGGCCGAGCTCATCGAGAAGGTCGCCGCCCGGCCCGGGCATCGGAAGCTCCTGACGGTCCTCCTGGCCGTGCCGGATCACTCCCGGGTGCTGTGCCCCAGGACCGTCCCGCGGGCGGCCCTGGACGCCCTGCAGAGCGACCTGGACTGGATCCTCGCCGCCGACGTCCCGGACCGGCCGTTCCCCGACGCGTACGGCCGCTGGCTGGGCCGCGTGACCCGGGCCCGGGAGTCCACCGAACGCCGCGAAGCCCGGCAGGCCCGGTCATGACGGCCGTCCACGACGCCGCCGACTACCGGCGGCGGCTGCGCCACGAGGCCGAGGCCGAGGGCGGGCCTCGCCTCGTGGTGCGCCGCGACGACCTGCTGCTGCTCCTCGCCGACCTCCGCGACGCCGAGCTCACCGCCCGAGCGGCCGCGGAACCGGCGCCGAATATGCCGGCGAACATGCCGGGCCCGATTCCCGCGCCCCGCCCGCCCGCCCTGCAGGCACCAGGCGGGCGGGGGAGCGGGTCGTCGCCGCGTTCACCGCGACCAGGCCGGACGCGCGCCGGCTCGCGCGCGCCGCGTGGGAGTCCGACCCGGACCGGGTCGCCGCCCACGACGGCTTCGACCACGCCCCCGCAGCGCTCCGCGACGGCACGATCGACGCCGCGCTCCGCGCCCTGCAGTACCTCGCCGGCCACCCCGACGCCTGACCGCCCCCAGGCCCGACCAGAGAGCACCCGATGCAACGAGCCCTGCCAGGTGTGCCCGGCCTCGCCGTGCACGCCGCCGAAGCCGTCCTCACCAAGGCCGGTGACGTCGTCCTCACTGTGGCGCGGCGCCTCCTGGTGCGCGCCACCCAGCCGCCAGCTCCCAGCCCGACGGTCCTGCCGTCGGGCATCGCCGTGTGGGAGGGCGGCGTGGAGGTCCTCGGCCCGCTCCTGAAGATCCCGGGCCGAACCCTCGACGTGGAGCACCTCGAGGACGCCCGCCAGCACGTAGCCGCGGTGAACGCCGCCATCGACCACCTGGAGACCCGTCATGCCTAAGCGCCTCATCGCAGCTGCCGTGCTCGCCCTCAGCGCCGCCCTGGCCGCCCTGTTCATCGGCCCGGACGTCATCGACCAGAACCCGTGCCGGGAAGGCGACGGCCGCGCGGAGGTGCCGGCGTGACCGCCTTGGAGACGCGCTGGTACATCGCCGTAATCGGCGGCCTGCGCTTCGCTGCGAAGGTCGGGCCGGACCCGGTCGAACGGTTCCACCTCGGCCCGCTGGATCCGATGCCCCTCGACGACGGGGTGCTCGCCTACCCGGTCTCGCAGGAGATCCACGACGAGTGGACGGCGGACGCCGAGGACGACGAGCGCTCCGGGGCGGTCCCGGACACCGGCCGGGCCAAGGAGATGCCGACTGGTCAGGCGTTCCTGGACGCCTTCTACACGCCGTCCCTGCTGGGTGCCGACACCCCGGAGGAGACCCGATGACCGTGCCGCCGCGGCGGCTCCGCCGGGGTCATTCCTGCCCGCACTGCGGCCTGACGCTCGTGTACCCGATGAGCGGGACCACGCTCCTCTGTCCGACGAGTCAGCGGACCTACGAGATCGGCGCGGTCGCAGACATCGGACAGGCCCGCGTCGAGCTGCGTTGCGACCGGTGCGGCCGGTCATCGGCCGACTCGGATCGGGACATGGCGGCGCCGGTCGTGTTCTTCGTCCGCCAGGGGCTCTGCCACCCGTGCTCGCGATCCACCGCTTCGCCCGACGCCGAGCCGTCGGGGGACCTCGGGCAGGCCCGCGAGCCGGACCCGGCATGCCAGGGCTCGTGCCGGCACTGCGGTGCAGCCGAGGACCAGCTGTGCAGGCCCGGCTGCCCGTGCGACGAGGGCGCCGAGCCGGCGGGCCGAGCTGGTGCTGACCGGGGGCACCTCTTCACTCCGGACGAGATCGTCGCCGGGGTCGAGCGGGCGGTGGGGGAGCGGGAGTTCGCCGTGATCCCGGGGCTGGTGAAGCTCCTGGCGCGTCAGGATCCGGGGCGCGCGCAGGAGGTCCTGGATGCGCTGCGGGGCAGGGTGAGGGTGACGGTGACGGTGGATCTCGGGGAGGTGCTTGCCCGCGGGTGAGCGAGTGGCAGGGGCCGGGTGTGTTTCGCCTGTTCAGGGCGTGACACGCCCGGCCCCTTTTTCAGTGTTGACCAGTGTCCGGGGGACGGTACGGTTTGTAGGTACCCAAGAGCGACCACCCCCGCTCTCCCTTCCACCGAGGAGCACCCGATGAACGACACCGCCTTCTTCTTCCCGCAGGACCTGGTCACGATCCGCCCCCAGTTCCGCGGCAAGCTCCCCGCCACCGCCGTGTACCGCGTCATCGACGTCCCCGGCGGCCGCCGCACGAGCTACCTCATCGAGGACGTTGCGTCCTCCGGCCGCGTCAAGGTCCCCGGCGCCGCCTACCTCGAAGCGCACAGCGGCCCCGTTCCCGCCGCAGCGGAGCTGCTGCCGCCGCTCACGCTGGGCGCGACGGTCTTCGCCGAGGCTGGCCACAAGATCCCCGCCGAGCCGCCGTACGTGGTCCTCGGGACCAAGCCGAACGGCGACGTGAAGATCGTCCGCCTCGGCGGAGACGGCAACCGCTTCTGGACGGCGCCGCGCCGGTGCCTGAGGGAGGTCACGCCCGCCGAGGCGCTTGCCGCGCTCGCCGCGCTCTGAGCTGATCCATCCTGGCCCGCCCCGCCCGGGGCGGGCCTGCTCCCCTCTGGAGGCCCACCAATGGCGAAGAAGAACAACGGCGGCGCGGGCTGCGGCTGCCTGGTCCTCGTGGCGCTCGTGATCGGAGGCATCAGCCACGCCTGTTCCGGCCCGGCCCCGCACAGCACTCTCCCGGCCTACAGGCCGCCCGTCACCACCACCGCGGCGCCGTGGAGCCCTGCGCAGCTCGCGCCCGCGTTCCCGACGACCGAGCCGGCGGCCCCGACGACCACGGAGGTGGCCGTCTCCGACGACGCGCCGTACGTGCCCGCCCCGGACCCGTACGTGCCGGCCCCGGACCACGCGCCCGACGTCGTGCCCGGTGACACCGCCGTCTGCAACGACGGCACGGTCACTCACCCGCTGCATCACCGGGGCGCCTGCTCGCACCACCACGGGGTGGCGCGCTGGGTGTGACCGGTTTTCAGTATTGACCAGTGCTGGGTAGCGCGGTACGGTTTACCGGTACCCACCAACGAGGAGGACCACATGCCCACCACCACCAACACCCCCACCACCACCAACACCCCCCGGTGGATCCCGGCGGAGAGCCCGGCGGACGTGCCGGAGCCCTTCATGGTGTGGGACACGGTGATCGGCGCCTACGGCCTCTTCCCGGCCTTCCTGTCCCAGCAGGAAGCCCAGGACTGCTGCGACGAGCTCAACGCTCCCGCCTGATCCCCAGCGGGGGGTGCACCAGCACCCCCCGCTCCCTTCCCCCGCCGGTTTTCAGTATTGACCAGCGCCGCGCAGCAGGGTACGGTTTACAGGTATCCAAGAACGAAGGAGCCCCCCGATGACCGCCCTGCTCGCCGCCCTCACCGCCCGCCTGGCCAACCACGACGACCGCCCCGCCTACACCGAGCCCCTCGGCACCGTCGCCGACCGCGAAGCCGTCCTCGACGCCATGGCCCGCCGCCGCTCCCACCAGTGCTGCGACGACTGCAAGACCTGCCCCTGCGGGAAGCCCAGCGCGGCCGTCGACCCCACCACCGACCACGGATTCTGCGCCGACCACATCCTCGCCGCCCCCGACTTCGCCCACCTCCGTCCCGTCGCCTGAGCAGGAGCCCCCCGATGAGCCGCCCCCGCCGCCCCCGCCCCGCCGACCGCAAGATGCTGGTCCGCAGCATCCTCACCGGCGCCTGCGTCCCCATCCGAGGCGACAGCGTCACCGTCCTCGCCGCGCACCGCGTCCTCGTCCGCTGGGCCGACCAGGCCGACGTCCTCCGCGTCCTGCGCCGCTACGGCCTCGACGCCCGACCCGTCAGCGACCACGTCCTCGTCACCTGGCCCGCCTGACCCACCCACCACCAGCTCGAGAGGAACCCCGATGGACACCACGATCTGCTCCCTCGCCGCCGAGCTCCACGTCGAGCCGGCCGCCGTCGCCCGCATCGTGTTCGCCGAGCTGCTGCCCGCCCGCGGCGCGGCGCGCGTCTTCGCCGACGACCCGAACCGCGGCGGCTTCGTGGACCGCACCTACCGGGACGAGGACGGCGTCACCAG
The DNA here is from genome assembly GCF_038039215.1 of Pseudonocardia sp. T1-2H. Lineage (NCBI taxonomy): Bacteria > Bacillati > Actinomycetota > Actinomycetes > Pseudonocardiales > Pseudonocardiaceae > Pseudonocardia > Pseudonocardia sp. T1-2H. Next base: position 14,366 of record NZ_JBBPCL010000002.1, read on the forward strand.
CGGCGACCACACCCTGACCGACCCCGCTACGGAGTACCTGCGTGCCGCCCTCACGGGGCGGCCCGACATCCGGATCCAGGACGAGGGCGGCTACCTGGCCGTCCTCGTCGACTGGGGGTACGGCTGGCAGCTCTCCCTCAGCACGCCCACCGGGTCGGGCGCCGCCGACCAGGAGGCCCGCGACCGCGGCGCCGTCGAGGCCGCCGAGAGCGCCGCCCGGCACGCCGCGAAGGTCCGCAGCCTCACCCTCTGACCGACCCGACCCCTCACCACCCCAAGGGAGCACCCGATGCCCAGCAAGATCCTGCCCGCCGACGCGAAGCTGCCGCCGGTGATCGACGGCCGCTACCGGCTCTACACCGCCGACGTCCTGCCGTTCGGCGCCGTCCCCGAGCACCCGGAAGGCCCGGCGCGGGTCTCCCACACCCGCTGGCTGGTCTCCTTCGACATCGTCGACGGCGGCCCCGAGACCACGCTGAACGCGCGGATCATCTCGATGCGCTCCCAGGCCGGCGGGACGGTGATCGAGCGGCACGAGCTGGACCGCACCGTCTACCCGTCCAGCGCTGCCGCCAGCCGCGCCGCCTACGAGGCCGGGCTCACCGCCTACATGGTCCACATCAGCAAGGCAGCCCGCTGGGGTCTCCCGGCCGGCATCACCGGGGAGGGCTGAGCGATGCCGTGGCTCAGCGTGGGCCTCGGCCCCGTCCGGATCGGGGGCCGGGTCCGCGCCTCCGACGCTGGGAACGCGATGAAGGGCCTCTTCCTGCTGGGGCTCTGGCCGCTCTTCCTGTGCTGGTGGACGGTCAGGTTCTCCTGGTGGGTCTGCGTCTGGGTCTGGCGGGGCCTGGCCTGGTGCGGCCGCCAGCTCGCCGCCGCGTACCGCGCCTGCCGGAGGAGGGCAGCCCGATGAAGGGCACGGTGTGGGCCGAGATGGTCCTGGCCAGCCCTGGCACGTACTCCCGGCGGGCAGTGCTCCGCGCGGTCGGGATCCGGGATCGGGAGCGGGAGCGGAAGGCCGCGGAGAAGCGGGCCCGGGAGCGCCAGCAGGACCCGGCGGGGAGACCTGTTTGACCTGGTCAGCGCGTCGGGGCTGGTCAGCGGGGCGACACGCCCGACCTGTTTCTCAGTGTTGATCAGCCCTCGGGAGGGAGGTACGGTTTAGAGGTACCCCCCGAGAGGCGCCCACCGAGGCGCCACCCCCCGAGGAGCACCCCATGACCCGCACGCTGACCCTCCACGTCCACCTCCGCACCCACGCCTACCTCCTCGCGATGGAGCTGGCCGAAACCCTGGCGACGATGACCGAAAGCGTGCTGGCACCGTTCCACCACTAGACGCGCCGACCACCCCCGGCCGCCCAACCAGAGAGAAGAGCACCCGAGTCATGACCACCACCGAGACCCGCACCGACGAACTGCTCACCGTCGACCCGATGACCCTGCTCGTCGGCACGAACGTCCGCACCGACGCCGACCTCGACGCCGAGTTCGTCGCCTCCATCAAGGACCGCGGCGTCCTCGAACCGATCACCGTCCGCCGCGACGACAACGGCGAGCTGGTCGTCCTCCGCGGCCAGCGCCGCACCCGCGCCGCCTGCAAGGCGAAGCTCCCCGCCGTCCGCGTGATCGTCGTCGCCGACCCCGACGAGATCGACCGCATCACCGACCAGGTCACCGAGAACTTCCACCGCAAGGCGATGACCACCACCGACGAGGTCGCCGCCGTCGAGCAGCTCTCCCTCCTGGGCGTGTCCGCCGCCCAGATCCAGAAGCGCCTGCACATCGGGAAGGACGCCGTCGCCACCGCGCTCCGCGTCTCGAAGTCCGACGTCGCGAAGCAGGCCGCCGCCGCCTACGAGTTCACCCTCGACCAGCTCGGCGCCCTCGACGAGTTCGCCGACGAGCCCGACACGGTGGCGAAGCTGACCGAGGCCGCCCCCACCGGGAAGTTCGACCACGTCCTGCAGGCCGCCCGGGACGACCGCGACGAGCGGCAGCAGATCGCCACCCGCGCCGCCGAGCTCCGCGAGCAGGGCATCTCCGTCGTCCTCGAACAGCCCGCCTACGCCGGCGGGGCCCGCCACCTGAACAGCCTGAAGGTCAAGGGCGACCACACCGAATGCCCCGGCCACCTGATCCACCTGCACATGGGCTTCCACTGGGACGGCGCAGAGCGCGTCAGGACCCTCTCCGAGTCCCCGTACTGCGCGGACTGGCAGGGCAACGGCCACACCGAGCTGTACTCCGGAGGCGGCTCCTCCTCCGCCCCGACGTCGGAGCTGTCCGACGAGGAGAAGGCCGAGAAGGCCGCTGAGCGGAAGCTGGTCATCGCGAACAACAAGGCGTGGGCCGCCGCCACCGAGATGCGCCGCGCATGGCTCAGGCAGGACCTGATGCAGCGGAAGAACACCCCGACCGGCGCCGAACTGTTCGTGTTCACCGAGATGCTCCACACCCCGCACCAGCTCGCCACCGCCCTCGACGGGTACGTCGGGCACCGCATGTTCCGCGACCTGATGGGCCAGGAAACCGAGCGCCACCAGGACCGGTGGAACCCCGGCGCCCAGCAGACGATGGGGACCCAGCTCGCCGCGCTCCGCGACATCGCCGAGCACCAGCTCACCACGAAGCGCGTCCTCACCCTGACCGCGTGCCTGATCCTCGCCGCCTGGGAGGACAAGGCCGAGGGACAGACCTGGCGCGGCCCGACCGCCACCGACGGCCGCATGCTCCGCCAGTACGAGAAGTGGGGCTACCCGCTGTCCACGATCGAGGAGGAGACCCTCGCCGCCTGCGACCGCGACGCCGCCGCCGCGGTGGAGTCGCTGCAGAAGCTCGCCGACTACGAGCAGGACCAGCGGGACTCCGCCAACGAAGCCCGCCCCGCCTCGGTCGTCACCGAGGAGAACGCCGACGGCGAGATGGAGGAGGTGGAGTACCCGAACGGCCACGACGACGACGAGCCGGCCGCGTACGAGGGCCTCGACGGGTTCACCCCCGAGCCCGAGCCGGAGGCCGTGACCGCAGCGGAGGAGCCCGCGCCCGCCCCCCTCGAGGAGCAGAGCGACCAGCCCGACGAGGTGGGCGCCATCGTGATCGGTGGCGTCCTCGTGGCCCGCGTGGAGCACCACGACCTCACCGCGGACGGCGACCCCATGGACGACATCGCCTGACCCGGTGGTCGCTCTCCGTCCCGCCCAGCGCGCTCTGGGCGGGAGCGGTGGGCGCCCACCGGCACCCCCTCCACCCTCGCTCACCCCCGAGGAGCACCCGATGTCCCGTACCGCTGTCCTGTCCCCGTCCGCCCGGTCCGCGCTGCAGTCCGCGATCGCCGACGACACCACCGTCCGCCTGACCACCCAGCTCGACCGGAAGACCTACACCGAGGTCAACAAGGTCCTGGCCGCGATCGGTGGGGGAGGGACCTGGAAGCGCGGCAAGGCCGTCCACGAGTTCCCCCGCGACCCGCGCGCCGAGCTCGCCGCCCTCCTGGGCGCCGGCGAGGTCGTGATCCCGAAGTCCGCGAAGCAGGCCCTCGGCTGGTTCCGCACCCCCGACGAGATCGCCCAGCGCGCCGTGACGCGCCTCGGGTACCTCCCGCCCCGGGCCTCCGTGCTGGAGCCGTCAGCGGGAGATGGGCAGCTCGTGCGTGCCCTCCGGGAGCGGCACCCCGCGGTGTGGATCGACGCCGTCGAGACGGAGGAGACGCGCGCCTCCCAGCTCACCGCAGCCGGGGCGTCCGAGTCGTACTGCTGCCGGTTCGAGGAGTACGCCGCGGTCACCGACCCCGGCTTCTACGACGCCGCCCTGCTGAACCCGCCGTTCTCCGCCGACGGGCACCCCACGCTGTGGGTGGAGCACCTCGAACTGGCCTGGACGCTGGTGAGGCCGGGCGGCCGCATCGTCGCGATCGTCCCCGCCGCCCTCGGCTACCGGACCACGAAGGCGATCCGGGAGCTGCGGGACCGGGTCACCGCGAACGGCGACTGGACCGCGCTCCCCGAAGACGCGTTCCTCGAGTCCGGGACGCGGGTGTCCACGCTCCTCGTCGCCACCACCAAGCCGTCCTGATGGCCACCCCGCGGGAACCCGAAACGGATCGAGAGCAACCTGTAACGCAACCCGCACGTCCTACCGATCAGATCGTGAAGCACCGCAAGGCAGAATGACCTTCCCGGGACCCCTGCACACCCCACCCGCTCCGGCGGGGCAGGACGACCGGGAAGACCCGACCGGCAGTACCGGAACGGAGCACCCGATGACCGCGATGACCGCTGTCCCCGACCACGTCGACGACGACGAGGCCACCACCCCACAGACCAAAGAGGAAGCCCAGCTCCTCGCACGGTTCGCCGCCGGATACCTCGGCGAGCACTGGGTCACCGGCGAGCAGGAGCAGGCGCGCCGTGACGCCCGCGCCCGCGGCCGCGCCCAGCGCAAGGCCCGTCGCGCCGCGCGGCGCACCCGGTGACCGCGACCATCCACGCGCGCGCCGTCCCGTCGATCGACACGTTCCTCGACGCCCTCGACGCCCTCGACGACGCGCGCTCAGCCGCTGACGCCGCCAACCAGGCCGTAGCCCGCGTGGCCTGCACCCGGGAGTGGGCCGCCTACTACCGCGACCAGGTCATCCGCATGGTCTCCCCGAACGGCCGCGTGGACACCGACCGGGCGTGGATGGTGGCGATCCTGGACCGCCTCATCGCGGCGGCCGACGGCGTCACCGACCCCCGGAAGCTGCAGCTCTCCGGGCTGATCGCGCTGCAGCCGCCCGCCCCGGACCCGGACGTCGCCCCGCTACCGGAGCCCGACCAGTACCAGCTGGCCGTGTAGCCCGCGCCGGCCCCGGGGGACCGCGACCTCCCCGGGGTCGGCGCGCACCAACCTTTTCCCCGCTCCCCACGGGGCCGACCCGCGACGGCGGGTCGGCCCCCCTGCGTTCCCCTGGGAGACCCCGTGCGTGCTTTGAGCGCCGTCCTGTCCGTCCTCGTCCTCGTCCCCGCGGCCGCCGGGCAGGCGTCGTGAACCCCGGCTACAGCAAGCCCCAGCCGGCGCCCGGCGTCAGCCTCCTCGGCGCGCTCGCCCTCGTCGTGGTCTGCGCTGGCGGAGCCGCCACCGTGTGGTGGCTGAACTGGCAGTACCTCGCCGTCAGCCTGTTCACCGCGGCCGCCGTCGCCGCCGTCAACGGCTACCTCACCCGCCGCAGGACCGCCCAGTGATGGGGCAGGAGTGCCGCCGCGGCAAGGACTGCGCCGAGCGCACCCCCGTGTACAGCTCGACGGGGGAGCGGACCAGCTGGACACCGGCGCTCACCTTCGCGCCGCTGTGCGGGGGCTGCCGCCGCACCCTGGCCTGCTCCCTCGCGGAACTGCCCGCCGCCGTCGAGGCCGTGTCGCTCGAGCAGATCCCGACGCTGGAGATCGTGTACCGCACCGACGACTGCAACGGCGGCGGGAACATCCACCCGCCCATCCCGATCAACACCCACTTCGACGCCGTGACCAGGCTCATCGACCACGAGCTGTCCGCGTGGGCCGAGTTCGTCGCCGAGTACATCCGGCTCCCCTGGTCGTCGAAGTGGGCGGAGATGTCCCGGCCGGGCGACCGCATCAGCAAGGCGTGCACGCTCCTCGCGCGGCACCTCGACGACTTCCTCGCGATCGGGGACCGCGAGTACCGGGCCCGCAGCCTCGGGGAGAACCCGTGGACCGGGCACGACCCGCGCACCACCCGACGCGACGCCTCCGACTGGTGGTGCGTCCTGGACGGCCCGGCCGCCGGTATCCGCCTCATCGACCTGCACCGGGCGTGCAAGGAGATCACCGGCGCGATCGCCACGACCCGGCTGACGACGCTGTGCCGGCACTGCAAGCGCCGCACCCTGAACCGCGACTACACCCGCAACCTCATCACCTGCAGTAACTGCAACGACTCCATGTCCGACCGGGCCTACGAGCAGCACGAGCGCGACCTCGTCGATGGCCTCATCGCGTCGTGCTGAAGTCCCGCCGGTCACCGGAGCGGGCCCCGTGGCCGTGGGGGAACGACACCCGCGCGGACCGGCTCGCCGTGTACGCCCGCATGTGCTGGGACTCCCTGGCGAAGCTCGACCCGGTGGAGGCCGACCGGATCCGCCGCTTCGCCGCGCACTTCGGGGACGAACACCTGATCAACCCTCCACCCGACACCGCAGCGCCCGGGCAGCCGATGACCCGGCAGCAGGTCGCCGAGCTCGCGAACGTCGAGCCGGCCGCGGTCACGATGTGGGCGTCCCGAGGTATCCGCCGCGGCGGGCAGCGGTACCGGCTGGTGCCGCGCCGCCCCGGCGAGTACGACCCGGACGACGTGACCGCGTTCCTGCAGGTCCGAGACGGCGCTGTCCAGCCCGCAGAGGCGATGACATGACCAGCGTTATCCCGCGCACCCAGTACGGCCGCTGCCCCGTCTGCGGCGAGCTCAAACGCCTCCACGACGACGGCCGCGTGTGGGTGCACAACCGGTACGGCGTGCTCCGCACGAGCGTCCTGATCACGACCCGCTGTCCGGGCTCCGAGACCCCGGCAGCGCCTACGGAAGGAACCCCCCGATGAGCCAGCGCGTGAAGGAGATCGTCGACGGCTACCTGCGCCGCTACCCCGGGGCGCGCCAGGCGAACCACGAGGACGCCGAGTTCGCGATGACGACGAAACTCCTGTTCCGGATCCTGTCGATGGTCGACATCGCGATGGACGACGAAGGGGTGCCGGCCGAGACGCGGGACCGGGTGCTGCGCATGGCCATGTACGGGTCGGTGGAGGACCCGGTGGCGGCGGACCGGCGGCGCGCGCTCCGGGAGGAACGGGTCCAGCTCCTCGCCACGACGACCCGCCCGGTGATGTTCCATCGGGGGGCGCCCGACGCGGGCAGTTGACAGAGCGTCACGGTTTCCCGTTTACTCGGACGCCAGCCACACGTGTCCCTACGGCCCGCCAGGGCGCCCCGCACGAGCGGGAGCCGCCCGGCGGGCCGTAGTGCATTCCAGCCCCTCCCCGCACGACTCAGGGAGGCCGCTGTGGACGAGCACGACCCCGTCGTCCTGACCTGCCACCTGTGCATCACCCCCGACGACGGCCTGATCCTCACCACCGTCGGCCGGCACTGGTACGCGGCGATCGACCACGCCATCGACCACCACCTCGCCGTCCTGGTCGAGGTCGAGGCCGAGATCGCCCGCTCGTTCACCCTGAACCGCTCGGGCCGGGCTCGCCGCCTGCGACCGGGCCGCCTACCTCGGAGGAAACCCTGAGTGCCGCCGCTGTTCTACGTCGCCGCCCTGGGCAGTGGGCTCGCCGTCTCCTGGGCCGAGGACGCAACGATGTCGGTGCTGTGGCTGCTCCTGATCGCCCTGGTGAGGTGGCTCCTGCGGCGCCGTCTCGCCCCCTAGCGGCCGAGCCCGGCGACATCGTGTGCCGGGTGACGCCGTCCGGGGTGGAGGTCCTCGAAGCCCCCGAGATGGCGCGCTGCTCGGTGGAGCTGCTGTTCGACCTCGAGCGGGACCCGGACAACCGGCAGCTGCTGCGCATCGCGCCGGGCGTCCGGTACCGGCTCTCCGGCCTGGACCCGGCGAACGCCCACCTGGTGCTGCTGCATCGGGTGCCATGAACGCCAGTCGGGACGCGCCCCCTACCGGGTGGCTGACCGTTGACGCCCGCAACCGCAGGTGATGGGTCCGCCCTTGCTCGGGGGGTCGCCGGTACCCGTTGTGATCACCGCCGGTGGCGTCCGGTCCGGGCCGCTGGGCTGGTGCTGCGTCCCGACTGGTTCTCGGGGGAACAGGGAAGGGCCCGGCCGGTTGGCCGGGCCCTTCTCGATCTACCCCAACGCGCGGAACCCCTTCTCGCGCGAGCCTGCCCAGCGTATCGGCGGGCACCGACAGGAACGGGGGAGTAGTGCCGACGCACCTGATCGAGTTCGTGTCGAAGCTGGCGGAGGCGCACCGGCCGGAGGTGACGCCGCTGCGGGGGGACGGTCAGCGGGTCTACAACGTGCGCTGCGTGGCCTGCGATGGCTTCGTGTGGCGGCAGTGGTCGCCGGGGAGGCCGCTGGTGGAGTGCCAGCTGTGGGCGGAGGCGAAGGCGCGCGGGTTCGTCGTCGACGTCGCCGAGCTCACGCCGGCGCCGGTGGTGGGCTGATGCGCGTCGAGCTGCTGGGCGGTCCGCGGGCCCGGGTCGAGGTGGTGGAGGTCCCCGATCAGGTGGGCGAATCGTTGCGGATTGTGTCGCCTGTCCTGAATCGGCGCGATTCAAATGTGCACGAATCGCCCATTAGTGGGCAGACGCGGGAGCTATACACCCTCGTCCCGCAAACTGAGAGTGACATACGTCAAGCTAAGAGCTACCGGTTCGCCGGTTACGAAAGCTCGATCCAAGCCGAATAATTGAATGCGCCGCTAAAGGTGCACATCGAATGTCCCCGCCGCGCACCCGACGGCAGGGCCACGCAGGGACGGCGCCCAGCACCTCCATCAGGAGATGCGCTCCTCGCTACGTCCCCTGGCGCGGCGCACCCAGCCGCCACGCCGGGCGCCGTCCCTGCACACCTCACCCCTCCCAGCACGCAGGGGAGGTGAGGTGTGCGCAGACGCTACGAAGACCTCCGCCTCCTCCTCTGGGCCATCCCGTTCCTCTGGTCGCTCTGGTGGGCCTCCTGATGCCTCCGCCGCTGGCGATCTCAACGGAAGGAGGCCGATGTCATTCCTGAGCACTGACGTCAGCGTCGACCGCGCCAATGATCGGTATTGGCGGCTCAATAAGCCGATCATCTACAAGGGCGCCGAAGATACTTTCGTGGTCCCTGCATCTTTCTTGACGGACTTCGCGTCGGTCCCTCGATTCGTCACCTGGCTCGTCCCGATCACCGGGAAGTACACCGAGGCCGCGATCCTGCACGACTGGCTGTGCACCGTCGGGATCGACACCGGCGTGGTCTCCCCGGTCGACGCCGACGGCATCCTCCGCCGCGTCGCCGCCGAGGAAGGCGTCTCCTGGCTGCTCCGCTGGCTCATCTGGCTCGGCGTCCGCTGGGGCGCCGCCGGCAACCCGGCCCGGCGGCCCGGCTGGTGGTCCACCGCGCCCACCGTCCTCCCGGCGACCCTCCTCGTGCTGCCGCTGCTGCTCCCCGCCGTCCTCCTGGTCCTCGCGACCCTCGGCCTGTTCGGGATCGTCGGCGACCTCGCCCGGATGCTGGGCCTGCGATGAGCGGCGACCTGCTGCGGGACCCGCTCGACCTGCTCCGCCGGCTCGGCGAGACGCACCGGCCGGTCGTGAAGGACGACGAGTTCGCGGTCGTCCCCGGGCACCACCTCTGGCAGTGCCCGGCATGCGACGGCAATCGCTGGAAGTCGTGGAGCAAGGGCGACGCGGAACCCGGCTGCGACCTGTGGCGCGAGTACCACGCCTACTGGCGGCTCCCGTAGAAGCCCGGTCCGGGGAGTGGAAACCCGGGACCGTAGGCCGGTCCGGGTGATGGGGAGTCAGCTGTCCCGGACCGGCCGCCCGCCGTAGCTCGAGGAGGGAGGTACCCGGTGTACCTGCCCGACCACGAGATCGAGGCCCGCCTCAGCGACAGCTCCCTCGTCGTCGAACCGTACGAGCCGCGGCTGCTGCAGCCCGCGAGCCTCGACGTCCGGCTCGCCTCCACGTTCCGCGTCTTCGCGTGCGGCGCGTCCCGGCGGACCGTGGAGCTCGGGCGCATCCCCGACGACCTCACGGTCGAGGTGGACGGCTCCGCCGGGTTCACGCTGGCCCCCGGGGAGTTCGCGCTGGGCTCGACGCTGGAGACGGTCGGCATCCCGCCGGACCTCGTCGCGAAGTTCGAGGGCCGCTCCACGATCGGCCGGCTCGGGCTCCTGACGCACGTCACGGCCGGCTACATCGACCCCGGCTACCAGGGGCAGATCACCCTGGAGCTGCGCAACGTCGGCCCGCTGGACCTGGTCCTGACCCCGGGCGACCCGATCGGCCAGCTCGCCTTCCAGCTGCTCACCTCGCCGTGCCGCACCCCGTACGGGTCCGCGGTGCTCGGCTCGAAGTACCAGGGGCAGCGAGGTCCGACGGCGCCCCGGCAGGGACGCCCAGCGTGACCCCGGGAGCCCGGTTCGACGTCGCGGTGCATCGCCTCGTCATCGGCCCCGACCATCCGCCGGGGCTTCACCTGCCCGGCGTGCTGTCCCTCGTGGACGGGTCACGCCAGGACGACCGGCCGCTCGAGGTGGCCCCCCTCGGGGACGACCTGTGGGAGATCCGGAACGGCCGCCACCGGTTCATGGCGGCCGTCGTGACCGGCCGGTCGCACCTGGCGTGCACGCTCGCTAGCTGACGGCGCGGAGCTGGCGTTGCGCGGCGCGGTCGTAGTCGCGCTGCTCGCGGGCGGCCGCCTTCGTCTGGGCCGCGGTCTGGCGGCGCTTGGCTTCCTTCCAGGCGTCGTCGTGGCCGGGCCGTCCGCCCTCGACGAGGTAGTCGTCGGGGTGCACGTAGTAGCTCGACCACTCCTCGAACGTGCGCGGGCTGATGTACACGACCCTCCTCGTGCCGCAGTCGCATTTCAGGTCGGCGCGGAGGGCCTGGTGCTCGTCGAGCCAGGTCGGGACGAACACGGGCAGCGGGAACGAGTGCCTGCGGTAGAGGGTGCAGCGCAGGGCGTGCTCGTCGAGTTCCGAAATGTCACGAACACGACGAGGATTGCTTTTAGTCATGAATCGACCAATTTCATCGGGGAGTTGGGGTGTACCGCCGACGGTAGAGCCCCTTGCGGGTGAACGGCACGCCCCGCGGGCTGCGTCACAGCGACCTTTTCCCGGCAACGCCCCCGCAGGAGGCTCGATGTCCCGCGCCCCGAAGCCGACGCATTCCCTCCCGGCCACCGTCACGCGGGTGGTCGACGGGGACACCGTCCACGTGGAGGCGCAGATCCTGCCGTTCCCCTCGATCACCGTGGAGCTCGAAGTGCGGCTGAACGGGATCAACGCGCAGGAGCACAACCTCCCCGGCGGACCCGAGGCCACCGCCCACCTGGCCGGCCTCGTCGGCCCGCTCCCCGCCGCCGCCACCCTCAACATCATCCGGCCCGACAAGTACGGCGGCCGGATCCTCGGCCAGCTCGTCACCCCGGCCGATGTCGACGTCGCCGCGCAGATGGTCGTCGACGGCTACGCGGCCGCCTGGAACGGCACCGGGTCGAAGCCGGTCCCGCCGTGGCCGATCCCCGCGCCCGCCTAGAGCGGGACGTCCGACCGCAGCCGATGCGCCCGCTCGCCGTGTACCGCTCCGGGAGCACGTGGCGGTGGATGTGTCGGCGGCCGATGTGCTCGCGGTCGGAGTGGCGCGGCCGCCACCCGGACGCGCTCGCCGACGGGCTCGCCCATCTGGACGAGCACGGTCGGTTCGGGTTCCGCTCGACCCGCCAACCGGGCATCACAGGCGAACTGCTCAAAAGCGCCTAGACCGGGCGGGCGGTACGGCGAGTAGGTATCTCCGGTTTGCCGGTACTCCCGGTACGGTTTCGCGGTAATTACCCCCGCGTGTCAACCTCCGATAAGGCAGGTTATCGAAGGTTGATGCGGTAGGTTTCAGGGGTGACCCCCTTACGATCGACGGAACCCCCCGGAACGGACATAGTCATCGTTCCGGCGTCGGAGCACCCGAACCGACACGCAACGGTCCTGCCGTACACAGAGGCCGACTGGCGAATCAGCGACGAAACGGTCGCCCGACTCGCCGAATCGGTCCCCGAGAACACCCGGCGCACATACACCCGAATCGGACGCGACTTCGAGAACTGGTGCCGCAAGGAGAACCGTGCGGCGCTCCCCGCGACCGAGGCGACCCTCACTGAGTACGTCTCGCACCTGATCGCCGAGGACGCCGCCCCCTCCCGGATCAGCACCACCATCGGCGCCCTCCGGAAGCTGCACGCGGTCGCCGGCTTCAAGGGTCAGCCCGACACCGAGCGCGCCCTCCAGCTCCTCCGCGGCCACAAACGCCAGCGCGCCGCGGACGGCCGCGGGAAGAAGCAGGCCAAGCCGCTCTCCCCCGAGGACATCGAGCGCATGGTCGAGACCCTCGACCCGACGACCTTCGCCGGCCTCCGGGACCAGCTGATCCTGACCCTCGGCTACGGGCTGATGGCGCGGCGCTCCGAGCTCGCCGCGCTCCGCATCGCGGACGTCATCGAGGTCGCGGACGGCCTGGAGGTGCAGATCCGGACCTCGAAGACCGACAAGGAGTCCGAGGGCCAGGTCAGGGGCGTCCCGCCAGGCTCGCATGTGTCCGTGTGCCCGGTCCGGACCCACCGCCTCTACAGGGCCAAGCTCGCCGAGCTTGTCATAATCCCCGGCCAGCTCGACCCCGAGACGCCGCTCCTCCGCTCAGCCACGAAGTGGGGCACCCCGCGCCGGTCCGGCATCCCCGAGCGCCTGGTCGACGACGTCGTCAAGGCCCTGGCCGTCGCCGCCCGGCTCCCCGACCCGGGCCTCTACAGCGCGCACAGCCTCCGCGCCGGAGCGGCCACGGCGTCCCTCCGGAAGGGCGTGCCCGCGGGCATCGTCGCCGAGCACGGCCGATGGTCGAAGACCAGCCCGGTCATCAACGAGTACGCGCGGACCGCGGACCTGTTCCGCGACAACGCGATGCGCGGTGTCCTGTGAGCGACGTCGCCGATCACCCTCTCGACGTGTGCAAGTGCGGCGACTACCGCCACCAGCACCACGACCTCGGCTGCACCGTGTGCATCGGCATGCCATCCCCACCGGACGGCTGCCGCCGGTTCCGGTTCGACTACGGACCCTCCCGGCCCCCGGGCGCCGCGTCGGAACCCCAGGTCGGGGACACCGTGCAGATCGTCGTCACGGGGAAGGTGGTCCAGCGCATCGACGGCCGGGTCCCGTTGCTCGAGATCGAGCTCGACGAGTCCGTCGGCACGAACGGCGACGGCCCGGTGGTCACGTACGTGCTGCCCCACCAGACGCGGAAGGTGGAGCCTTGAGCACCGACCCGCCCACGCTGACGGCAGGGCAGCTCGCGCAGTTTCGCGGCTGCGAGTCGTGGAACGACTGCTATTTCGAGTGCTGCCAGTCCGCGCAGGAGACGATTGACGCCGGACGCGGCGGCGAGATCGCGGCCGCCGAGCGGTGGGCCGCAACGCAGGTGTGGACGTGACGCCGCGGCAGTGGCGGTACGCCCCCGGCGTCGACCCGCGACGGCCGCGCCTGTTCGACGAGTTCAAGGTGCGGCCGCACCCGGGGCTACCGGAGGAGATCATCGCGGCCGCCACCGAGCACCCCGACGGGTCCCTGACGATCGAGCAGGACGGCGTCTACTGGATCACCTGGACGTCGAGGTGAAGCATCCGTGGAGCGACCCGGCGTACGCGGAGCGCGTGGCCGCGGTGGAGCGCCAGGAGCGGGCCGCCGCGAAGGCTCGACACCAGGCCGTCGTCGACCGCACGACCGGGCTGCTCCGGAAGGTCGTCGCCCACCACGGCCCGGTCGACTCCGGCCTCGGGCGGCACTGCGCTGGCTGCGATCCGAGCGCCGGCTACGCAGACGAGGACGCGGCCTGGCCTTGCTCCACGTTCGACCTGATCGAGCGCGGCGAATAGCGCTGTCCTGCAATGACTTCCGTGCGGCCTGACAGTCGATGGTCCCCGCTGCGGCGGGGGTCGAAGGGGCCCGAGGCAAGGTGAGCGGGACGTGGCGCGGGCCGCACGGAACCCAACCCTGGATGGAGATCGACATGCTCGACGCAGTCCTCATCCTCATCGGCGTCACCGGCCTCGCTGTACACCTCGCTGAGCGCGTCGCGGCGCAGTTCCGCGACCTCTTCCCCGGCTAGCCCCTCCGCACACCAGACACGGCCCGTCCCCACGCCCGGGGGCGGGCCGTTCCCGTGTGCCCAGTTCCCCCCCAGAGATAGGACGCTCCCCCTTGAAGCGAACCCGCGCACTCGCGGCGATCGGCGCCGTCGCCGCCGCCGCCCTCCTGCTCGGTCCTGGCACCGCCAGCGCCGCTGCCGCGTCGCCCGTCATCCCGACCGCTCCCCCGGTCCTCAACGCGGACGGCTCGATGCCCAACGCCCCCGACGGGGGTGCGAAGAAGACCGCGCCGGAGACCAACCTGGCCAAGTTCCCGAAGCTGCCGGTCGTCCGGCCGTCCGCCGCCCAGTCCGCGGCTGCGGCTGCGGCCCCCAAGGTCGCCGAGGTCATGACCTTCAAGAAGAAGGCGGACGGCTCGGTCGGGATCGGCCTCTACGAGCCGCACCCGGGCGTCACCCCGGAGCAGCTCGCGTCGAACCTGCGGGCCGCCGGTGACGTCACCGCCGTCGCGACGACCGACACGCCGGACGTCGCGGCCGCGAAGGCAGTCGGGACCCCGGTTCAGACGTCCGCCGCGCAGACGCAGCTGGTGCAGCCGATGAGCGCCGCGACCTGGCAGAACTGCCAGCTGGGCACCGCGGTCACCCTGACCTGCGCCGTGTCCTACTGGGCGAACAACGGGCTCAACCACCCCAACGTCCGCTTCAACGACCACACCAGCTCCGTGTGGCCCGTCAACACCGCGGTCTACTACGCGAACCAGGCTCAGGGCATCGACTCCACGTACCTGTGGGACTCCTGCCCCTTCAAGGCCGGCGCCCGCTGCGTGGACGTCTACTCCGGGGACTACGGCAACACCGGCTGGGACGGCTTCGCCTACCTGAACTGGCCCAACGGCTCCCACACGACCCCGACGGGGACCACGCCCCCGTACGGGTCCGGCGTGTTCTCCGAGCAGGGCAACTACGTCCAGCTGAACGACTACTACTCGAACACCTCGCAGGGCCACCAGCACGTCGCCGTGCACGAGCTCGGGCACGTCCTGGGTCTGGGTCACGGGTCCGGTCAGAACGACGTGATGAACCCGTCGTTCGGTGGGGCGGACCACCCGCCGCTGTTCCCCAGCTCCGACGAGTACGCGCTGCTGGCGAACCTGTACTCCGTCGTCCACTGACCGATCACGCGCAGCGCATCGGTTCCCGCTCCGCCGGGGCGAACTCAGCGGACCCGCCCGGATAGTCGAACCGGGCGTCCTGCGGGCTGACCAGCGTCATCGTCCCGGCCGTGTAGCCCTTCCCCCGGGATGCGGCTGATCGGTCGGGGCGGTGGCCCGCCACCAGTGCCCGGCGAAGTTCGCGGCCCGGATCCCGCAGTGCGTGAGCAGCTCGAACGGATAGGCGACGCCGATCACCGGGTCGTCGACCGTGCCGCCCGTCGGGGCCGCTGCAGGGGCCGCTGGCGCGGCCGCGACCACCGCTGGTGCCCCGCACCCGCCGAGGACTCCGACGGCGAGCACAGCGGCAACGAGGACACCCCGGGAACGCATCTCGGCACGGTAGCGGAACGGAGGCGCCCGGCATGTGGCTGCTCATCCTGCTCGCCGTGTGGACGTTCGTGAGCGTCTTCGTCGGCGTGCTCCTCGGCCAGGCGCTCGCGCGCGTCACCGCGCCCGCCGCGCCGGCCGAGTGAGGTTGCCCGTGCAGACCCTCGACGAGCTGCGGTCCAAGTACCCGCGCCCCGCTCCCCCGCCGCCGCTGCCCGAGCGGCCCTGACAGCCGGTCCGGCTTCCGGGGAAGGGAAGCCGGCCCGGTCCCCCGACCCCCCGAGGAGATCCACCGTGGACGTCCACGTCTTCGATCGCACCGACCCGCGGCTCGGCCGCCACCAGGTGCACGACCCCGCGTCGCGTGCCTTCAGCCTGACGAGCACCGCCCTGCCGGTGCAGCCCGTGATGCACACCCGGCACGTCCCGATCTTCGATCAGGGCCAGGTCGGGTCGTGCACCGGGAACGCCGGGATCGGCATGCTCGTGACCGGCCCGAACTGGCGCGGCAAGGTCTACACCGAGGCCGACGCCGTCGAGCTGTACCACGAGGAGACCCTGATCGACGACCGGGAGATCCCGGGGCACTACCCGCCGGACGACACCGGCTCGGCCGGGATCTACTCGGCGAAGGCGCTGAAGGCGCGCGGCCTCATCTCCGGGTACCGGCACGGCTTCACGGTGACCGCGGCCCTCGCCGAGCTCGCGCTCCGTCCGATCACCGTCGGCATCCCGTGGCTCAACTCGATGTTCGAGCCCGCGAAGGACGGCGTCGTCCCGGTGCTGCACCGGTCCGGGGTCGCGGGCGGCCACCAGATCTGCTTCGACGGCATCGACCCGGGGGTCCGGCGCGTCCGGTTCGCCAACTCCTGGGGCGCCGGGTGGGGCAAGGACGGCTGGGGCTTCCTCAGCTACACCGACTTCGCCTGGCTGCTCTCCCAGGGCGGCGACGTCACCGCCTACACCGTCGTCTGAGCCGGTGTGCGAGCGACTCCTCGCCTGGTGCCTCACGCCGTGGCGGCACTGCAACGCCGCCGCGGCGCGCTGGACCGGTCTCCTGCTGCACGGGCCCTGGTGGGTGGAGGACCGCGATGACTGAGCCGGCCCCGGACATGGTCAACCACCCGGCCCACTACAACGCCTCCCCCAGCGGCGTGGAGGTCATCGACGTCGTCGAACACCTCAACTTCTGCAGGGGCAGCGCGGTCAAGTACATCCTCCGCGCCGCGCACAAGGGCGCCGAGGTCGAGGACCTGAAGAAGGCCCGCTGGTGCCTGGACCGCGAGATCCAGCGCCTCGAAGGCGGGACCTGACCGATGTCGTTGCTGCGCAACGGCTCGGGCCTGTACATCGGAGTTAAGGAGGCGCCCGTGGCGAGCACCACGGAAGACCTCGACACCTACGTCGAGACCCGGTCGATCCCGATCGGGGAGCTGCACCAGTTCCCGGGGAACGCCCGCCGCGGGAACGTCGCCGAGCTCCGGAAGAGCCTGAAGCGGCACGGCCAGTACCGGGCGATCATCGTGCAGGACCGCGGGCCCGACGGGTTCCGCGTGCTGGCCGGCAACCACACCTTCCAGGCGCTCGAGGCGGAGGGGCGGACGGAGGTGCGGTGCGAGGTGCACCGCATGGACGACGACCTGGCCCGCCGCGTCAACGTCGCGGATAACCGGCAGGGCGAGCTCGGGCACAACGACCAGGACGCGCTCGTCGAGCTGCTGTCCTACTTCGAGGGTGACTACGAGGGCGTCGGATACAGCGACGCGGACGTCCAGCGGATGCTGGAGCCCCCGATGCCGCCCCCGGAGGACGACAACCCGGGCGGCTCCCGCGGTCTCGGTGAGGCCGTCGTCGCCTACAACATCGTGTTCGACAACGAGGTGCAGCAGTCCCGCTGGTACGAGTTCATGCGGTGGCTGCGCCGGGAGTACCCGGACATGGAGACCATCGGCGAGCGCCTCCACGCCTACCTCGGCGCGCTGGACCTGGGATGACGCGGGTCAAGAGGTTCATCGACACCGACGTCCTCACCGAGGCGAAGAACCGGATCCGGCACATCTACGACCTGTTCGATCAGGTCGTCGTCGCCTTCTCCGGCGGGAAGGACTCCCTCGCGGTCCTGCACCTGGTGAAGGAGGTGCAGGAGGAGCTGGGGATCACGAAGCCCGTGAACGTGATCTTCCGGGACGAGGAGCTGATCCCCGACGCCGTCCTGGACTTCGTCGACGAGTACCGGCAGCTCGACTGGATCCGCATGCGGTGGTTCGCGGTGCCGCTGGCGTCGAACAAGTTCATCCTCGGGAAGAGCTACCACTACCTGCAGTGGGACCCCGCGCGCGAGTGGATCCGGCCGAAGCCCGACCACGCGATCACCCTGAAGGATCTCGGGCTGCCTGAGCACACGGTGCTGTCGCAGTACGAGATGGACGAGGTCACCGCGTCCGTCTTCAAGGGACGCGTCGCGATCCTCAACGGCATCCGGGCCGCCGAGTCGATCGTCCGGTGGCAGGCGTCCACTGTGAAGCTGAACGAGAACTACATCAACTCGACGAAGACGAAGAAGGCCAGCCTCGTCAAGCCGATCTTCGACTGGCAGGAAAACGACATCTTCCGGTACTTCTACGACCGGGGGATCCGCTACTGCCCGCACTACGACGCGCAGGTCTGGGCAGGTCAGGCCCTGCGGGTGTCGACGCCGGTGCACGCGGAGAACGCGAAGCAGATCGGGAAGCTCCGCGAGACGTCCCCGCAGTTCTACGACCAGGTCATGGCCCTGTTCCCCGAGATGCTGGTGCAGGAACGCTACTGGGGCGAGCTGGACATCAAGGGTCAGCGCGCCCAGTACGCCCAGGACCTCGACGGCGTGCAGCGGTGGATCGAGGAGAACATCGACGACCCGCACCAGCTGGAGCTGGCGCTGTCCCGTCTCGCCGGCGTCCGGACCGCGACGAAGGTCGACCCCGAGGGCTACCCCGTCGAGTTCGTGCTGCAGCAGTTCATCACCGGCGCCTACAAGCGGCGGATCACCGCGTTCCCGAAGTCGAAGCGCACGAAGAGCATGCAGGAGGCGATGGACCGTGCCAGAGACGCTGCAGCCGACGCCTGAGGGCGCGGACCCGATCGACCACGTCCAGTGGGTGCCCGCGGGCGTCCTGAC
The DNA here is from genome assembly GCF_038039215.1 of Pseudonocardia sp. T1-2H. Lineage (NCBI taxonomy): Bacteria > Bacillati > Actinomycetota > Actinomycetes > Pseudonocardiales > Pseudonocardiaceae > Pseudonocardia > Pseudonocardia sp. T1-2H. The sequence continues at coordinate 32,916 of NZ_JBBPCL010000002.1, forward strand.
CAGCAACTCGTGGAATCCAAACCGCGTGCACAAGATGGAGCTGCGGCTCCTCGAGCATTCGATCCTGGGCACGGGCTGGCTGCAGCCGATCCTGGCCAACCCGGAGGGCCTCGTCATCGACGGCTTCCACCGGTGGCGCCTCGCGCAGGACTCCAAGGCGATCCGGGAGCGCTGGGACGGGCACGTCCCGGTCGCCGTGCTCAACCTCGACCGACCGGCCGCGATGCTGATGACGATCCGCATCAACCGCGCGAAGGGCACGCACGTCGCCGTGCACATGTCGGCGATCGTGCGGGAGCTGGTCGAGGTCCACGGCCTGGACCCGCAGGAGATCGCGCAGGAGATCGGCGCGACCCTCGACGAGGTCCAGCTCCTCGCGCAGGACGGCGTGTTCGCCGCGAAGGGCATCAAGGATTGGGCGTACTCGCCCGCCTGGTACCCGGCGGAGGACGGGAAGAGGCCGGCGCGGTGAGCGTGCCGAAGACGGGCCGGTTCGACGCCGAGGACCTGGTGACGGCGTGGCGGGAACGCGGCGAGTTCCCGAAGATCCACACGGCGATGACGGCGTGGGTCCGGGAGAACGTCGACCCGCGGGAGGGCCCGGTCCTCGACCTGTGCTCGTCCACCGGCCTCCTGGGTAGGCGGCTCGCGGCCGCCGGCTACACGGTGCGCGCGGTGGAGCTGCCCGGGCCGGCGCTGCAGCTGGGTCGCAGCAACGGCGTCTACGAGTACGTGCCGGTGATGTCGCTGAGGATCGAGCGCGACACCCTGGAGGACCTCGGGGACTGGCTGAGGGCCACCGTGATGCCGGGCCACGACCCGATCCGCACGGTGGTGGCTCGGCGGGCGTTCCCGGAGCTGTGGGACAGCCTGGGGGGCGCTGAGGGGTTCTCGGCGCTCGGGCGTCTCCTCGCTGAGTGCGGGGTGCGGAACGTGCTCCTCGAAGGGCGTGCGCACTCGTCGCGGACGACGCACCCGCTGGGTGAGGCGATCGCGGAGGCGAACGCGCTGGCGGAGTCCTGGCGGGTGCTGTGCTGGCGGGGCCCTCTCTACCACCTCGTGCCGCGGGCCTGACGCGCTGACGGCCCCCCCAGCGGTGCTGAGGGGGCCGTCAGGTCGCGCGGGTCAGGCGGTGAACACCAGCTCCTGTCCCAGCCCCTCGTGAAGGTAGAGCGCGAGGCAGCCCTGGATCTTCTCGACGCTCCACTCGTGGCTCGGGTCGAACTCCGCGAGCACATCGACCTGCTCAGCGGTCGGGCGGACGAAGTGGAAGATCGCAGTGTCGAGCTGGCATCCCGTGTCGATGTCGATGGCACGGAACACGTGCGGCAGGAACGCCAGGAACGCGTCGAACTGCTCGCGCGGCAGCTCAGCGGGCACGGTCAGCGGTCCAGCCTTGCGTGCGCGGCAAGGCTCGTTGGCGATGTGCTTCGCGAGCGAGCTGTGGGAGTTCGTGCGGAAGCGGCATCCCTTGTGGAGGATCTCTCCGTTGGGGTGGCCGGTGCGTGCGGGCATGGGGATCATCGGGTGCTCCTTTGTGGAGGTGGTGGGAGCGGGGGTGGTCGCTCCCGGGTACCTCTAAAACATACCCCGTGCACCACGGGGAGTCAATACTTTTTCAGTATTAGTTTCGGCGATCTCGGGGCCTCTGACGGGTCAGCCCGACCGCGGGGTCTCCCCCCACGTGCAGCGGGCCTGACGCGCCGGCGACCCCCTCAGCGGCGCTGAGGGGGTCGCCGGGTCGCGCGGGTTAGAGGCCGCGGGCGGCGCGGAACGCGGCGGCCGCGCCGTCGTCCATCTTCACGAGCGCGTCAGCGCCCGTGCCCACGATGGTGGCGATGGGGCGCTTGTGGGGGGCCAGGATGGTGCCCACGGCGATGGCGCCACGGATCTCGGCCTCGGCGACCTCGACGGAGCAGCGAAGGCGTGCGGCGAGCTCGGCGAGGGTGAAGGTGGTGGAGGGGGTGGTCATCGGGTGCTCCTTCGTTGGTGGGGTGGTACCTCTAAAACGTACCCCCTGCACCACGGGAAGTCAATACTGAAAATCGAAGGTCCAGCGGGGGATGCCTGGGTCTCCTGACGCAGCCTGACGCGCTGACGGCCACCTCAGCGGGTGCTGGGGTGGCCGTTGGGTCGTGCGGGTCAGCGGGTGACGATCGTTGCGTTGAGCTTCTCGCACCTCGGGTCCACGAAGTAGATGTAGATGAGGCCAGGACGGGCCTGCAGTTCCGCGCGGACCTGGTCGGCCAGCTCGGCGGGGCCGTACAGCTTGTTGCTCCCCTTCCCCCTGCACGGGTCCAATCCAGGGACGGCAGCGCGGATCTCGGCGGCGATGGCGCGCCCCTCCTTCTTGGAGGGGAGGGCGATGGGGCTCATGGGGGGCTCCTTGCTTCGTTCGGTTGGTACCTCTAAAACGTACCCCCTGCACCACGGGAAGTCAATACTGAAAATTGCCGGGCGTGTCGCTCCCCGACCAGCCCCTTCACGAGTGGTACGGTTTACCGGTACTGCTACGTAAGGAGGCTACGAACGTGGGCCTGTCCTGGTACAACGGCCACTCCCCCGCCCAGCGGGAAGCGGTCCAGCGATACCTCAACCAGCAATGGGCCTCAGGAGATCCGGCCTGGCCGCGACCTTCCCTCTGCGCCGCCTGCGCCCAGACCCAGGGCGCCATCCACGGCCACCTGGAGAACTACGACCGCCCCGAGACCTACGTCCCGCTCTGCATCACCTGCCACCTCGTCCTGCACTGCCGCTTCCGGCACCGCGCCATCTGGGCCGAATACCAGCGCCGCATCGCCGAAGGCTGGCAGCCGCCCCCGCTCAACCAGCGGGAAGCGTTCGGCCGGATCCGCGCCGGCATCCTCGCCGGGCTCTGGCCCGACGGCCTCTGGCGCCCCGAGACGACCAACCGCACCTACCTCGACACCCTGTCCATGACCCGCGTCCCCGCGGGCTGACCCCGCGGCCCTCCCGGGCAGCACGACCCCGGGAGGGCCGATGACAGGTGCCAGCAAGGCACAGCGCGCGAAGACCGCCGAGCGCCGCACCCGAGCGATCACCCTGAAGATCGCCGGGATGGACTGGCAGGCCATCGCCGACCAGCTCGGCTACGCCTCCCGAGGCGCCGCCTGCACGGACGTCACCCGCGCGATGGAGAAGAACATCGCCGCCGAGGGCGCCGCCGTCGAGGTGTTCCGCAGCATCCAGCTCGCCCGCCTCGAGCGCGTCATCGCCGCCATGTGGCCCCAGGCCATCCGCGGCGACACCACCTCCGCCGAGGTCGTCCGGAAGACCGTCGTGGACATCTGCAAGATCATGGGGCTGTCCGCGCCGCAGCGCCACGAGCTGCTCACCCTCGACGCCCTCGACGCCCAGATCCGCCAGCTCACCGACGAGCTGGCCTCCGACGACTGAGCCGGGGGTGGTGGCGCCGTGGCCGTCTCCACTCTCGACGCGATCAAGCTGCAGCGGCTCCGCCAGCTCAAAGCGCTGCAGCTCGAACAGCAGCGCCGCGCCCAGGTCAAGCTGTCCCAGCTCGACGTGTTCGCCGAGCTCGAGTACGTGCCGACCGAGCGGCAGAAGCTGTTCCACGAGGCCACCGAGTTCGACGTCCTCTACGGCGGCGCAGCCGGTGGCGGCAAGACGGTCGCGCTGGTCATGGAGGGCATCCGGGCCTGCGTCCGGTACCCCGGGATCCGCGTCGGCGCGTTCCGGCGCACCTACTCGGAGCTGGAAGAGTCCATGCTCGCCGAGCTGTCGAACTTCGGGTTCGCGAAGGCCCTCGGCGCGCACTGGCACGGCTCGAAGTACAACCTGACGTTCGCCAACGGCTCCCGGATCATGTTCCGGTACGCCGAGACCCTGGTCGACGCGTCCCGCCGGCAAGGCGGCCAGTACCAGCTCCTCCTGTTTGATGAGAGGACGCTCACGCCCCCCGACGTGTGCAACTTCCTGGAGTCCCGGCTGCGGTCCGGCCGGGCGGAGATCCCCGTCCTCGGGATCCGGTCCGGCACCAACCCCGGCGGCATCGGGCACGGCGACGTGAAGCGCCGCTACGTCGACGCCACCGACGGCGGCGAGAAAGTCATCGTCGACAAGCGGAAGCGGACCGTCAGGTTCATCCCGTCGAAGCTGTCCGACAACCCGCACATCAACGCCGAGTACGCCAACGACCTCGACGCCCTCCCTGAGGCCATGCGCGCGGCGTTCCGCGACGGCTCCTGGACCGCGTTCTCCGGTCAGGTCTTCGAGGAGTGGAACGTGGACCGGCACATCGTCCCCAGATTCGCTGTCCCGCCATCGTGGCGCCGCTACAACGGCATCGACTACGGCTGGTCCGCGCCGTGGGCCGTCCTGTGGGGCGCGGTCGACGAGGACGGCCGAGTCTGGGTGTACCGCGAGATCGCCAAGACGAAGGTCACCGAACGCGACCAGGCCCGCATGATCCTCGCCGCCGAGGCGGAGGACGAGATCGTCGGCGCCCGCGCCGCCGACCCCGCGATGTGGCAGCGCTCCGGTGAGGCCCTCTCCGTCGCCGACCAGTACGCCGCCGAGGGCGTCGTCCTCGAACCGGCCGGGAACGACCGGCTCACCGGCAAGCAGCGCGTCCACTCCTACCTGGCCGCCGGCGGCGCCTGCCGCTACCACCGCAGCCTCGGCTGGGAGTCCTGCCCGATGCTGCACGTCCTGCAGGGCACCGCCCCCGAGCTCGTCCGGACCCTGCCGAACCTGCCGTACGACCCCCGCCACCCGGAGGACGTCGACACCGGCGCTGAGGACCATGAATACGACGCCCTCCGCTACATGCTGATGGCGATCGGCGGCCGCGCCGAGTTCTACCTCGAGCCCGAGCGCGACCCGTCGCTGCCGCCACCCCTGATCGGCATGCCCGAGCACCTCGGCCAGCCGCTCCCCGGCGGCCGCATCGTCGCGCTCCCCGACGCCGACGGCAACACCCCACTCGTCATGCCGACCGCGGGCCTCCGCGGAAAGGTGGTCATCGTCGATGAGCAGGCTTACTAACTGGGCGCTGGCCGCGCTGATCGAGCGCACCGAGATCACCGAGGCGAAGGTGACGACCGCGATGCCCGGCCCGCCGGCCCAGGTGGCGCGCCGCGGCTACGAGGTCGGCATCCCGACGCAGGGGCTCACCGAGAACAACGCGCTCGCGGACTCCTCCGGCGGCGACGACCGCGCCAGCCTGATGACCGACTGCTACGACGCCTACCTGGCGTGCCCGTGGTCGTGGGCGGCGGTCGGCGCGATCTCGAAGACGATCACCGGTGGCGGGCTGAAGTTCGGCTGGTCGAACACCGACGGCGCAGGCGACCAGGAGGCCCCGGACAAGCCCATCCAGGTCCTGCAGTGCGAGCGCCTGCTGAAGTGGTGCAACCCGCGCGAGGACATGATCCAGCTCCTCCGCTCCGTCATCGCCGACCTGCTCGTCTTCGGTGACAGCTTCATCGAGATCGTGTGGGCGGCCGGCATCCCGATCGGCCTGTACTCCCTGGACTGCCCGTCGACGACGCCGCTCGCGGACACCCACGGCAACATCACCGGCTACGTGCAGCAGACCCCGAACGGGCAGAAGGCCCGCTTCGAGCCGCACGAGGTCATCCACATCAGCCTCGACGCGCCCCGCTCCGGGATCTTCGGTGTCGCCCCCACCTTCGCGGCCCTGCTGCCGATGAAGGTGTGGCTGTTCACGATGGCGACCCTGCAGGAGATCTTCCGCAAGGGGAACCCGGTCAACCTGCACGTCGACCACCCGGCGTCGATCTCCCCGACCGACCAGGCCAAGTGGATCGACCAGTACATGACCCGCAACGTCGGGCCGAAGAACATCGGGCGCCCGGTCGTGACGAAGGGCGGCGGCCAGGTCACGGAGTTGCAGTCGTCCCGAGTGGACGAACTGCTCCACACCCTCGACCAGCAGCGCGACGTCATCATCTCCGCCTACGGGGTGCCGCCCGCCGAGGTCGGGATCATCGAGTCCGGCAACCTGGGCGGCGGCACCGGCGAGTCCCAGCGGAAGTCCTTCCTGGTCAACACCTGCCAGCCGATCGCGTCGCTGGTCCTGGAGAAGCTGAACTTCGTGCTCCTCTCCGCGTTCGGCATCGAGGGGTGGGAGCTGCGCTTCGACGAGGTCGACATGCGCGACTCGGAGAAGGTGGAGAAGATCCGCGACATGCGGATCCGGTCGGGTCTGTGGACGCTGAACAAGGCCCGCGCGGACATCGGGGAGCCCGCCGTCGACGGCGGCGACCAGGCGATCATCGTGGACCGCTCCGGGATCGTGGCCTGGCGCGACATGGACGTCTACAACAAGGCGAACATCGCGAAGGTCCTGCAGGGCACCGCCCTCGAACCGGACGACCCGGGCGACGAGAAGACGCCGCTGAAGATCCTGAAGCCCGAGCCGCAGCCCGTCCCGGCGGCCCTCGCCGGGTTCGCCGGCGCCGACCCGGCCGGCCCGGTGCCTCCCGGCGCAGCTCAGGACGACACCGCGGCCACCGGGAAGCTCCCGGCGAAGGGGAAGACCCCGCCGCCCGGGAAGGCGGCGAAGGAGACCGGTCGGCCCCGCCGCCCCGTCCGCGAGTCCTGGCCCACCTACCGGCAGCGGGTCCGCGAGGCGATGAACGAGCTGCCCACCGGCCATGACCGCGCCGCTTGACCCGGAGGAGGACGTCCCGGCCCCCGAGGAGGGGCCGGGGCACCCGCTCCGGGCCGCTGACGTGTTCCCCCTGATCCCGAAGGAGGTCGACGGTGCCCGACACCGCCGCCGCTGAGCGCCGCCGCCCTGGCGCGCTCGCTACCGGCCGCCGCGACGCCCGCGACACCCACGCCGCGGGCGCCCTCTTCCCGGCGTTCCTGGCACCGCCCGCCGCCCCCGACGACGGCGAGGTGGGCGACCGCGACGAGCTGCGCGCCATCGTCGCCGCCCTCCGCGTCGAGTGAGCCGCCCCCTGACCCGGAGGTGATCGTGGAGCTTTGCGCCCGTCCCCGATGCGGGCACCCCCGCGAAGCTCACGAGCACCTCCGTTCAGGCGCCGACTGCGGCGCCTGCGGCCGGGTCCTCTGCCCGGGATTCGTCCCCGCAGAGGCCCGGCCGCCCTCAGCTGCGACGACTGCTGCGGAGGAGGTGACGCATGGCCGAGTCCGACACTGAGAACCGCGGCGGCATGGTCGCCCTGCTCCCCGCCGATCCAGACGTCCTGGTCGTCGCCGCCGAGGGCGCCGAGACCGCCAAGCAGATGCACCTCACGCTGCTGTTCCTCGGCTCCGACGTCACCGAATGGGACGCGCACCGCCGCGAGGGTGTCGTCGTCGCCGCGCGCGCGGCCGCGGCGGAGGTCGACGGCCCGATCGAGGCGCACGTCGCCGGGCACGCCACGTTCAACCCGGGCGGCGGGCCGACCGGCGAGCAGCAGCCGTGCGCGGTGTACCTCGTCGGGAACACGACGGAGCTGGCGCCGCTGCACGAGGACATCGCGCGGCGCGTCGCTGAGCTCCTCGGCGACGACCTGCAGCCGCAGCACGCCCCCTGGCTGCCGCACGTCACCGGGGCGTACGGGCTGACCGCGGCGGACCTGAGCTACGCCGGCCCGCTCGTGTTCGACCGGATCCTCGTCAAGCTCGCCGGGGTCTCCACCGTGATCCCCCTCGTCGACGCGCTCACCACCGCCGCGCGGGAAGCGTTCGCGCACGGCTGGGCGCTCACCGGCGGCCCGATGACCGACCGCGTCCGCGCCGCCTGCCGGGTCGCGATCGCGATGGTCCACGAGTCCGACGACCCCGACGAGGCGCTCGCCGCGACCATCCAGCTCGGCACCCTCGAAGGCACCTGGGCAAACGTGTTCGACCGCCGCGAGCAGCTCACCGCCCAGCACGTCGAGGCGATCACGGCGGCGTGGCGGGCCCTGATGGCGAACGTCGACGTCGACACGATGATCCGGAAGCTCCGCCGCAGCCTCGTGCTCGAGGCGGCGCCCGGGGACACCCCGGACCAGCACGACCACGCCGCCGAGGCCCGCGCCGGCGCCGAGAACGCCATGCACCCGGTGATCTACCCGTCCTCCCCCGAGTACCAGGCCGCGGTGCACGCCATCGCCGCGTCGCTGAAGGACTCCGAGGCGGAGGGCTCGGCGGGGGCCGTCGCGATCGCCGCCGAGCAGGGCGGCCACACCAGCGTGGCGTTCGACCTGGCGTTCCACGACGCCTACGACGCCCTCGGCGACCTCGACAGCTACTGGGGTTCCGCGACCGGCTGGCTCGGGCGGGTCCTCGACGGGCAGGCCGCGGACCTCGGGAACGCGCTCGCCGGGGTCGCCCGCGACGGCGGCACGTTCGAGGAGATGCAGGCCGCCGCCGAGGAGGTCCTGTCCGGCACGGAGATCCGCGCCGTCGACACGATCATCGACCTGGCCATGTCGCAGTCCTTCTCCCGCGGCGCGAAGACGCTGTACCAGCGGGAGGGTGTCTCCACAGTCGACTACGTGACCGCCGGCGGCGCGCGCGTCTGCCCGCTCTGCCTCGACGTCGAGTCGGAGAACCCGTGGCCCGTCGGCACGGTGCCGCAGCCCGGGCTCCACCCGTTCTGCCGGTGCGTCCTCGTCCCAGCGGACCCGCTGGAGGTGATCCGCGGGATGCGGCTGTCCCGGTACACCGACGACGCCGAGGTCGACGACTCCACCACGCCGGACAGTGCCGGGGACGCCTCGTGATCCGGTCCCGGCTCCTCCGCGACGTCGCCGCCCGGCAGGACCGCGAGGCCGCCGAGCGCGCCGACGTCGAGTTCGTCCTCGCCCTCCTCGACGCCCTGGACCTCGACGAGGTGCAGGTCGCAATCGCGCGGTCCCTGGCCGGGCGCATGGCGCCCCCAGTGGCCGTGAGGCGCCCGTCCCCTCCCGGGCGCGGACCAGTCCGCACACCGACCAGGAAGGGGGCGCCGTGAGCCCGACAGGAGGGCTGCCGTGCCGAAGGTGATCGCCCGCGTCTACGGGACAGCGATGGTGCCGGGGATCTCCCGGAACGGTCGCCTGTACACGCGGGAGCTGATCGAGCGCGCCGTCGCGCGTGCCCAGCCCCGGCTCGACGCCGGGAACCTGCTCCTCACCGAGGAGACCGACACCGTCCCCGGCGCGGACCTGCACCCGCTCACCCAGCGGACGCACCACGCCGCGGAGGACGACTCCACGCGGATCGTCGGCCGGCTCACCGAGCTGTCCGTCACCGAGTCCGGGGCGGCGAAGTTCGCGTCGGACATCGTCGACACCGAAGAGGGCCGCAAGATCGTCGACTTGATCGACAACTCCGACGGCCCGGCGTTCCTGCGGGGCGTCTCGATCCGCGGCGCGTGGCTCGGCGAGGTCCGCAAGCAGCTCGTCGACGGCGTCCTCGTCGAGGTCGCCGACGACCTGGACCTCGACGGCTTGGACTACACCGCGCGGCCCGGCGTGACCGGCGCCGTCGTGGACAAGGTCGAGCGCGTCGGCGCCGCGACCACCACCGAGGAGACCGCGCTCGCGCGGACCCCGATCTACGAATCCGTCCAGGAGGCCCTGGTGTCCACGCCCGTGACCGAGGAGGCGCCCGCACAGGCCGCCCCGACCCGCTGGGCGGACCCCAGCTACCACGCCGAGCCGCGGCTCCCGCTCGACAGCGTCGCCCAGGCCCGCGCGGCGTGGCACCAGCTCCGCACCCCCGCGGTCGCCGAGACGTACACGGCGGCGCAGCTGAAGCGGGTCCGGGAGCGCACCCAGCGCGCGCTGAAGGACTCCGGTGTGGAGCCCCTGCCGAACGGCTGGCTGATGGAGCGGGCCGCCCCGACACCGGCCGAGGTCGCCGAGTGCTTCGACTGCCTGCCGGTCGCGGTCGGATGCCCCCCGGAGCCGGACGGCTCGTTCTCGGTGCGCCTCGACAACGGCGTGGTGTCGATCTACATCTCGTCGTGGTCGATGGACCCCCACGACCTCACCCGCGTCGGGCGGGCAGCGATGGAAGGCGCCGCTGCGGCGCTGGAGCTGCTCGACCCCGACATGGACGGCGACGCCGATGCGGGTGCTGGCCCGTCGGAGACCGCCGCGGCGGCCCCCAGCGTCGCCGAGTCCGCCCAGCAGCCGGACGAGGCCCACGAGGGCCCGGACGGTGAACTGGCCGCCCAGGCGGCCACTGAGCCCTCCCCCGACTCCGCGACCGTGGAGCCGGGCACAACCCAGGAAGAGGAGGAGCCCGGCGTGTCCGAGCCCACCAGCACCACCCCGGCCACGACCCCGGCCGCTGCCCCCGCCGTCCCGGCTGGGTTCACCCTGTCCGACGAGCAGTTCGCGCAGTGGCTGGCGGCCCAGGCGCCCGCCGCGGCGGCTGCTCCCGCCCCCGAGCTCGTCGGCGCTGGCGCGCCCGTCGAGTCCGCGACCCCGGCCGCCCCGGTCGCCGAGTCGGAGAGCACCCTCGTCGCCCGCCTCGTCGCGGAGCAGCTGGCGAAGGCCGGCATCACCGTGCCGGTCGAGGAGACCGCCGAGCAGCGCATCGCCCGCCTCGTCGAGACGCAGGTCCGCGAGACCGTCCAGTCCGCGGCCGAGGCCGGCGTGCTCGGCGGCCGGAAGGGCCACGTCGTCACCTCCCCCGCGGGCGGGGTGACCGAGTCCGCCGACGGCACCGTCCTCCCCGAGGGCGTCGAGGACAAGCCGTTCCACGAGCTGGGCGACGCCGAGTGGCGGAAGGTCCGCAACCAGGCCGCCGCCGAGATCGCCGGCATCCAGCTCTGATCGCCCTCCCTGGCCGGGCCGCGACGTACCGCGGACCGGTCAGGTAGTTCCTGCACGCCCCGTCACGACCGCCAGTCCTCCGGGGCTGGTGCCGCTTGGCAGCGATGGTCGCCAACCCCTCAGGCCCGCAGCGTCCCGCTGCGGGCCTTTCTGCTGCCCAGAAAGGCACCACCGTGTCGCAGATCCGCGAGGCGCTCACCGCCACCGGCGCCACCGCGCTCGTCCCCAAGGTCATCTCCCGCGCGCTCCTCGAGTACCAGCGCCGCTACGCGCCGGTCATCGCCGCGATCCCGTCCTTCAAGTGGGAGAGCGACGTCTACTTCTTCTCGCAGCGCGACTCGAACCCGAACGGCGGGTTCGTGGTCGACGGCGGCGCTCGGGTGATGTCGAACTCGTCGTACAGCCAGAACGGCTTCCCGATGGCGCACACCCAGATCATCGGTGGCGTCACCGGCTACGCCCAGGCCGTCACGTCCGGCCAGATCGGTGACCTCCTGGGCAAGGAGGTCGACGGCGCGCTCCGGGGTCACTACTGGGACCTGGAGACCGCCGCCATGTGGGGCAACCGCGCCTCCACCGTGAACGGCGCCGCCCCGATGTTCGACGGCTTCGACTCCCTCGTGTCGAACTACTCGGGCAGCTCGCAGAACGCCATCGACGGCAACGCCGCGAGCTTCACCCTGAACTACCTCGACCAGCTCGCCGACATGGTCGAGACCAACGCCGCGATGGACGTCTTCAACTCCTCGTGGATGTTCACCCTGTCCAACACCGCCTGGTCGCGGGTGTCGCAGCTGCTGGTCAACAACCAGCGCTTCGTGAACCAGGTCGAGGTCGCCGCTGGCCTGATGGTCCCGACGTACCGGGGCATCCCGCTGGTCAAGACCTCGTTCCTCGCGCCGCGCTCCTACAGCACCGGCGCGGTCACCGTCGCGACCGCCACGACCGGCGGCACCCTGCCCGCGGGCACCTTCTACTACAAGGTGTCCGCGATCATCGCCCGCCAGGGCGAGATCCTGCCCTCCGCGGAGGTCTCGCAGGTCACGACCGGTGCGACCTCGACGGTGACCCTGACGCTGCCGTCGCCGACCGGCCGGGACGGGCTCGGCCCGATCCTCTACAAGGTCTACCGCGGCTCGGCGAGCAACGGCGAGACCCTGCTCGGGGTCGTCGACGCCACGGTGGGCCTGGCCGCGGACGGCATCACGCCGGTCCCGACCACGTCGATCGTGGACACCGGCACCCAGCTGATCCCGAAGAACGCTGCGACGCAGCCCGCGGTGCTGTCCGGCCTCTACGCGGGCACCAACGCCGCGAAGAAGCCCCCGGCCGCCGGCTGCGAGAACATCTTCCTGGTCCCCCGGGACGAGGACTACCTCTGCCGCCCGTACGTCCGGGAGGCCGAGCGGCTGCAGGTCGCGACCACGGTCGCGGCGCCGGACACGCTGCCGTTCGCGATGCAGACCGACACCACGCTCGCTCTGCGGGCGCCGAAGTTCATCGGCGGCCTCTTCAACATCGACACCCACCTCACCAACGGCACGCCCGTCGCGTGATCCGGGCCTGACTGCTGCGGCCCGCACCTCCTCGTGAGGTGCGGGCCGCGGCTCGTCCCAGCCTCAACCCCCTGATCGGAGAGATACCCGTGGTTGCACTGCGCAAGGCGCTGGCCGGGATGGACAGCTTCGGCAACGTCTGGCCCGAGGACGGCGCCGTCATCGACGTGCCCGAGGAGCAGGCCGTCGAGCTGCTGAAGCAGCAGGACGCCGGGATCACCGAAGTCCCCTCGGAGCTGCCCGTCGAGGAGGAGCAGGACGGCGAGCCCGGCGACGAGCAGCCGGCCGACGGCCACGACGCCACCGAGGAGCCGGACGCCACCGAGGAGCCGGACGCCACCGAGGAGCCGGACGCCACCGAGGAGCCGGCCGCACCCCTCGAGGAGGTGGCCGACCTGCCCGAGCTGGCGAAGGTTCCGCGCCGCCGCGGCTCCGCGAAGAGCTGACCCGCGGTGAACGTGGACGAGCCGACGCCGCTCACCAGTGCGGCGTCATTCAAGGGCAGTGCGTTCGAGGACCTGACGCGGAACTTCTCCGAGGACGCCATCGACGAGATCCTCATCGAGGCCACACGCGCCTGCGAAACCGAGGTTGGCCGCAGGCTCGTCCCGTTCACGCTCACCGAGACCCACCGCGCGGAGGGCATCGACCCCGACGAGCTCGGCGCCATCGGGTCCGGGCTGCAGCTCGACCTGCAGGGCTCCCTCGGGGCGTCCTACGCGGCCGCGCTCGGCAGCGGGATCGGGGCCCTGGTCCGGAAGGTGTGGCTCCGCCAGCACGCCACGCATTTCCCCGAGATGTGGGCCTACAGCGACGTGACCTGCACGGTCACGCTGTCCTTCGGTGGCGCCCAGACGGTCGCCCCGATGGCCGGCCCGACGAACGACACCGGGCTGCTGTGGTTCAACGTCGGCACGTTCTGCCCGATCGGGTCGCTCGTGCAGGTCACCTACAGCGGCGGCTACCAGACGATCCCGGCGGACCTGCGGCGCGCCGCGAAGTACATGGCCGCCGCCATCTTCTGCCGGGAGCTGGACCCGGAGCGCTCCTCGAACCACGACGCCGGGTCGCTCGAGGCGCTGGCCGTGTCCTGGCTAGAGCCGTACCGGGGGCTGTGACCCGTGGCCCGTGCAGGGCACCCGGTGTCGGCGGCTGCGCGGGCGAAGATCTCCGCGGCACTGAAGGGGAAGAAGCATCCGCACCGCGGGCACCCGATGTCGTCGGATGCGCGGGCGAAGATCTCGGCCGCGCTGAAGGGCCGAAACCACCCGCACCGCGGGCATGCGATCTCCTCGGAGACGAGGGCGAAGATCGCGGCCGCGCTGCGGGCCCGGCACGCGGCGACGACGGCGCGCGGGAAGTCCGGCACCGGCCCGAAGCGGTCCAGCGCCCCGAAGTCGGCGCGCGCCCCGCGCTCGACGCCGCCGACCGGCCGCGGGTCCGGGCTGCGGCGCGGCGGGAACACGTCGGTCCTGGCGCCCGGCGGCGGCCGGATGAAGACCGGGAGCCACGGCCACAAGGTCCACAAGTCGTCGTTCTCGCTGATCTCGACGGGCGCCGGATACCACCACTCCTACGTGGGGCGGCTCCGGAAGGCCCGCAAGGCGAGGTCGTCGAAGGCTCGGTTCGTCCGCACCCGGCGCGCCCACCGCGTCCGTCCCCGCAGGAGGTAGCCCGTGAGCTCAGCAATCGACCGTGAGGCCGCGTGGCTGTCGGCGTCCGGGGACGGCCTACCCGCCCTCCTGAAGTCCGCTGGCGGCCCCTGGGACGTCATCCAGGGCTACTGGGGGCGCACCACGGCGCGCATGAAGACCGGGATCTACCTGGTGCGGCCCGCGGTGGTCGAGTCCCGGTTCACGAACCAGCGGAAGATCCAGACCCACCAGTTCCGCGGCAAGCTGTGGTGGCCGATCGGGGCCACCACCGTGCAGTCCGGGCTGTGGGAGGACGAGCAGCGCGCCTTCGACGCGGCCGTCGACCTCCTCGTCGACAGGGTCCGCGGGCACGCCCTCGACCACACGCACGGCGGCCGGTTCCTCGCGGTCGCCGAGGCCCCCGACGGGGGCCGCATCACCGTCCAGTTCGCCGATCCCGAGCAGGGCCAAGGCTCCTCTCCGGCCGCCCTCAGGGCCGACATCACCTACCAGGCCGACGACCGCGACTTCGCGGGCTGAGGCCCGACCGGGAGGACCCCGACCAATGCTGCAGCGCAACGTCAGCGGCTCGCCGCTGGACATGCCGACCCTCGACCCGCCGGTGTCGGTGGGGCAGGGCGGCGCGATCGACCACGACACGCTCCTGGCCGGGTTCGAGCCCGTCGGCGAGCCCGACGAGCAGGACCAGGAGCCCGACGACCGTGAGACGACCGGCGACGTGCACGTGCCCGACGGCTCCGAGCCGGCCCCCGGTGACGGGGCAGTCGACGCGGCCGCCGTCGCGGCGGCCTCGGTGACCACCACATCCAAGTCCGGCGCGCGTGCGTCGGCGACCCGGAAGGGGGCGTCTCGATGACGCAGCTTTCTCGCCTTGCGATCGTCGGCCTCGCGAAGGAGGCGACCGCGGGCACCTACGTGGTGCCGACGACGTACGTGCCGTTCACCAAGGCCGACTTCGAGGACAACTACGCGGAGATCAAGGACGAGTCGATCCGCGCGAACGACTCCGTCCTGCAGGGCGCCTACCAGGGCCCGGTCACCGGGTCGTGGTCGCTGGACCTGCTGGCGTACCCGGACGTCCTGGGGCACTTCCTGGCCTCCATGATCGGGCCGGACTCGGTGGCGGCCGGGGTGTCGACGACGCTGAGCGCGTCGTCGGCGGTGAACGCGACGACGATCTCCACGGCCGTGAGCATCCCGGCGCAGACGGTCATCCAGATCGACACCGCCGCGAACGTGGAGTTCGCGAAGGTCACGGCGGTGTCCGGGGCTGGCCCGTACACGCTGACGGTGACGACGTCGGACACCGGCGCGGTCGGCCTGACAAAGGCGCACACCTCGGCCGCGCCGGTGATCGCGCAGACGACGCACACGTTCAAGCAGGTCGCGAACGTGCAGAACCCGACGCTGTCGATCTCGGTGTACGACACCCTGACGACGCTGGGGTACTCGTATGCGGCGCTGTCGGACCTGTCCATCAAGATCGACCCGAAGGCGTCGGTCTCCCTGACGTCGAAGTTCACGAGCATGCCGGGCGTCGCGCAGACCGCGTTGACGCCGACGTTCACGCAGCTCCCGCCGCTCCTCGGCTGGCAGTGGACCATGACGAACGCCGGCGCGGCCTCGACGCGCGGCCTGTCCTTCGACCTGAACCTGAAGCGGACCGTCGACCCGGTCCACTCGAGCGACGGCACCCAGGGCCCCCGGGAGATCTTCCAGGGCGCCCTGACCGCCGACGGCTCGTACAAGGCGATCTTCGAGAACCAGACCGACCTGGCGCTCTACAACAGCTACAGCCAGCAGCCCGCGACGGCGCTGCTGCAGCAGCCGACCGTCGGTGGCGGCGCGAGCCTGGCCCTGACCATGTCGAAGTCCGGCTGGGTCAAGGGCAAGCGCGAGTGGGGCGGCGCCTACGTGCAGGCGTCGTTCTCGCTGTCCGGCATCTACAACACGGTCGACGGCGGCTCGGTCTCCGCGGTGCTGAAGAACTTCAGGACCACCGCTTTCTGAGCGGTGCCAGCGTTCCCCCTCGCCGCGCTCTCGGCCCTGGCAGTCCTGCTGGTGGCCGGGGGCGCGCACTCCGTCGTGCCTCTGCTGCTGGTCGCGCTCGCGGCCACAGCAGCCCCTCTCGATCGACCCGCGCCGGGCTTCCCGCGCGGGCCCCTCTCACGCAAGGAGCGCAGAGCCATGGCTGGCTACGCCAACCGGATCCTCCACATCCCGTTCCCGGACCTGTCCGAGGAAGGCGACACGGTGTGGGTGTCGATCCTGAACCCGTCGCAGCAGCCGCCGGACAAGCTGCGGCCGCGGGAGATCCCGACCGACGAGAACGGCCGGCCGCTGGACCAGAACCTCGCGATGGAGGCGTCGTACGAGATCATCGCCGGTCTCGTCGTGGCGTGGCACGTCTACGACGCCACGGCGGCCTCGGTGGACTACGAGACCGGCGAGGCGCTCGACCAGCCGCTGCTGCCGAAGGTCGACCACTCGCACCCGGCCACTCCCGAGCTGGTGAAGTGCCTGCCGATGGAGATCATCAACGAGATCTCGCGGCAGATGAGCCAGCGCGTAAACCCTCAGTAGGGCCTGGCGAGCCCTACTTCGAGGACGTCTACCTCACCGTCGAGTCGATCTACGAGGGCACCTGGTCGTCCGGGGCTCCCCCGCAGGAGTTCGTCGACTTCGAGCTGATGCGTGAGATGGGCTGGTCGTGGACGGACCTGCAGGCCACGCCGACGTACGTCCGGCGGTTCACCTGGGATTTCATCCAGCTCCGCCGCCAGGCCGAGAACGACGCCAGCGAGCGCGCGCGACAGGAGATGAACACAGGTGCCTGAGCCCCTGGTGCTCGGAACGATGTCCCGCCTGTTCACCGAGCTCGCGGCGCGGAGCGAGGCGGCCGTGCCGCCCGCGCTCACCGCTGTGGCGCTCGCCGTCGAGCGGCAGGCGAAGCTCAACGCCTCGAACGGTGAGCACCCTCCTCGCACGCCCACGCCGTCGTCCGGCGACCCGGCAGGTCCCGCACGGATCTCCGGGTCGCTGGTCCGCGCGATCACTCACACCCCGGTCCACCGGACCGCGCTGGGCTGGGAGGTGAAGGTCGGGATGGCGCCGGGCCTGTACCCGTACTACAACCGCGCCACCCCGAGCTCGCTGTACGCCTACTACCTCGAGGTGACGGGCGTCGGGAAGAACCGGCGCAGGTTCCCGTTCCTCGAGCCGGCGTTCCACATGGTCGCCAGGGTGTCGGTCTACACGATCTTCGCGGAGCTGTACGGGGCCGGCTGGCGGACGCTCTAGCCGCGCAGGAGCCGCGCCTTCTCCTGCTCGAACTCCTCGCGGGTCAGCAATCCCTCGCGGAGCATCCGGGCCAGCTCGACCAGCGGCCCGCCAGTGCCGTCCAGCGTGGCCGTGGGCGCACCAGCGGCCGGACCGTGGGGTGACCGACGGGCCGTCTCCACAGCGGCCCTCAGCGCCTCGAACGCGGGGAGTTCTCTCCGCCAGAACGGGACGTGCCACTCGTCGAGGCGGGCCGCGGTCGCCTGCGACCCGATCCGGGCTCGCGGGGCGACGGTCCCGGCCACGGTGAACCCGATGAACCCCTCCCGGGTCAGCAGGCCCGGGGGTTGCCACCGCACGCCCGCGAGCTGCGAGACGTGCACTGATCGTTCCCCATAGCCCGGCAATGACCGGTTCGTCCTGGTCAGGGTCACGGTGTGGCCGTCGAACCTCACCGACGCACCCAGCCTGCCTTGGGCTTCCAGCTCCATCTGCTCATGGTGCTCGGCCTCCCTCTCCGAACACCTGTTCGTGCCAACGCACCCCGGATTCCTGAACTGAGGGGGTGCCGCCGGTGTCCGATGAGGTCGCCGATCTCTACGTCACGCTCCGCGCCGAGAGCGCCCCGCTGACTGCCGGATTCGCCGAGAGCGGCACGGCCGGCGAGGCGATGGCCACCCGCATCGACGCCTCCCTGCAGGCGATCGCTACGGAGATCGGCCGCGTCGCGGAGACCAACAACCTGCTGGCCACGTCCGTCGACCGTCTCGCGGCCCAGTGGACGGCCGCTACCTCCGAGATGGCCGTCGCGACGGCGCGGGTCAGCACCGAGACGGCGCAGGTCGCGACGTCCGTCGAGGCGGCCGCCGCGAAGACCACCGCGGCCGCCACCGAGATGACGGCCTCACTGTCCGAGGTCGGCGCGGCCACGGCCGACGTCGACGTCGCGGTGACGGCGATGGGCGAGACGTTCACCGCGACCGCCGCGGTGATCACCGAGTCCGGCATCGAGATGGCCACGGCCACCGCCGCGACCGCCGCCGAGGCCCAGGCCGCGGCGGAGAAGATGCTCGCCGACCAGCGGGCGGTGGCCTCAGGCGCCCAGACGGAGGCCGCGCAGGTCACCGCCAGCGCGGAGGAGATCGCCGCCGCGCAGAAGGCCCTGGCGCTGTCCTACGGCGAGGGCGCCACCGCGGCGGAGATGGCGGCCAGCAAGACGGCCGCCGCCTACGCCGCGATGAGCGACAAGGTCGTCGCCGACCTGGCGGCGGTCAAGGTCGCCGAGGCGGAGGCTGCCACCGCGAACGTGGCCGTCGGCACGACGATGGCCGGGACCGCGGCCGGGATGGGCACCCTCAGCACGGCGTCCGCGGCCGCGTCGGCGAGCTTCGGGAACGTCGCGGCGAAGGTCGGGCTGACGAGCGGGCAGCTCGGCCTGGCCGGGCTCGCGGCCGCCGCCGTCGGCGGGGTCGCGGTCAAGATGGCCGGCGACTTCGACATGGCCACCACGCGGCTCGTCACCTCGGCGAACGAGACGGAGTCGAACCTCGGCATGGTCCGGGACGGCATCCTCGCGATGGCCGGGACCGTGGGCTACTCGTCGGACGAGCTGGCCAAGGCCATGTACAAGGTCGAGTCCGGCGGCCAGCACGGCGCGGACGGCCTGAAGGTGCTGCAGGCCGCCGCTGAGGGCGCGAAGACGGAGAACGCGGACCTCACGGTCGTCGCGGACGCCGTCACGACCGCCCTCATCGACTACCACCTGCACGCCGACGACGCCGCCACCGTCACCAGCAAGATGGTGCAGGCCACCGCCAGCGGCAAGATGACGTTCGAGGAGCTGGCCGGCTCTTTCAGCTCGGTCGCGCCGATCGCCTCCGCCGCGAACATCTCCCTCGACGACATGCTCGGCGTCCTCGCCTCGATGACGTCGCACGGCATCTCGGCCCAGCAGGCGACCCAGAACATGGCGGACGCGATCCGCCACCTGCAGGCCCCCACCGGGACCATGCGGAACGAGATGAACCTGCTCGGCATCAGTGCCGACGACGTCGCCGCGCACCTGGGCGAGCGGGGTCTCTCCGGGACCATGCAGCTCCTCCAGCAGGCCATATCGAAGTCGATGCCGCCAGGCTCGGAGAAGGTCTTCCTCGACATGAAGAACGCGGTCGCGTCCGCGTCCCCCGCCGTGCAGGACCTGGCCCAGAAGGTCATGGACGGCTCGATCTCGATGAAGGACTTCAGCAAGGCGGCGAAGGACCTCGACCCGATCTCCGCCAAGCAGGCCGCCAGCTTCGCCACCCTCGCCGGCACGACCCACCAGCTCGGGTCGGAGTCGAAGACCGGCGAGGAGGTGATGCAGACCTACGGCGGCGCCATGCAGAAGGCCATGGGCGACGCCACCGGCCTGAAGGTCGCCCTGATGACGACCGGCGAGAACGCCGACTACACGAACAACGCCATCAAGGGGATCTCCGGGACGACCACCGAGGCGGGCAACCACGTCAAGGGTTGGAGCGAGATCCAGGGCGAGTTCAACACGAAGGTCTCCCAGGCCAAGGACGGGATCGGCGCCCTGGCCATCTCCATCGGCGAGAAGCTGCTCCCGGTGGTCACGCCGATCGTCGGCGCGATCGCGGACTTCACCACGTGGATCACCCAGAACCAGGTGGCGGCGACCGCGCTGGCGATCGTCATCGGCGGGGTGGTGGTCGTCGCCTTCTCGGCCGCTGCGGTGGCGGCGTGGAGCTTCACGGCCGCGCTGCTCGCCAACCCGGTCGTGTGGATCGTCGCGGCGATCGTTGCCGCGATCGGGCTGCTCGTCTTCGCGGTAGTCGAGATAGTCCAGCACTGGCAGGGGATAGCGGATTTCTTTTCCGGCCTTTGGTCCGATGTAAAGGACATTTTCAGTTCCGCGGTCAGCTGGGTAGGCGATAAGCTATCCGATCTCGCTGATTTCTTTTCCCGAATGTGGGGGAAAGTAAAGGACGGACTCACTTCTGCGAAGGATTGGATCAAGCAGAAGCTTTCCGATGTAGTCGATTTCTTCACCTCCTT
Organism: Pseudonocardia sp. T1-2H; assembly: GCF_038039215.1. Taxonomy (NCBI): domain Bacteria; kingdom Bacillati; phylum Actinomycetota; class Actinomycetes; order Pseudonocardiales; family Pseudonocardiaceae; genus Pseudonocardia; species Pseudonocardia sp. T1-2H. Next base: position 53,232 of record NZ_JBBPCL010000002.1, read on the forward strand.
GCCGGATAAGATCGGAGAGGGTCTCTCTAAAGTCGGAGAATCCCTGAAGACATCCTTTTCTCACGTGCTCGATTTCATTACCGCGCCTTTCCGGGCGGCGTTCGCTTTCGTCAAGCTGCTGTTCTCGAAGAGCCCCGGCGAGTGGGGGCAGATCATCGGCCAGGCGCTCGGCCAGCTCGCGCGGACGCTCGTCGACAAGGGCAAGGCGCTCTGGCACGGCTTCTGGGATGACGGCGTGGTCCCCGCCTGGAACAACACGCTGGCCTGGTTCAAGGCTCTACCTGGGCGGATCGTCGACGCGATCGGCGCGGCGAACACGTGGCTGAAGCAGAAGGGGAAGGACCTCTGGCACGGCTTCTGGGACGACGGCGTGGTCCCGGCCTGGAGCAACACGCTCGCCTGGTTCAAGGCTCTGCCCGGCCGGATCGTCGACGGGATCGGCGCGGCGAATACGTGGTTGAATCAGAAGGGAAAGGACCTCTGGCACGGCTTCTGGGACGACGGCGTAGTCCCGGCCTACAACAACACGATTGCGTGGTTCAAGGCGCTGCCGGGGCGCATTCAGACGGCGCTCGGGGATGCGGCGTCGTGGCTGACACAGAAGGGAAAGGACCTCTGGCACGGCTTCTGGGATGACGGAGTAGTCCCCGCCTGGAACAACACGGTCGCCTGGTTCCACGACCTTCCGAACAAGATCCACGCTTTTTTCACGGACGCTCCGCATTGGCTGGTCGAGCACGGCAAGATGATCTTGCAGGGCTTGATCGACGGGATCACCGGATTCGCCTCCAAGGTTTACAACGCCATTTCCGATTTCATTAAGGGCTTCATCGACGGATTTAAGCGGGGCTTCGGCATCGCGTCGCCGTCAACGATTTTCCACGATTTCGGAATTCAGATCCTGACCGGCCTACTCAACGGCCTGACGACTATGTGGACCACCGTCGTGGGCTTCCTCGGACGGTTGCCGTCGCAGGCGATCAACCTCTTCGCGAACGCGGGCTCCTGGCTCGTTTCCGCAGGTCACAACCTCCTCGTCGGCCTGTGGAACGGCATCGCGTCGATGACGTCCTGGGTCTGGGACAAGCTGACCGGCTGGGCCTCCTCGCTCTGGGGCGGCGTCAAGTCCGCCCTCGGCATCGCCAGCCCGTCGACCATCGCCCACGAGTCCGGAATGTGGCTGATGAAGGGCCTCGCCAACGGCATCGACGAGCACGGCCACGTCGCCGTGCAGGCAGCCCAGGCGGTCGCCGACCGGGTCGTCACCGCCACGAAGTCGACCAACCAGAGCCTCACCGGGCTCGGCCTCACCGCCGCCACCCTCGGCGGCGACGGCGCGAGCCTCAGCTTTGGTGCGGCCGGCTTCACCCGCCCTGCCGTGCCGACCAGCCCCGGCGTCCTCACCGGCGTCGGGGCCGGCCAGCAGAACGTGACCGTCGTGCACCTCAACCCGACGATCCAGGGCAACGTCTGGACCACGCAGGACCTCGTCACGGAGCTGCAGCAGGAGCTGCTGCGGCACGGCATCCGGAACACCGGCAACGGCACCAACTACGTCGGCTTCGGGGCCTGATCCGCGGCCGCCCCGACCAACGAAGGAAGGGGGCGGCCGTGGGGATCTCCGGCGTAGGCCAGCTCATCACCAGCAGGAACACCGGCGTCACCGCCCAGACGGCGACCTTCACAGCCGACCCGACGACGATGGGGAACGCCTTCCTGCTGTCGATCGTCTACTCCACCCGGACCACGGCCGTGTCGAGCGTGGCCAGCTCGAACGCGACGTGGTCTCGGCTCTCGACCCGGCAGCCCACCACGTTCTCCACGCCCACGCTCGAGCACTGGATCGGCATCCCGACGGGAACCGCACCGGCGACGGTCACGGTGACGTGGGGGGCCGCGCTGCCCAGCGTCACCGTGGAGCTCGACGCCCAGGAGTTCACCGCGTACGGGCCCGGCACCACGTGGGCCCTCGACGGAGCCCTCGGGATCGCCGAGAACGGGGCGTCGACGACGATCACGTTCCCCACCATGACCGCGCCCGGGGCCGGTGCGGGCGAGCTGTACTGGGGAAAGTGCCTCTACACCGCGGGGACGCTGTCCGGTGGCGCGCCGGCCTCGTTCACCTTCCCCACCGTCAACGCCTCCGCGGGGCCCATCGCCTACAACCCGGCGCTCCTCGGCGCCGCGACCCCGACGATCACCGTCTCAGCCTCGGGGCCGTCCGCCGGTTCGGCGATCCTGCTGGCCGCGACCGCGCCCGCGTCTCCCCCACACCCCGCCCTCGCCCGGCAGGCGCTGGCGCGGGGCGCCCTCAGGTAGAGCTGGAGAGCGTGGATGCCGATCGTCCTGCAGAACACCACTCAGGCCACGAAGTCGGCCACCACGGGCACGACGCTCGCGGCCGCGGTGACGCCGACGGCGGGGAACTTCCTCATCCTCGGCGTCTCCGTGTCCGGCGGCACCCTGAACTCCATCGCCTCGATCGCCGACACCAAGGCGAACACGTTCACCCGCGTGGCCTCGGTGAACGACGCGACCGCCGGGACGATCGACTGCGAGCTGTGGACCGCCCCGGTCACCGCCGGCGGGTCGGACACGATCACCCTGACGATCACCGGTAGCCACTACTGCAACGTATGGGTGCGGGAGTACTCGGGGCTCGCCGCGACCCCCCTGGACAAGTTCGTCTCCGCGAAGGGCACGGGCACGGCGCTGTCCTCGGGGGCGACGGCCACGCTCTCCCAGGCCGACGAGCTGGTCATCGGTTTCGGCGGCACCGTCGACGGCGGCGAGACGTACACCGCGGGGTCCGGGTTCGGGAACCTCGTGCAGGCCCAGATCGGCGCAGGCACCTACGACACCGCGATGGAAGACAAGATCGTCTCGGCGACGACGGCGCAAACCGCCGCGTTCACCGCGTCGATCTCCGACGCGTGGGCGTGCATCGCCGCGACCTTCAAGGCCGCCGCCGCCCCGAGCGGCCCCCCGGAGTCCCCGACCTTCACCCGCCAGGCCCAGATGCGGGCCTCCCTCCGCTAGCTGAAAGGGGTCCGTGATGGGCCGTACCTACACCGTCAACTCCGGCTCGATCGCCCTGTCGGCGAGCGCGACGAAGTCCCTCATCCTGCTCAACCCGACGATCACGTTCTGCGTCACCGAGGTCGGGATCTCGTTCGACTCGTCGGCGAGCTCGGCGGCCGTCACCGTCGACCTGTACCGGACCACGACCCTCGGCGCCCCGGCCGGCACCACGGCCACGTTCGTGAAGGAGAACGCGAACGCCGACTCGTCCTCGAGCAACGCCACCGCGTCGAGCCTCGTCAACCTGTCCGCGGAGCCGACGGCCGTCGAGGTCATCCGGTCGTTCTTCGTGCAGCCCTTCGGCGGCCTCGTCGTCCTGCAGTTCCCGCTCGGCCGGGAACCGCAGATGACCGGCACGACCACGCAGCGCCTCGGGCTGCGCGTCACCACCCCGGGCGCCGTCACCCCGAACGTCCGGTCGTGGTTCGCCATCGAGGAGTAACCACCCCGCCCTCCCCCTCTCCCTCAGCCCCGCGGCCACCGGTCGGCGGGGCTTCGTCATGTCAGGAGTCTTTTCATGCCCGTAGTCAGGCTCGGCAACTCGCAGCCGATCAACCACGCCACCGGGGCCCCGATCACCCCGGACGGCCAGGTCACCGAGGTCCACATCCCGGACACCCACACGCTCGCCCAGGCGATCAGCGCCGTCACCCACGTGGGAGACGTGCACTTCGGCGTCTGGGCCGCGCACAGCGCCGCTGAGGCCCCCGACTGGGTGTGGTCGGACAGCGAGGAGCTGGCCGTCCGGCTGGCGGCGCACTACGGCTGCCCGGTCGGGCAGCCGGCCACCGACGAGACCCCGGAGGGCTGACCCGATGAAGGTCAACAGCGGACACGACGCGCAGGCACGGATGATGGGCGGCAATGGGGCCGGGTTCACCGGGTCCGCGACCTCGCCGACGGCGACGGGCTTCACCGCGTCCGGCCTCACCGCCAGCGCCTACATCGGGCAGCAGGTCATCCTCGGCTCCGTGTACGGCGTGATCACCGCCAACACCACGACCACCGTCACCGTCGACAGGTGGTACACCCCGGCCAACCCGGGCGGCGCGGCCGCGTCGACCCCCGGCGCGGGCACGTTCGTGATCGTCCCCGGGAACGCGCCGCTGGCGTTCATGGCGCTCACGGCCAACGCGACCGCCCCGGCGGCGACGGACACCGCCCTGGCCGCCGAGATCACCACCGCCGGTGGCGGCCTGGTCCGGCAGCTCGGCGTCTACGCCCACACGACCGGTGTCGCGGGCTACACCCTGACCGGCACCTACACGGCGAACGGCTCCGACGCGCTGCCCGTGATCGTGGCGAAGGTCGGGGTCTTCAACTCGATGGTTCCCGGCGCGGGTGGCCTCGGGTTCGAGACCTCACTGTCCAGCACGGCGACGTTCGCGGCGTCCGGCGACCAGCTGACGTTGACGTCCAGCGTGTCGAACTAGCAGGTCAGCAAGCTGAGGGGGTAACTCATGGCTCGGTTCGGGCGCGGGTATCCGAGCCATCCGATCACCAGCCGGGTCCTGCCGACAGGGCCGAGCACTGGGCTGGCGACGACCACCGATTCCGCGCCTGCCGTCGACACGCTCACGAGGGGTGTCCTGCTCCTCGCGCGGTCGGTCGCGGAGTCCGCCCCGGCGACGGACACCCTCACGCAGGGTGTCCTCGTCATGGCCCGGGGGCTCACCGAGACGGCGCCCGCTGTCGACTCCCTCGGGGCGACGGCTGTCGGCAAGGTCGTCAGCGACTCGGCCCCGGCCGTCGACACGCTGACCCGGGGCGCGCTGCGGATGCCCCGCACGGTCGTCGAGTCCGCGCCAGCGCTCGACACCGTCACCTGGCGGTACCTGCGGGGCGCGGTGGACTCGGCGCCCGCGGTGGACGCCCTGACCCGTGGAGCTCTGCGGTTCGCCCGGACCCTGGCCGAGTCGGCGCCGGGCGTCGACACGATCACCGTCCGGACGATGCAGTACGCGCGGTCGATCTCCGACACCGCGGCCGCGGTCGACACGATCACGGTGCGGGTCCTCCGGACTCCCCGGACCGTGTCCGACTCGGCCCCGGCGACGGACTCGCTGGCGCGGGGCGCGCTGTTCATGGCGCGCACGATCACCAACTCGGCGCCGGCCGTCGACTCGGTCGGCGGTGTCGTCGTCGGCTCTGGTGCTCCGCAGACGACCGCGAACCCGAACTGGCCGCTGGTCGGCTTCGAGATCGACTTCACCAGCGGGCCGCCGAACCTGCCCGGCGGCTCCCGTCGGTCGATCAACGCCGTCTACCGGCGCCTCTTCGTGCGGCGCTGGTCGACGAGCCGCGGCCGCCAGTACGAGCTGGACCAGGTGCAGGCCGGAACCGCGGCCCTGGACCTGCCCGACCCGCTCGAGCTTCTGAACCCGGACAACACGGCATCGCCGTTCAACTCGGGCGGCGACATCACCCCGTACCGGGCCACGTGGATCTGGGCGATGTGGCCCAACCAGCCGGGCTCCGGGAACATCCTCAACCCGACGGTCAGCCTGGACTACGACCCGTCCTTCGAGACGGGCCTGTCGCTCTGGGAGGGCGTGAACCCGGCGACGGTCCCCGCGCTGTCCACACTGCAGCACCACGGCGCCGGGACGACGTCGATGCGGGTCCCACAGGGCGGCACCGGGATCAACTTCGGTGTGTGGAACTCCTTCCGGGTCGCCCCCGACGTCACCTACACCTTCAGCGTCTGGGTCTACCCGACCGGCGGGGCGAACGTGACCGTGTCGATCACCGATGCTGCGGGTGGCATCCACACGTCGAACACCGCGAGCGCGCAGAACACGTGGACGCGCCTCTGGGTGGCGTGGGACCCGGTCGACACCCTCGAAACCGTGACGATCTTCGGTGCAGGGGTCGCGAACCCGGTGTTCTTCGTCGACGAGCAGCAGCTCGAGTTCGGGTCACACCTCACGGACTGGCAGGCCAACGGGCCCGCCCTGCAGCCGATCTTCGTCGGGTACGTCGAGCGCTACCCCACCACGTACGACATGTCCGGGACGCGGGCGCAGCGGCCTCTGCAGGCCGTCGACGCGCTCGCGATCCTGTCCCGCACCACGATCCGCCAGTCCTACGAGCTGGAGATCGCGCAGGACTCCCCGGCCGCGTACATGCCGCTGACCAACAAGAGCGCGCCGGCCACCGCGGCGCAGCTCGGCTACGGCTCGAACGCGGCCCCGAACTACCTGATCCCGCAGTCAAGCTCGATCCAGTGGGGAGGCGACGCGCACCCTGACGGGACCTCGGCCGTGACGTTCACCGAGCAGAACGCGGCGACGCCGCCGTCGAAGTCCGGTGCCGGCAACGACACGGTCATGACGCCGACCGGGGGACGGCTGTCCATGGCGACGGTCGGGTCGACCGTGGAGTTCTGGGCTCGCCCGGTCGTCGGCGCGATGGAGCTCGGGTTCCTCTACGTGGCGGCCGACACCGCGAACTTCCCCACGGACTACACGGACGCACAGATGGGTGTCCGCATCCAGGACTCGGTCCGGTTCCGGTTCATCCCCACCTCAGGGGGCGCGAGCTACCAGTACGGCATGCCGACTCAGACCCCGCCGGTGTTCGACGTGTGGCCCGACGGGCAGTGGCACTACTACGCGATGACCTTCGACGCGGCCGGCAACCAGTTCAACTTCTACGACGGCCTGCAGGGTCCGAACCATGCGCTCTCGCCGCTGCCCGCCCGGATCGGCTGGACGATCATCAACACGCTCTCGGCGTCGGTCGGGTTCGGCTACCCGCAGGCCCAGTTCTCCTTCGGGCGGTGGGCGTTCTACAACGCCGACATCGGCGCGGACCGGCGCATGGCCCACTACCAGCGGGGCGTCGGCTACGTCGGGGAGCTGCCCGGGGCCCGGGTGGTCCGGATCCTCGGCGAGTACTGGCAGGGGAGCTGGCAGGTCGCCCGGGGCTCCTCGCGCTCGCCGCGGATCACTCCTATGACGGCCGCACGGTCCTCGACGTCCTGCAGGAGATCCACGAGTCCGAGCGCGGCCTTGTCTACGTGGACCGGGCCGGGATGCTCACCTCGGAGGACCGGTCCTCCCGGTACGCCACCCAGACGTCGACGTGGACGTTCGGGGAGAACCCGGCCCCGGCCGTCCCGCTGAACTCGAACCCGTACTTCGAGGTCGACACCTCCGGGTGGACCGCGAACGGGTGCACGTTCACGCAGACGGCGGCGTACCACCACCAGGGGGCGGCGGCGGGCCAGCTCACCCCGAACGGGGTAGCCGCGACCCCGCTGGTCCGCAGCGCGCTGGTGCCGGTGTCGCCGAACACCTCCTACACCGGCGACGCCTGGCTCTTCTCGTCGGCTGGGTGGTCCAGCGCGAGCGTCATCATCGACTGGTTCGACTCCACCCAGACGCAGATCGGCACCAGCCCGAGCACCAACGGCGCTGTGCCGGTCAGCCATTGGGCTCTGATGAGGGCCGCCGGCACGTCCCCGGCCAATGCGGCGTACGCGCGCATCGCAGTGGCGATGTTCGGGACACCCTCCACCTCGGCGGTGCTCTACATCGACGAGGCCCGGCTTTACCTGTCTTCGCAGGGCGACGAGTACCCGTACGCCGACTACGCCACCGACCACGACCCGACGTACGTGTTCACCCAGGCCAACCTGTCGCGGCCGGACAACAGCGACATCGCGCCGATGGTCAACGCGGCGGCTGAAGCGACCTACGGGCAGCGGATCTTGACGCAGACCCTGCAGGCGACGACGGACTTCGACGTCACCCAGGCCGGGGTGTTCTACCTGTCCCGGTACTCGAGCCCGAAGACGCGCATCACGACGCTCACGCTGGTGCCGTCGGCGAACCCGGCCCTGTGGCCGGTCGTCCTCGGGTTGGAGATCAGCCAGCGGGTCCGGGTGAAGCGCCGCTCGATCGGACTGTCCACGTCGGCCGAGTACTACATCGAAAAGATCGACCACAAGGTCGACGCCGCGGCAGGGACCTGGACCGTGTCCCTGCAGCTCTCCCCCGTGTGGGTCCCGTCCGCGTGGGTCCTCGGCGATGCGACGCGCGGCGTCCTCGGCAGCACCACAACCCCGATCTACTAAGGAGGGCCGGCTGTGCCGTCGATGGCAGCCATGCCGACATTCACCACCGGGTCGGTGCCCACTGCGGCGACGTTCGCGCAGCTGACGACGGGCATCGACTCGCTCGCTCAGATATCGGTCGGGCTCGCCGCCGCCTACAAGCCGTCGGCACCGGCGATGTCGAAGTCGCTCGTCCTCACGGACACGCCGATCCCCGACGCGACCGACACGGTCGTCAGGTGGGGCGGCACGGCCGTGGACACCGACAACATGCTCTACCTGCTCAGAGACACCGAGCTGACCGTGCACCAGGCGGGCTGGTACCGGATCGAGGGGCAAGCCGCGTGGCAACCCGGCCCCGCCAGCCAGCGGGCGATCTACATCGCGATCAACGGGACCGCGGCCTCGAACTACGTCGCCGCGTCGAACACGTTCTCCGCCGCGAACAACAACCTGCGTCAGCAGGTCGTCGCGTTCGAGCACCTCGCGGCCGGGTCGCACATCTACATGACCGCGTTTCAGAACTCCGGAGGCGATCTCAACCTGACGACGGCGGCCAACTGGGGGACGTGGCTGTCCATCGCCTGGGAAGCGCCCTACTGACTGGAGGTGCCTCGTGCCCGCCCTGACCAGCCTGCCGACGTTCGTCGACGGGCAACTCGTCCACCAGCCCCCGCTGAACCTGATCCCGTACAACATCGACCAGCTCGCGCAGCTCACCACCGGCTACCCGGCGGCCGCCGCGCGGTCGACGAAGCCCGTCGCCAAGGTCATCCTGTCCGGGTCCCAGGGCATCCCGTCGGGCGTCGGTGGAACCAACCAGATCGTCACGTGGGGCACCGAGATCGCCGACACCGACGGCATGTGGTCGTCGAGCTTCCCCGATCACATGACGATCAACACCCCGGGCTGGTACCGGATCCGCGCGCAGGCGTCGTGGGGGAGCGCTGGGGCGACGGAGCGGGTCGTGCAGATCCTGATCAACGGTGTCGCTGACCCTCTGAACGTTGTCGCGACGACCTCCGCGAACCTCGGCTACGGGGGCGGCTCGTTCCGCCACCAGGTCGTCGCGCTCGAGCACCTCGCCGCCGGTGCGTCCATCTACTGCGGCGTCTTTCAGAGCTCCGGAGCGACCCTCAACCTGCTCACGAACGGCGCGTGGGGCACCTACCTCACCGCGGCGTGGGCAGCGCCCTACTAGCTGCGAGGAGGCCCGATGGCGGCGCTGAGTGCGCTCCCCCAGTTCACCGAGGTCCTCGTCGACGCGCCCGCGCTGACGGCCCTCTCGACCAACATCAACGCTCTGTGTCAGCAGGTCACGGGGAAGCTCCCGTCGACCGGGGTGTCGTCGAAGCCGGTCTGCAAGGTGTGGCAGACGGCGACCCGCTCGGTGGCGAACGCGACGGTCGCGGTCATCCCCTGGGACGCCGAGCTCGTCGACACCGACAACATGTGGACCCCCGGCAACTCGTCGATCATCACGATTCAGACGGCCGGCTGGTACGACGTGCACCTGCAAACCGTGTGGGCCAACGGATCGCTAGGTCAGCGCACCGCGATCATCTTCGTCAACGGCACCGCGAACCCAGCGAACGTGGCCGCCGAGAAGGACGAGCTGATGGGCCAAACGGGCTCCGTGAAGGTCCAGGCCCACCTGTACGACCACTTCGCGGCCGGGACGGTGCTCCGCGGCGCCTACTACCAGGACACCGGCGGCTCCCTCTCCACCCTCACCACCAGCGGCAGCGTGTGGATGTCTGTCGCCTACGACGCTCCCTACTAGCCCGAAGGGCTCCCTCGCCGTGACCTTCCAGCTGCGCCTCCTCGTCAGGTGCGACACCCCCGGCGGGTTCGCCCCCGGGTCGTTCGAGGCGCTCTTGCAGACCGTCGTCCACATCCCGGGCCTCGACCCGACGTGGACCCACACCCTGATCGACGCCGTCGTGGCCGAAGACGGCGGCAGCGCCGAGTTCACCGTCCATTCGGCGCCCAACGTCGCGCTGTCCCTCGACGCCTCGCTGCGGGTCGTCACCTCGACCCCGGCCGCGTGGGTCCGGGCCGTCGACGAGGCCGGGACGGTGCTCGCCGAGTCCTCGTACGCGGCTCCGCTGCGGGAGACCCAAGAGGTCGAGATCGCCGGCCAGCACTACACCGTCACCGCGACGTCGTATCCGGGCCGCAACCCGGAGACGGGGGCGTGCGCCGGCGATATCGACTGGCAGGTCGCGGTCGTCGCCCCGAGGCCCCGGGCGGTGTCGCAGCCCGTGCCGGTCGTCGCGTCGTGACCGCGACCTGGCTGTACCCGGCCCCCGACGTCGACGACCTGTGGGACCTGTCGGACCTGCTGCGACGCAGCTACGGCGCCGCGCTGGCCTTGGCGACCGGGATGGCCATCGTCATCCTCGGAGGCGACTCGGACCGCATCGGCGGGGCATCGTTCACCGCGGTCCGGGAGACGGGCGGGATGCTGCTGTGGGGCGGCGTGTTCGCTGCGCTCGCGGCCGCGCTCGTCGTCGCCCGCGGCGTGTCCCGACGGCTGTTGAGGCTGGCCCTGATGGGCGGCGCCAGCGTGTACCTGCTGTGGGCGATCTCCCTCGCCGAGTCCGCCTACTGGGATCGTCACGCCGGACTGACCGGCCCGGTCGTGTACGCCATCATCGCGGTCCAACACGTCTCGCAGGCCGTCGAGTACCGCCGCCAACTCGTGCCGGGCGTCGTCGTCGCCGTCCCCAAGGCGCGGGACTCGCCATGACCGGGGTCGTCGACCAGGCCGCCTCGTGGCTCGCCGCCGTCGGAGGGGTCGCCGGGCTCGGCTCCATGATGAAGATCGGCGTCGACCGGCGGGCCACGAAGACGAAGACCGACAAGGTCGCCGTGGACACCGCCGTCGGCCTCCTCGCCCCCTTCAAGGAGTCGATCGAGTTCCTGAAGCAGGAGCTTGCCGACGAGCGGGAGGCTGCGAGCCGCCGGGACCGGGCGATGCGCGGCGAGGTCGGGTGGCTCCGCGAGTACATCGGGGACCTCGTCGACGCGCTCCGCGCGGCCGGTGTCGACGTCCCCCCGCCCCGCGCTGTCCCCGTCCCCGGACTCGGGTTCGACGCGCCGATGCCCGACCCCGAACCGCCTCCGCCGCCGCGGCGGCGGGCACCGCGCAGGAAGGACCCCGCCCCGTGAACACACGACCGTGGATCGACGTCGCCGAGCGTGTCGGCTGGACCTTCGTGCAGGCCGTCGCCGCATCCATCACCGCCGGGGGCACCGCCGTCGAGCTGGGCCAGTTCGACGTGCGGGCCGCGCTGGCTGGTGGCGGCGTCGCCGCGCTGCTGTGCCTGCTGAAGGTCGCCGGCGTGCAGCTCGCCGCGACGGGTGCCCGCGCGGCCGCCGCGCAGGCCGCGCCGCCCGCGCCGCCCGTGGAGCCGCACGCCGTGGAGCCGCCCGCCGACGTCACCCCCGCCGCGGCCCGAAAGGTCGCGGCGGTCGAGGCGACCTCCCCCTGCCTGCCGTGCCTGCCTCCGGGTGGTCGGCCGAGGAGATCGCGCAGCTCTCCGCTGCGTCCGCCGCGCCGTAGCGCGCGGCCCCCTGAACGCCGCCGGGTCTGAGTTGGAGAGGGGCTCAGGCCCGGCGGCCCCAACACGTCGAGAAAGGCGCCCCAGTGGCCCACAGGCACGCGCGCCCGGAACCCGCCTCCTCGGCGACCCGGCCGCCTCATCTGATCGCTGGTGCCGTCGCTGGGGCCCTGCTCCTGGGCGTCGTCACCGTCGCAGTCCTCGGCGGGCAGTACGGCCTGTGGTCGGGCACCCCGATCCGGTCCGCCGTTCCGGTGTCCGTCCCGATCCTCACCGCGGCCCCGGCGCCGCTGCCCGCGCCGCCACCGGTGGTGATCGAGGTGCCGCCGAAGCAGGTGACCGTGCACTCCGGGGACCGCGTCGGCGACTGCACCGCCACCCCGATAGACGTCTACTACTGCCCGAAGCTGACCGTCGCCCCGGTCGCCCCGGACCTGAACAGCGGAGGCACGCCGTGATCGGTCTCGCCATCGACTGCGTCGGCCACCCGACCGGCGCCCAGGTCCGAGACGCCGGCTACCAAGCGATCGCTCTATACGTGGGCACCCCGGGGCGGCGGAAGGCGCCCAGCGCCGCGCAGGTCGCCGACTACCTCGCGCACGGCCTGGAGCTGATCCTCGTCTACGAGGACACCATCGGATCGTGGGAAGGCGGCCGAGCTCGCGGCGCGGCCGACGCGACCGCAGCGCTCGAGCACGTGGAGGCCCTCGGGCTCGACCCGGCGCGGATCGGCTGCATCTACCTGGCGTTCGACAGCGATGTGACCGCGAAGCAGCTCCCGGTGGCCCGCGAGTACGGCGCCGGCGCAGGCTCGGTCCTCGGCGTCGACCGGGTCGGCGTGTACGGCGGCCGGTCCGTCATCTCCGACGCCCTCGACCGCGGCTGGGCCAGCTACGGCTGGGCCGCGGCGGGCTGGCAGTACGGGCACATCGACGACCGCTCGCACCTGTACCAGCAGGTCGGGACGGGGAACGTCGCCGGCGTGCCGGTCGACATCGACCAGATCCGCGCCGCCGACTACGGCCAGTACCCGGCGCCCGCTCCCCCGCCCGCTCCCGCACCCGCACCCGCCCCCAACGTCACCACCCTGGCCGCCTCGGTGGCCTGCAGCTCGGAGGACGCCGTGACGCTCATCAGCTTCGATCCGACCCCCTGGCCGGAGGACCCCCGGGGGGCCGCTGGCAGGACGTCGCGCCGTCGGCGTGGCCCCGCTCCGGGGAGGTCCACACCGCGCTGGTCCCGGCGGTCCCGGGCGGTGGCGGGTGGCGCGGCCGCGGCTCCGTCTCCTCGATCACCTGCGGGTGGGCGGGCGGCCAGGACGCCGTGGACGGGTCCGGGCGGGTCAAGCCGTCCGGGTTCATCGAGTACCTGCGGGTCTTCTCGTGGACCGACCTCAGCTACCGAACCCCGATCGTCACCAACCTCGTCGTCAACACCCCGATGGTCGGGAACCTGTCGCTGCCGCAGGTCGGGCTCCCCGGCTGGTGCACGTTCCTCGTGGCCCGCTACGCGGCGCCCGGTGGCCTGTACCTCGGCATCGAGTGGGAGCGCTGATGTCGCTGACCACGATCCGGGGCCGCGTCGTCGACCCCGGCCAGCAGCCGATCCCGGACGTGCAGGTGTCGGCGCGGCTGGTCGCCCCGACCGGCGCGTTCCTGACGGTGGACTCCACGTCGGAGATCACGACGTCGTCGACGACCCGCTCCGGAGCGGACGGGTACTGGACGCTGCAGCTGACCCCGCAGTCCGAGATCACCCCGACCGGCACCTACTACCAGCTGCGGGTGGTGTCCCCGGCCGGGCCGCAGCTCCACTACCTCGAGGTCGACGTCTCCACGGACGTGATCGGGGTGGCTCAGGCGCTGATCGACCCGGCGCTGCTGCAGCCGTCCGGTGCGGCCGGCGCGATCGGCGGCACGGTCGGGCTCGTGTCCCCGGTGCCGGTGAAGGGTCCGCTCACCGACGACGAACTTCGCGCGGCCCCGGTGCAGGTCGCCGGGTCCGGGCCGCTCGCCCTGGACGCGACGCTCGCCGCTGTCCTCGCCGCGCTCGCCGGGACGCTGTCCGTCGGCGGGACGGTGCACGTCGACAACCCGACGGCCGCCCCGGAAACGGGGCTGGCGAAGGACTCGACGCTCGGGCTGATCCTCGCCGAGCTCACCGCGGCGGCCACCGAGGCGGCCGTGGACGCGGCGGCGAACGTCGTGATGCGGCAGGGGCAGATGTTCCCGCCGCGGGCGCTGCAGTACGCGCGGGACAACCAGGACCGCCCGCTGACGATCATCGCGAACCAGCCGACCGTGACGTCGGTGCTGACGTGGGGCAACTCGACGCAGGCGAGCAGCGCCGTCCCCGGCGGCTACGCCACCTGGCACGGCACCGGCTCCCCGCAGGCTATCGACGCCCGCACGCAGCTCCGTGAGCTGTCCCAGCAGACCTTCAACTCTGTCCGCACCGACCGATGGGTGATCAGCTGATGGCCGTCAACTACCGCTTCGCCCAGGGCGTCGACCTGCCGTCGTGGCACTGGCTCTCCGAGTTCCCGGCCGGCGCCAGCAACCCCGGGACCAGCAACGTCTATGACGGCAACCGGTACATCTACTGGGCGGTCCAGTACGGCACGACCACCGCGGGCACGGCGAGCACGACCCAGCTGTGGCGGTACTGCACCTGGACGAACGGCTGGCAGTTCCTCGCCGGCCTGACCGCCGGCAACCAGGGCATCGACCTGGAGTTCGACCCAGTCCGGAACGTTGTCTGGCTGACGATCGGCGCCGCCCTCACCGAGTGGCGCTACTTCAACCTGAACTCGACGTCGCTGACCCTGTGTGGGCTCACGACCGGCGCGTTCACGCTGTCGTCGGCGATCGCCACGGTGCTCCCGGCGACGGCCACGGTGGGCGCCTCCCTCGCCCTGATCAACGACCTGGAACTCGTGTCGACGTTCGACTCGGGGGCAGCCGCGGCGGGCTCGACGACGACGTCCATCGTGTCGGCCAACGCGCCGGGCACCTTCCTGGCGTCGATCGTGGGCCTGCAGATCCGGTTCACCTCCGGGGCGCTGGCCGGGCAGAAGCGGATCATCACCTCGGTCACCTCGCCGACGGTCCTCGGCGTGACCCGCGCGTTCGGCGGGGCACCCGCAGCCGCCGACACGTGGGTGATCGAGGTGCCGTCCGACACGGCGGCCGCGGGCTCGACCACGACGACGCTCGTCACCACCGGCGGCCTCCCGGCCGGTGTCTTCGCGAACGCCGACGTCGTGATCACCGGCGGAACCGGTTCCGGGCAGCGCCGCCGGATCGGGTCGCACGACGCCACCACGCTCACCCTCGCCGGCGCAGTCGCCGGGAACCCGCGGACCGGGGCGTGGACGACCACGCCGGACGCGACGTCGACCTATCAGATCGTGCCGTCGTCGGACTTCCTGTACTTCCTAGTCGGCAACAACAGCACCGCAGTCTGGAAGATCGACGTGATGGCCACGACCTTGGCGTGGACGGCGGTCGCCGCGCTCCCCGGCACAGCCAACGGCGGGGCGAACTTCATGCACCCGGCGAGCTCGGCCCCGTTCCGGCTGGTCGCGCTCCGCGGAAACGGCACCGCCAACATCTACTTCTACGACCCCGGGAACAACTCGTGGTCGACCCCGACGGTCCTCGCGGCGAGCGAGACGTTCACGACCGGCGCGTCCAGCGCCCTCATGCCCGGGCGCCGGAAGATGTTCATCCAGAAGGAGGGCAGCCCGCGCTGCTACATCCTGGACCTCGTCACCGGGGCGCTCGACGGCGCCGGATTCATGCCGTACGCGTCCCCGGCCGGATACGACGGCCACCGCGCCCGGTACGTGAAGTCCGCGAGCGGCGTCGAATGGCTCTACCTGCTGAGGGCGGGCGGCCAGGAGTTCTACCGCCTCCCCGTGGAGTGGCTCTAGTAGGACTGAACGACTGAGCCCCGGCTCGCCTTCGTGGCGGGCCGGGGCTCTTTCGTCGTTCCGGGGGTCGACTCTTATTAGAGACGCGTCAGTCGCGTCTCTTGCGTCGCTTGGGCGGTGGAGGCATCCGGAACACCTGCCCGTCGTTGTAGCGCTGCTCCAGGTCCTCGGCTGCCTCCAGCATCAGCTGCTGGACGCCCTGCGACATGTTCTCCGGGACTAGGCCCATCGCCTCCGGGTTCCGGGATGCCCAGAAGATCGCCGCCCGGTACCGGGCGTATACCTCGTTCGCCAGGTAGAAGCTGCGGTAGTCGTTGCTCTCCTGCGGGTAGTTCGGGTCCTCCGTCGCCAGCACCACCGGTGGTGTCGCGGCCCTCGGCTTCCGTGCCCGCGCGCGCGGCCTCGGCGGCGCGCTGGCGGGCTCTGCGGCCGGTTCGGGGGCCTCGTCCTCCCCTGGCGCCTCGTCGGCGGCAGGCGCCTCCTCGGCAGGCTCGGGCTCCACCGCGGCGGGTGCGGCTGGCGGTTCCGCGCGGGGTGCGGGCGGCGGCTGCTCGTCCGGGTTGATGACGAGGCGGTTCTGCAGGGCGCGACCCTTCCCGCTCAACGCAGCACCCCGTCGCCGTGGTCGCCGCGCTGCATGAGATCCCGCTCGAGGAACGCCCGGAAGATGCGGGCCAGGCCGGCGGACGCGACGTCGCGGCGGTCGCCGAGCCGGTCGAGCAGCTGGAAGGCTTCGTTCACCGCGGTCCGGCGCGGGACCTCGGCGCGGACCTGGTCGCCGAACTCCTCATAGACCTTCCCGTGGATGGCCTCCTCGATGCCGGACCGGAGGTCGAACCCCGACAGCACGACGCCGGCCCACCGGAGCGGGTGCGCGCGCTGGATGCGCTCCACGCGGGTCCGGGCTTCGAGCGCCTTCCGGACGGCGTCGGTGGTCGGCGCGATCGGCGCGTACGACACGTCAGCCGCGTACATCGCCAGCGTCACGAGGGAACCCGTCCGGCCGCCGGTGTCGAACAGGACCAGGTCGTACTGGTCGTAGAGCTTCGCGGCGGTGAGGATGTCCCGCAGGAGCCAGGTGTCCGGGATCGAGACTTGGCTGATGCCCGTCAGGCTCGCCCCGGCCGGCAAGAGGTCCACGCCGTCCCACGGGGTGCTGACGATCTCCCCTGCGACGCGCTTGGCTCCCTTCTCGGCGTCTCCCTCGCCTGCGGTGACCCCGGCGTCCTCGAACACGGAGCCGAGACCGGTCGAGTGCTGCGGGACGCCGAAGCGGTTCGACAGGTTCCGCTCCGGGTCGACGTCGACGAGCAGGGTGTGCAGGCCAGCGCGGGACGCCTCCCCTGCCATGGTCATCTGCCACAGCGTCTTCGCCGTGCCGCCCTTTCCTGACAGCACGACGGCTGCTGGTGCGCTCATGTCTCTGCCTTCCGATGCGCGAGAGGTATCCGAGGCGTGGGCAGTAAGCCTCGCCTGGCACGCGTGGTTAGCGACGCACCATAGCGGGGCGTCTGAAGTGAGCTACGCATATCGGGTGTGGGGGGCGTGTCGGGCGACCGACGGGTCTCGGGCGTCTCTGATCCGTCTTATGAGAGACGCCTCTCTCGTCATTGACGCTGGTAACACCTCGCTCACGTCTCGGGTGTGCCAGGTATCTCGGGCCTCTCGGGTGTCCCACACGTGGCACCTGTCTCGGGCGTGCCGGGCATGGCACCTGTCTCGGGAGTGTCGGGTATCTCGGGTCTCCGAACACAGAAACGCCCGGCCAGACCGAGGTCTGACCGGGCGTCCGGGCGCTGCAGAGGGGAGGAGCTACGCGGCCTTCTGGCTCGGGTTGTGCCCGGCCTGGAAGGCGCGCCGGGCGGCGGGCCGCTCGGTGATGCGGGTCTGCATCGTCGCGAGCGCCATCCCGGTCGCCGCCATGAGCCGCTTCCAGCCCAGCCAGCCCTGGTTCTCCTGGTTCTTCGCCTCGGCGAGGGTGCGCTCCCACGCGGCCTCGGCGGCGATCCACAGGTGCTGGGCGCTGGACAGGCGGAGGAGGCGGGCCTCCTGCGTGGTGTCCTCGGTGTCGCCGGCCCGCGCGTAGTCGTCGATCATCGCCATGATCTCGCGAGCCCGGCTGTCCGGCTCGTGCTTCGGCAGCGGCAGGGGCTTGGCCATGACGGTGTCCTTCCGAGGTGGTGGGTCCGGTTTACTGGTACAGCGTAACTCAGCGCATGCCCGCTGGCCAGAGGGGCGCGCCGATCAGATCCGACGCGGAAGGGTGGCGCGGGCGTCCTCGCCCCAGTCCGCGAACGCGGAGAGCCGCTCGAACAGGGCCCGATACTCCTCGACGTCGCCCGGCTCCTCGAACATCGCCGTGGCCGTCCACAGCCCGACCATGACCGATGGCGGCGAGTCGTAGATGTCGAAGCCGTGCAGCGGGAGGACGTCCACGCCGCGGTCCGCCGGGATGTACCCGATGCGGAAGTTCGGCCAGGTCAAAGCGTCGTGGACCCGGTTGATCTGCTCGGCCATCGTGGCGGCGCCACCGATCTGCCAGTCGAACGCGCCCGCGGCGAGGAGCACCGTGTGCTGCGTCGTGCCCTGCCGGGCTTCCTCCTGCCGCCGCGCTCGACCGAGGACGCCGAGCTCCACCTGCTCGGGCGGGAATCCGCCGGACTCGAAGATGGCCCGCGCGTACCCCGGGGCCTGCAGCAGCCCGGGGACGGCGGCCGGTTGGAACCCGGCGACGTGCCCCGAGTCGCGCTCGAGCTTCGCGACCCGGTCCTGCACGGCCGCCGGGTCCCGGTTGATGACGAGGCGCCGGTTCAGCTCGCGCACTCCGGTCACCATCGCCAGCAGCTCGTCGCGCTCCGGACCGGCCAGCTCGTAGACGTCGGCCAGGGCCTCGACGTCGGCCAGGGTCGGGACGTTCCGGCCGGTCTCCATCCGGGACACCTTCGACTGGGAGAACCTGGCGCGCTTGCCGGCCTCCGAAGTAGAGAGCCCTGCGGCGTCGCGATGACGCCGCAGGGCTCCGCCGAGGTCTTCCCGGCTTGGTCGTGCGGGTGGCATGTTCCCCTCAGGCTGCTCTGGCGCCTCGGCGGTACTGCGGGTGCGCAGCCCACCATTCGTGCAGGTCCGTGCCCATCTGCCACGCCGACTCGGCGAGCACGACGTAGGCGGCAGCCGTCTCGGCGGCCGCCGCGGTGACGCCGAGCAGTCGGCCGTCCGCGTCGTAGTGCGAGCGGGCGACGTGGATGCCGTCGACGGCCCAGAAGTCGCCGAGGCGGAGCATGCCCTCGACCTCCGGGTGCTCGACGAGGTCGAGAATCCGGATCTGCTCGCCTGCGCCGGCGCACAGCCGGTACGGGCGGTCCAGCTCGTACTGCAGGGCCTCGGTCAGCGGGGTCCGGAGCACGTGGAGGCGCCGCCATGCGCGGCCGTCGGCGACGTCGCCCCGGACGTGGTCGGCCCAGGCGAGCTGGTCGGCGGTCCAGTGGTCGTCGTGGCCGTCCCGCCAGCGCGGGTAGTCCTCGGCCTCGACGTCGGCCGCGTACCGGTCCAGCGTCTCGACGTGCAGGAGGTCCCGGGTGTGCCGGGCTCCGACCCACGCGCCGAGGTCCGGGACGGAGAGGTCCGCGAGCTCGGGGAGCATCGCGCCGTCGAGGAAGATCTTCGCCTCGCCGTCGGGGACGGCCGGGTCGGTCACGGCGTCGCCGGTCAACAGGAACCCTCCCTCGGTCGGCTCGATGCGCGGACAGTTGAAGCCCGTACCGCACTGGTCGCGGAGCGTGTACGTCATGGGGGTCCCCTCCCAGGCTGACGGGTGATCGCTGCCCAGTGTCGGGGGTCCGGGCCGGTCTAGTCAATCTCAACGTGCATTACGCCATGCGGGTGGCAGCGCTCCTCCTGGCTTGCGCTCGATGCAGATTGAGTGTGCATACTCGGACTCAGCGGTCGCCCCACCGGCCGGACCGAGGTCCCCCTTCGGGTCCCTGGTGGGGCGGCCGGATCCCGTCCTCGCGTGCGCGCACCGGCGCGCGCACGGGTCCGCGCACGTCAACCCGAAGGAGAGACCGCCAGTGAGCTGGTCGAAGGTCCGCACCGCTATCCGCGCTGCGTGGTGCTGGGTCGTCGACAGCACGCCGCTCGTGGTGTCGCTGGTCGCCGTCGCCGGGGTCGCCGCGTGGATGTCGTTCGACGCGATCGCGGCGCTCGCGGTCCGGTGCGGCATGAACCCGGCCACGGCGTGGCGGGTCCCGGTCCTCATCGACGTCGGAGCGTTCGGCGGGACGGTCGCGTGGCGGTCCCGCCGGCTCGACCCGGAGCGCGTCGAGTTCGGCCGGAAGCTCGCGCTCGTCCTCCTCGGCGTCTCGATGATCGCGAACGGCGTCGAGCACGGAGCCGAGGGGATCGAGCGTCAGGTCGCGTTCGGCTGGGTGGTGGCGACGATCCTGCTGTCCCTCCTGGCGCCGCCGATCCTGGCGGCGATGCTCCACCTGGCGACGTCGCCTCGCCCGCGGCTGGCGGCTGGCGCCAAGGCTGGCGCTGGCGAGCTGGCGGCGGCTGGCGCTGGCGAGCTGGCGACGGCTGGCGCGGAGGACCTGGCGCCCGCTGGCGCGGACGAGCTGGTGCCCGCTGGCGCGGAGGACCTGGTGCCCGCTGGCGCTGGTGCTGGCGCCGCTGGCGCGGCTGGCGCTGGCGCGGCTGGCGAGGACCAGCTGGCGGCTGGCGCGGGGGCTGGTGCCCCGGCTGGTGCTGGCGCTGGCGCGCCTGGCGCTGGCGACTGGCGCCAGGAGGACCAGGAGGACGAGCGCCAGGAGGACCAGGAGGACCAGCCTGCCGACGAGGACGACGAGCGCCAGGACGACGAGGAGCCGCCGGCCGAGCCGGCTAGCGACGACTTCCTCCTCCACCGGGCGGCACGTCTGGTCGCTGAGGGTGCCGGCCGCCCGACGCTCATGCGCGAGCTCGGCGTGAAGGACCACGTGGCGAAGAAGCTGCTGAAGGAGATCGACCGGCGCGGGCTCGCGAAGAAGCGGGGCGCGTGATGGCCGTCGAGCTGGTCAAGTGTCGGGTCCGGCGGTCGGGCTACCCGATCGAGCGCGGTGATCTTTCCGTGCATGTGGATCTCGAAGACGGCGATACCGAGCAGATATTGAAAAGCGTTCTCAGAAAGGCAGCCGAGCGAGATGGCAGATCCCTCCTTAGTGAATACGAATTAGATGTGTTTGACCGTTTTGGCGAAATCACCACTACCTACGTAATTCCGGATTAAGGAAAGGCGGCGACCATGCCAGGCAAGCGAAAGCTCGCAGGAAAGGCGCTCGGGCCCATCGCCCGCGCTGCCCGCCGGGCCGCGCACTTCGACGCCGAGTGCGCCCGGGCGGCAACCCCGGACGCACAGGTCCGGGTCCGCGGCGAACACCTCGCCGCCGTCATCCGGCACGCACCACCCGGGCTCGCTCCTCTCGCCGCCGAGCAGGCCCTCACCGCGATCACCGCGCTCATCGCCGACATCGAGAGGCTGGGAATCCCCGCATGACCACGACACAGGAAGAGTCCACCTGGCAGCCCGCCTACCCGGACCAGGAGAGGGGCAACGGCAACGGCAACGGCAACGCAGCCGCCCCCGCCGGAGAGGGGTCCAACGCGGGGGCGCGCGCGCCCGCGCGCGTAGGGGCGCGCGCGAGCGGCCCCGATCTGGCCCGAGCCGTTGCCGACCGCTGGCGCTCCTCCCGGGAGGCCCGCAGGGAGCACTACGACAGCCTCGACCCGGCGGAGGAGACCCCCGCCCCGGAGTACGACCTGCCCGGCGGGTTCTGGACCGAGGGGCCGGCCAGCATGGTCGACGTCGTCGCCTACCACCGCGGCGCCGTGGCCGACTCCTGGGGCAACGGCCGGCGCTGGGAGGGCGCGCTCGACTTCGTGTTCGGGTACCTGCTGTCCATCCCGCTGACGACCGTCCTGCACGGCATCGAATGGGTCGTACAGAAGAAGCACCGGACCGGGATCGTGCTGGCGGTAATCGCATTCGCGCTCTTCGCTCAGTGGATCGGCCAGGTCATTTCCGCGGCGTCCGGGGCGGTGGGCTGATGCTTGTCGCCGTCGTCCTCTTCGCTGTCGGCCTGTTCTTTCTGCGGAAGAAGAAGCTCGCCCGCACGGTGCCGGTCCTGTGGCTCGGCGCGGGCGCAGGCGTGACCGGCGCAATCCTCGATTGGTTCAACACCGGAGTCGGTTGGGCGGCCACATTCGGCGGCAAGTTCCTGGGCGGCGCGATCGTCGTTCTCGCCGTCGGCGTCGTGTGGCTGACCCTGAACCTCGGCCACGACCTGCACCCGAAGCACAAGGGCGCGGCGACCCGAGCCACCGCCTACTCGGCGCTGTTCCTCTGCCCGCTCGCGTCGATGCTCGGGGGCAAGCTCCCCGAGTTCCTCCTCGCCCTCGGCCACGCGGTCAACAACGCCGGTGGCGCTGCCGTCGCCTGGATCTTCTGATGCTGGCGATGGCGGTCTTCATCGCCTACTGGTGGATGCGCGCCACCGACCGGCTGGCGCCGCTGTTCACCCCTGGCGGCCTCATTCCCGGGCGGGGCACCAGCGGCGCTGGCGGCCACGCTGGCGGGTCGGCTGGCGGGGCTGGCGCCAGCCGTGCCAGCGGGGCTGGCGCCAGCCGCGCCAGCGGGGCTGGCGGGTCGGCTGGCGGCGGCGCTGGCGCGGGCACCAGGAGCACCTGGCGGACTGGCGCTGGCGGCGCTGGCGCCACGCCCTGGCGCGACCAGCTCCGCGGCTGGGGGAAGTCGACTGGCGCTGGCGTCGACCGCGCTGGCGGCTGGCTCGACGGCCTCGGCGACTGGGGCGCGGACCGCATCGACGACTGGGTGGCCTTCCGCGACGAGGCCGCGAAGGAGGCTCGGCGCCGCCGGAAGATCGACCAGGACCGCGCCGACTGGGACAGCCGGAACCACCCGAACGACGACCGCTCGCGGCTGCAGCGGCGGCGCGATCGCCGGAACACGTGCCCGGCGTGCGGGCACACCCCGGACGCCCGGAACTCGTACGCGGCCGACGGGTGCTCGTGCCAGGAGTGCGCGTGCATGGCGCTCAACCCGGCGCCGCGCCGGCCGCCCGAGCCGCCTCCCACGCCCGGCCCGGAGCCCGTCGACCTGGACGAGCCGGTCCCCGCCGGACGGATCGACAACACGGGTCACACCGTCGTCGAGGGCTCCGTCGAAGACCTCCGCCCGCAGGGGAGCGACGGAGCCGACCAGCCGATCGAAGTACCGAGCAACGCCAACCCGGCCCTCCCGGCCGGAACCTCTGGAGGAGACATGACCGCACCCGTGATCGACGTCGACGAGGCGAAGGTCCGCCAGTGCTACGCCGTCCTGGCGCACTGCAGCCAGCAGCTCGAAGCGCTCGCTGAGGGTCTGACCGCGCGAAACATGGACCCGGCGTCGCTGGCGAACCTGGACGAGCTGCGGGAGCACATGGCGAGCGTCAGCGAGAACATCCACAGCCGCCACGACCGGATGCAGGAGGCCGTGGACGACACCGAGCACCCGGCGGACACGAACGCCTACACCGAGGACTAGCCCCCGCAGGACCCACTGAAGAGGCACCACCCCACCGGCCCGGCCCGCCAGCTCTGGCGGGCCGGGCCACCTGCAAGAACGGAGGACGCAACCGTGGACATGCTGAAGCCCTGGCAGAAGGTCGAGACCAGTCCTGCCGTGCCCACGCTCGAGGACCGGCGGAGGGCCGCCCTGGTCCTGGCCGGCCTGCCGTACGAGGCTCCGGTCAAGCCGACGACGGCGTGGGGTCGGGCCCGGTCCCGGGTCTACCGGGGCCGCCGGATGCTCGCCCCGCTCGCCGGGATCGCCACGGTCATCGCGTTCGTGACCGGGGAGCGCCTCGCCCGGTACGGCGACATCGTGTCTCCGTGGGCGATCTTCGGGCTCGGCACGATCCTCGGCGCGGCCCTGTACCTGCGGGCCCGGCGCCTGGACCGGCACCCCGGCGAGGCGGCGATGTTCGCCGCCATCGCGATCCTCTACATGCTGGTGGTGGCTTGCGGTGCTTGATCCGGACACCCTGTGCGTCCTCGGCCTGGCGGCGGCGTCGTGGCGGTACTGGCGACGGAACGAGCTCGGCGAGCCCGACCCGATCCTCGCGGAAGACGTCGAGGACTACTTCGCGCGCTCGTGGGTCGAGGAGCTGTGGGCGGAGCACGTCTCCCGGGACGGCGGGCTGCTGCCCGGCGCGTACCTGACCGATGTGCACGAGATCGCCACCGACGGCGACGACGGCGGGCTCGCGTCCCGGTGGGAGGCCGTGATCGTCCTGGCCCCCGGCGGCCGCCAGACCACGTCGACGGCGCGGCAGGTCGCGCGGAACGTGCAGGCCGCGTTCTCGGCGACGGACAAGTGCGAGGTGGAGATCGGCTGGACGTCGGACCGGAACCTGTCGAGGGCCCGGCTGACGGTGACCCGCGCGAACCCGCTCCACTCCTCGGTGTCGTGGCCGGGCCCGACCCTGGACATCACGACCGGGCTGTACCAGTCCGGCCGGTACATCGACGACGACGCCGCGCACGTGCGCTGCTTCGAGCCCGGGTCCGGCGCGGTGAACTGGCTGATCGCCGGCGCGATGGGTCGCGGCAAGTCCGCGTTCCTGGAGACGATGCTGATCGAGACGTCGCAGCCGCGGTTCGTCGGCTCCGACGGTGTCGAGCGCAGCCTGTTCGCGACGTTCCTCGGCGACGGCAAGGGCGGCAACTCGCTGCCGACCTGGAAGCGGTCCCCGCACGTGCGGTGGTTCGCGCCGGACCCGCGGAACATCATGCGGATGCTCCGCGCCGCCGTGCGGATCCTGCACCAGCGCGAGCGGGACCTGTCGGCGATCCAGTGGACCGACGACAAGGGCCGGGAGCGGGAGGGCATCGCCCACTTCGACCCGGTCCTGGCCAACCGCGGGTACCTGCAGGTCGTCGTCGACGAGTGGGCGAAGTTCCTGAAGCGCTGCTCGGCGAAGGACCGGGCCGAGGCGATCAAGCTGGCGTTGGAGATCGCGCAGGGCGGCCGGTCCCTCGGGGTGCGGCTCGTCCTCACCGGCCAGGGCATCAGCATGGAGGAGTTCGGCTCCACCGAGCTTCCGGCAGATGGTCGCCGGGAACGTCATCTGCTTCCAGACGAAGTCGAGGACGCAGGGCGGGATGGCGTTCGCCGGCGGCATGGCCGGGGTGGACCCGACGGAGCTGCCCACGACGATGCCGGACGGCGTCACGCCGCTGCAGGGCATGTCCTACGTGATGGGCCCGGACAACCGGACCACGATGCACCGGACCTGGGTCTGCGACGACCCGTACGGCTGGGCGATGGACGCCCCGGAGGGCGACCTGCACCCGTCGGACGAGGAGGCGGGCGGCTACGACCTGCGGGTCGCCCGGGACCGGGTCCTGAAGCTGGTGTCCGACGACGACCCCGAGCCGGAGAAGTCGCCGCTCGCCGGCATGACCGGGGAGGAGGTCATCGCCGGGATGCTCCACGTTGCCGGCGGCACCGTCCAGGATCAGCGGCGGGCGCTGATCCTCGCGGCGATCGGGGAGGGCCCGGCGTCGACGGCGGACATCATGGCGGCGTCCGCGCGGTGGCCGGACGACATCCCGGCGTCGTCGAAGACGATCGGCAACGAGCTGCGCGCGATGGTCGAGGAGGGCATCCTCCTGCAGCCGGGAGGGAAGCAGACCCCGTACATGCCGGTGCCGCGTCGCGCGGCCTGAGCGCAACGCAGAGAGCCCCCCACGCCTCCGGTGAGGTGTGGGGGCTCTCTGCGTTGCTGGGGCTGTCAGCGGCCGTCCGGGTGGGCGCGGAGGCAGGCGTCGCAGTCGCAGGTCCGGCCGGGCGGCGGCGGGTTGGTGTCCTTCGCGCGGGCCCGGTCGAGGCAGCTGGTCCGGCCGGGCAGCGCCTCGCACACGATGTACACGAGGCGTCCCTCGTCGGGGACGTCGTAGAGGGCGCGGGCCTCCGGGGGGAGGTCGAACACCATCGTCTCCTCGTTGATGTGCTCGAGGGGGGCGCGGCAGCCGTCGCAGGTGATCACGTGTCCGGTCGAGGTCTTCGCGAGCGGCATGGTCAGTCCTTCCCGGGGTAGTCGAGGCGCACGTCGTCGAGGTGCACGAGCAGCAGGAACGCGAGGACGCCCGGCCAGGTCGCGGTGACGCCGAGGGCGAGCAGGGCGGCGCGCCACCCGGTGGGCGGCTGGAAGCTCCACAGGGGCCCCTGCTGCACGAGGTAGGCGGCCGTCCAGGCGGCGACCATGACGCCGCACGCCAGGAACCGGAGGATCATGAACAGGTCCACGGTCACGCCTCCTGCGGGGCGGGCGCGGGCAGGCCGACCGCGTGGCGGCGCGCGGCGCGCTCGCTGTAGGTGAGGCGGGCGACGACCTCCGCGGGCTCGTCGGATTCGGCGTCGGCGCAGCGCGGGCAGCCGATCTCCGGGCCGGCCTGGTGCAGGCCGTTCTGGTGCTCGGCGATGCAGGCGGCGATCAGTTCGCGGTGCATGCGCTCGACGAGGGTGAAGAGGGCTCCGCGGCCGCGGTCCCCGGCGTCGATCGCGGTGACGCTGCTGCCGTTCAGGGCGAGCGTCCAGCCGACGGAGCGGCGGCCCTTCGCGTCGGGTGAGCCCGGGGGCATCACGGCGACGCGGACGGTCGGCTCCTCCCAGGTGATGTGCTGACGGGGCATCGGGTGCTCCTCGATGGGATGGGCCCGGGGGTGGTCGGGCCGAAGGGGTGTTGCAGAGCCGGCCGCCCCGCGGGGTGCGGGGCGGCCGGGGGGGTCAGGCCAGGAAGTCGGGCATCCCGGCCAGCTCGTAGGCGAGCTGCTGGTCGAACTGGATGCGCTCGGTGGCGAGGAGGAGCGCGACCTCGGGGGCGACGGCCGGGAAGGCGGTGGCGACCTCGCGGAGCCGGTTGCGGGCGATCACGCGGAGGTCCTCGTCGAAGAGGGTCGCCCACCGCGGGTGCAGGACGGACGCCTCGAAGGAGTCGCCGATCTGGTTGGTCTCGGCGAGGCGGCGGAGTCCTTCGCTGCCCTTGGTGATGGTCTGGGCGATGTACGCCACGGCCTCGAGGGGGATGCGGGAGGCGAGGGCCCTGTAGGCGTAGTTCGGCGAGTAGGGGCCTTCGCGCCTCAGGCGGTTGCACATGGCGAGACATTCGGCCTGGTAGGCGCTGGCGAGGGCGAGGCGGGCGGGCGGATCGGTCTGGTCGGTCATCGGGGGCTCCTCGGGGAAGGGGAACGGCCGCCCCGCGGGGTGCGGGGCGGCCGGGGGGTCAGGCGGTGAGGGCGGCGGCGATCTTGGCGCGGATGTTGGCGGCGGAGGCGAGGCACTCGTCGAGGTTCTGGCCGTCCTCGGTGGCCTCCAGCGCGTAGCGGAGGGACATCAGGGCTTCCTGCTCGGCGTGCAGGAGGTGGGCGAGGTCGCGGCGTCCGAGGAAGCGGAGGCTCTCGGCGGCGTCGCGGCGGTGGGTGAGGTTCCGCTGCTCCTCGTGGCGGTTGCCGGTGTTCACGGCGGCCTTCACGCGGAGGTCGGCGGCGCGGTAGGTGGCGACCCAGTAGTGGATGGTGGTCGTGGTGCGGGGGGTGGCGGGGGCGGTCATCGGGTGCTCCTCAGTGGTTCGGTGGGCGGGGGTGGTCGCCCTTGCGGTACCTGTAAACCGTACCGCGTGAACCATGCGTGAGTCAATACTGAAAACTAGGATTCTTTCGGGGGCCCCACCGGGCCGATGCCCTCCGCCTGCAGCAGGTCCTCCACCGCGCGCCGCAGCACGTCGGCCCCGGCCCAGCCGGTCGCCTGCCGGATCGTCCGCAGCTCCTCCACGTGCCCGGGGCCCGGGATCCACTGCGTCTGCTTCGGGGCGCCCTTGACCTTCTCCAGCTTCGACAGGTCCAGCGCCCCGGCCCTGTAGTCGGCGAGTAGCCGGTCCAGCGCGATGCGCCGCAGCTCGTTCTTCGACGCCGCCAGCTTCTCCGCGAGCCGGCCGAGCCGGACCTCGTGGTCGATGCCCGGGGTGGTCGTGGCCTGCTTGCTGCCCTCGTGCGGGCCACCCTCGCCTTCGCCGACGCGCGGCCGTCCTCGACGGCGCGGGGTGCTGGGCTTGTCGGTCTCAGGCATCGTCGTCTCCACGGCGGCGGTCATCGGACCGCACCATCCTGCACGGCGACTGTCGCCTCGGCTGCGTCGGTGTACATGGTGACTAGCTCCTCAATGTCCGGAATCGGGTGGTGGGTGTCGATGATGTGTCCGCGACCGGCGCAGAACGGGCAGGACGTCGCCCGGCCGATCGTGTCGCGGTTCGGCCGGCACAGGTTCGGGCACAGCTCGTGGTCGCCCGGGCAGGTCGACCCGCCGAGCTCGTCGGACCAGACGCCGTCGCGCATCACCAGCTGGCACGAGCAGTTCAGGCAGGACCCGGTGCCGAGCAGCGGGACGAGGATGCCGAGGGAGAGGCGCTCCACGGCGGCCACGTCGGCGTCCAGGCGGGTGCGGTGGGCGTCGAGGTGCCGGGTGTCGTTGTGCTCGTCCAGGTCGTGCTGGGAGAGCACCCAGCGGGCCGCGGCGTCGGGCCGGCGGAACGGCTCGACGTGCCACGGCAGGTGCTCCGGGGACTCGGCGCGCCACGGGGAGAGGACGGCGTCGAGGTCCTGGTGCACGTCGGCGCGGCGGATCCAGCCGACGAGGCTGTTGCAGTCGCGGTGCGTGCAGGTCACGCGGATCTCGTGGGGTCGGGGGCGGGGGTCGGGGAGGTCGTCGTCGCCGGGTGGCGGCGGCCCCCAGACGTCGACGGGCAGGGCGGTCATCGGGTGCTCCGGATCAGGTGGGCCGGGGGTGGTCGGCCGGTGCGGGTGGGTGAGCTGAGGCGGGGCCCCTGCCGTGGCGGCAGGGGCCCCAGGTGGATCAGGCGGCGTACGCGGGCCAGCCGTTGCGGCCCAGGTCGGCGAGCCAGGGGAGCGCCTTCGGCAGCTCGAGGATCGTGCTGGCGCCGGTGCAGGCGGCGGCGGTCCACGCCCAGTTGGGGATGACCGGGCCGGCGGCGGTGGTCTCGGCGAAGGCGATCAGGAACGGCCAGCCGTGGAGGACGCGGTCGTAGTTGCCCTGGACGGTGTCGCCGGTGAGGACGAGGACGTAGTTGTCGTGGTCGCGGTTGTCGAGGTGCTCCTCGGCCTCGGCGATCGTGTCGACGCGCTCGATGTCGGTGTCGAGGAAGGCGAGGGTGGCGCGGACGTCGCGGTCGGTGCCTACGAGCAGGATCGTGTGGGTCATCGGGTGCTCCTCGGGGAGGTGGGGAGAGCGGGGGTGGTCGCTCTCGGGTACCTGCAAACCGTACCGCGCGGGCGGTGCGGGTGTCAATACTGAAAACTTAGGCGTCGGTCTCCACCGCAGCGGGGAGGCCGTCCCGCACGCCGCGGATCTGATCCAGCGGGTACTTCAGCGCGCCGACGAGCGTCGTCACGGCCACCGTCGTCCGGTTCACCTTCACCACCGCGTACCAGCGGCCGTCGATGCGCACCTCCTGGCCCGGCTTCACGTCGCCCTTCTGCAGGTCCAGCCAGCGGCCCTCCTCCTTCGCGACGGCCAGCGCGTCCCGCAGGCCGCGGATCTCCTCGTCGAGGAACTCGGCCCGGACGAGCAGCTGCTCCCGCCAGCTCCCGGAGGCGGGCTTGGTGACGTCCTGCGACACCACGACCCCGGCGCCGTTCCGGAAGTTCCGGACGTGGCCGTCCAGGTCGCGCTGGACCTTGTCCCGGTCGGCCTGCCTCGTCTTCAGCCGGCGCGCCATCGCGTACGGGTCCTCGCGGTGGCGCATGTGGGAGGCGGCGGACTCGGCCCGCTGCGCGGCCTGACGGCTCTCGGCGAGGGCGTCCAGGCCCTTCCGGGTGTCGCGGTGGATCTGTTCGAGGTGGCGCTCGTGGCGGCGCTGGCTGTAATGACCCACGAGCACCGGCTGACCCATCGGGATCATGTCGGACGTCCGGTCCGCGGCGGCGAACCGCGCGTCGGACTCCGCACCCTTCCGCTCGGCCTTGGCGGCGAGGTGGTCGGCGCGCTCGTCCATGTGCTGCGCACGGTCCGCCTCGGCCTCCTCGTACATGCGGGGCTTCCCGTCGATCTCCACGGTCACCTCGAACCCGGCCGCCTCGAGCGCCTTGCGGTCGGCGTCAATCGCTCCCAGGCGCGGCGGCCGGTCGCGGGAGTAGCGGACGAACCACGTGCCCAGGTTCCGCGACCAGCGCCAAAGCTGGGGGCTCGCGTGCAGCACCTCGGCGGAGCCGTCGCCCTTGCTGGTGCCGTCGAGGAGGGTGCCCTCCGCCGCGCTGTAGGTCAGCGTCAGCAGGACGGCGGGCTTCGGGGCCTCGTCCGGGTCGGGCTTCGGCTTTGCCGCCTCGACGGCCTCGCGCCAGCCCTCAAGGAAGCCCTGCCGGATCGCGGGAGCGGCGGCGGCGCGCTGCTGGAGCGGAAGGTCCATGATCGCGTACCGGACCTCGGGCGGGTCCGACGGCGGGGTGTCGGTGTAGCCGAGGCGGGCGTAGCCCTCGTGGCCCAGGTGGCGGTAGTCGGTGGTCTCGCTCATCGGGTGCTCTCTCTCAACGGGAGGGGCCGCGCGGCGGGTGCCGCGCGGCCCGGGGGGTGGGTCAGACTTCAACGCCGCGGCGGTCGTCGCGTGCGGGGGCAGCCTCCGGGGCGGCCGGGTCGCACGGGCCGCCGTAGGTCTCGCGGAGCTTCGCCCAGCGGGGCGCCTGGTCGGGGTCGATGCGCTCGCCCATGTCGACCCAGTAGCGGGCGCCCTGGGGGTCGGCGTCGAAGTAGAACCGCTGGTACGCCTTCGCGGCGCACTGGTTGCCGTGGAAGCCCTGGGCGTCGAGCGGGACGACGGCGCCGTTCTCCGCGGGCCGGATGCGCTTGTTCCCGCCGCGGGGGCCGACGATCTGCAGGGACCAGGCCCGCTCCCCGCGGCGGACCGTGACCGTCCAGAGGCCGCGGGCCTCGTCCGCCACCTCGATCTTCTCGACGACGCCGGCGAACCAGGTGTCGGGGAAGTCGGGCGTCTCGAAGTCTGCGTGGAGGACCTCGACGGCCTGGTTCAGGGAGTAGCGGCAGGTGCGGGCGGCGGCGCTCATCGGGTGCTCCTTCGGGGCGGGGTGGGGCGCGCGGCGGGGTGGTCGCCGCGCGCCCCGGGGGCGGACGGTCAGGCGCAGCGGGCGAGGACGGCGTCCACGGCCTCGGTGCGGGCGGCCTGGGCGGTGGCGTAGCGGGCGCGGTCGGCGGCCGGGGTGGTGGCGATCGCGACGCGGGCGCGGCCCTCGGCGGCGAGGAGCTTGGAGACCCAGCCCTGGCCGTGCTCGGTGAGGGCGTAGGCGATGCGGTGGCGGTCCTTGGCGGCGAGCTCGGCGGCCTCGTCGTCGTTCTCCTCGATGGCGGCGACGGCGAAGTCGACGGCGAAGCGGAAGGCGGCGATCAGGGCGGCGGTGTCGGCGGTCGGGGCGCTCATGGTGTTCTCCTCGGTGGGGGTCTCGCTCTTGGGTACCTCTAAACCGTACCCCCTCACCCAGCACTGGTCAACACTGAAAAAAGACTGGTCTGGGCAGGTTCCCGGCGCGGCCGCAGCCGAGGCGCCACGACCGGCGGCACGTCCGCCCGGCCCCGGGCCCCCGCCCACGACGCCAGCACGCGCTCCCGCCAGGCCAGCGCCTCGTGCAGGCAGTTCCGGCAGTCGGTCCGACCATCCGGGCACGGCGCCCGGTCCGGGTCGTCTGCGTCCCTCCTGGCCCCGTACGACCAGGCCATCGAGTCGGCGGACGCCAGCTGCTCCCCGAACAGGTCGAGGCCGTCGGCCTTCAGCCCGAACCCGTGCAGGTTCCGCAGCCCCAGCTCGCCGACGAGGCGGTCGAACAGGACGGCGGCGCCGACGGTGGCCTGGCGCCGGCACACGGAGCCGACGCCGACGCGCGGCTCGTCGGCCAGGTGCACGCCGATCGCCTCGTACATCGCGGCGCACCGCAGGTAGGACGCGACGGTCACGCCCTGCAGGACGGGCAGCCAGGGCACCTCGGGGGCGAGCTGGCGCAGCACGGCGTAGTTCAGGACCGTCCGGACCTGGTGCTCCTGCAGGGTGAGGCCGGTGCGGGCGAGCTGGTCGTCCTCGCACATCCAGTCCTGCGGGGCGGCGAAGTCGGGTTCGCCGAGCTGGGCGATGTAGCCGCGTACCTCGTCTGCGTAGCGCTGCGGGGAGATCGTCCAGCGGCCCGACTCGCGCAGCTCGGAGAAGCCCCCGGAGTCGAGCGCCCAGGGGCCGCGGGCCTCGGGGAGCGCGATGACGCGGGAGAGCCGGGTGCGGGAGATGAACAGGGGGACGCTGGTGCGGCGCAGCCAGCTGGGCTCAGGGCAGCCGAGGTAGAAGGTCATCGCGGTCAGCCGGCCCGCAGGATCGCGTCGCGCCAGGCCCGGGTGGCGTCGGCGGTGCGGGTGCCGCAGCTCCCGGGCTGGTGGGCGGGGTAGCGGGCGGCGCAGTGCAGGCAGGTCACCCAGGTCGAGGAGGCGGCGCCCTCGGGGCCGTAGGTGAGGCTCACGCCGAGGGTGTCGGGGGCGGGCTCGTGGGGGAGCGGGGTGGGCGGGTCGGGGAACGTCATCGGGGCTCCTCGGGGGCGGTGGGGTGGTACCGGTAAACCGTACCGTCCGACGGAGGGCTGATCAACACTGAAAAGAGCGGCCGGGCGTGTCGCCCCGGCCGCTCTACCTGCAGCAACTCAGTCCCCGACCGCCCGCAGGTGCCGCTCCCCAGCCCCCACCCTGCTGTCCAGGTACGCGGCCACCACTCGCCGCACCACGTCCTCGAGCACCTCCTCTGACAGCGGGTCCCCCTCGTCGCTGTCCAGCCAGTCCCTCAGCACGGCCACACCGCGCCCGACCCCGGTCCGGGGCACAACCACCTCGGGCTCCTCCACCGGGGCCGCAGCGGGCAGCTCGACCCGCTCCCGGACCGGCTCAGGTGCGGGCGCCGGCGCGACCGCGGCGTCGGCGGCCGCGAACGGCACGGCGTCACCGGCGTAGTCATCGACCCAGTCCAGGCCGCCCCGGTCGAGCTGCTCCTTCGCCCTGGTCACCGCGACGTAGGCGAGCATCGCCGTCTCCGGGGACGGGTCCTGGTCGCCGCGCGGCGGGTGCCAGTCGTTCCCGATCCGGACCGCGCTCCATTCGAGGCCCTTGACCTTGTGGGTCGTCGTGACGACGCGCTCCGCGTACGGCTCGGCGACCGTCTTGGACAGCGCCTCCTCGACGACGTCGATGCCGTGCGTGTCGAGCAGGCGGACCGTGTTCTCCAGCTCCGTCGACGCCTGCCCGTCCTCGACGTACTGGATGACCGCCCCCCAGGTGCGGAACGCGGCGAGCTCGGGGTGCCACGCGGTGCGGCCCTGCTGCAGCTGGGCGGCGCCCTCAGCGAGCGCGCGGACGGCGTCCCCGGCGCCCTTCAGGTGGACCTTCACGCCCTGCTTGTGGGC
Organism: Pseudonocardia sp. T1-2H; assembly: GCF_038039215.1. Lineage (NCBI taxonomy): Bacteria > Bacillati > Actinomycetota > Actinomycetes > Pseudonocardiales > Pseudonocardiaceae > Pseudonocardia > Pseudonocardia sp. T1-2H. The sequence continues at coordinate 86,419 of NZ_JBBPCL010000002.1, forward strand.
CTCGATGGCCTCGATGACGGCCTCGGCGTTCGACCGGGTCAGGACGGCGTCCGGGTGGGTGAGCGGGCCGACGACGGAGTTCACCGCGTCGTTGCCGGTGATCCGGATCTTCGCGTCCAGCAGGTCCAGCCACTTGTTCGCCTCGTCGGCGACTGCGGTCCCGAAGCGGAACGACTTGGTCAGCGAGAGCTGGTGCAGCGCCGGGAAGTCGCCCATGACGGAGACGCAGCCCCGCCACCCGTAGATCATCTGGGCGTCATCGCCGATCAGGTACATCGGGAGCTGCTGCTCCCGGAGGACCCCCGCCAGAACGGGGTCGGTGTCCTGGACTTCGTCGACCATCAGGAAGTCGGCCCGGATCTGCGGGTGCGTCAGCGCCCACCGCTTGAAGTACAGGCCGGGCTTGCTGCGGAGCTTCCCGCCGCCGTGCTTCCCCGACGGGTCGGCCATGTCCTCCCACGCGCGGACGGCGAGCGGGAGGACCGTGTCGATGATGTGCTGGCGGGCGTCCTCCGCGCCGGGGACGTCCGGGACGTGCGCGGCGCCCAGCACGTCGTCGGCGGATGCGCAGAACTGGTCGACGGTGCCGATGGCCAGGCGGGCGACCTTGTTCGGGGCGAGCGGAGTGACGTCCTTCCCCAGGTACAGGGGCTCGTTGATCCGGAGGATGCGGGCGACGTCCTGCAGCGTCTGGCTGGTGATGTCCAGCGTCCGCTTGTAGTGGTGGCCGCCAGCCTGGTAGGCGATGGAGTAGGTCGTCTGCGGAGTGACGTTCCGGGGGAACGTGCCGGAGGCGGACTCGACGATCGCCTTGTTGAACGCGGTGTAGATCCCCCGCTTGCCGCGGACGGCGAGCTTCTCGCCAGCCTTGCGCATCACGGTCGTCTTCCCGGCCCCGGCGCCGGCCTGGCACACGATGCCGGGCCCGCCGTCGTCGGTGGCGTCGAGGAAGTCCTGCTGCTCCGGGGTCAGGGCGAAGTCGGCCATCGGTCAGCCCTCCTCGATCACGCGGATGGCGCGGACGAAGGACGAGGGGACGGAGGTGTCGACGCCGTTGCGGTACGAGTAGCAGGTCACGAACATCGAGTCCCAGCGCTTCGGGTTGGCGAGGACCAGGTCGCCCGGCTCGAAGGCGATGCCGCTCTTCGTGCGGACGTGCTCGGTGATCTCCACGAGCGTCCAGTCGGTCCAGTGGCCGAGGTACTGCGGGTAGGCGGCGTGCGCGGCCTCGGCCTCGGCGCGGCGGATGGCGGCGACCTTGTCCAGCAGCTCGCGGGTGCCGGAGGTCTCGGCGTGCGTGGTGGTCATCGGGTGCTCCTCAGGGGTGTCGAGTGGGGGGCGGGGGCTCCCGGGCCGGTGGGGTGTGCCCGGCCCGGGAGCGGCGGGCTCAGGCGGCGTTCTCGACGTGGGCGAGCACCTTCTCGGCCCATGCCCAGCTGGTGCTGGTCAGCGCGTGGTCGGTGTGGGTGATGACGCGCTCCATGGCGCACACGGCGGCGTACCGGTCGCCCTCGGCGTAGGCGCCGCGGGCGGCGCGCATCCCGGCGCGGATCTCGGCGGAGGAGAGGACGCCGACCCCGTCGATCACGACCAGCTGGTGCGGGCCGGTCATGGTGACGGCGCCGATAGCGCGGTACCAGGCGGCGAGCGTGGCCAGCGGGAGCAGGGCGGCGGCGGGAGCGGGCATGTTGTCCTCCTAGTGAGTGGGTACCGGTAAACCGTACCGCGCAGGACAGGACTGGTCAACACTGAAAATTAATCGGGGACCGGGATCACCCTCCCGTCGCTGGTCAGCAGCACCCGGCCGAGCCATGCGTGCTGGACCGGGATCTCCCGGATCCGGTCGACGTCGTGGCTCTCGACGATCCAGCCGAGGGCCTGCGCCTCCAGGGGCTTCTGATGGCTGAACCCGTGGCAGCCCGAGGCATTGCCCATGCCGCACAGGTGCAGCCCGTTCGCGGCGTCCCACGGACCGCCGTGACCCTTCGCCACCCGGTGCGCCCAGTTCGTCGCCCTCGCAGACCCGCAGCCCTCACAGACACCGCCGCTGCGCTCCCGAACGATCTCCTTGGCCTCCTCCTCCGCGGCCCGCTCCGCCGCCGCCCGCGCCGCCTTCGCCGGCGTCGGCGACACCTTGGCCTTCACCGTCGGCGACACCGACCGCAGCGGAGCGGTCCGCTTCGGCCCGGCACCGCGGCCGAGCTCGCTGCTGCGGGACAGCCCGCTGCCCCGCGCGAGCCCCTTCTCCCCGGGAGAGAGGGGCCCGGCGCGGGGGCATCGGGGTCCGGCGGGGCTCGCCGGACCTCTTCATCGGGCCGCGCGGTCGACGATGGACTGCGCCAGCAGCCGCACCCGGTCGACGGACGGCGCGGACGGCTGGAAGAGCGGCGCGTCCGGATCGCGGATCGCCTCGCCCTGCATGCGCTTCAGCTGCAGGACCTCGTCGATCACCGGATCGGACCCGGAGTTCGACACCATGAAGTAGGCGAGGACCGCGGCCTCCTGGCCGTCGCGCGTGAGGCGGCCGATCGCCTGGTCGTGCACGCCAGGGGACCAGTCCAGCTCGCCGAACACGGCGACGCTGCAGCGCTTCTGCAGGCCGTCGAGCCCGGCGCCGGCCCGCAGGGACATCATCATCACGCGGGCGTCGCCGTCGATGAACTGGGCCGCCGCGTCCCGCTTCTGCAGCGGAGACTCCGACCCGGTGTAGTTGACGACGCCCAGGTCGCGGAGCCGCTCCTCCCAGATCGAGTAGACCTGGCGGTGCCAGCCGAACAGCAGCACCTTCTCCTCGGACTCGAGGAGCATGCGGACGAACTCGGCGACGTACGGCGCCTTCCCGATCCCGGTGGCCTGCCGCATCTTCCAGTCGAGGTCACCGCGGGCGGTGAACTGCTTCTGGTGGCTGGCGTCCTGGTCGAGGATGAGGCGGGCCATCGCGAGGCTGTCCGTGGACAGCGCGTCCAGGGCGGCCGGATCCGAGTCGACCTCCTGCCGGATCCGGACCGGGTCGGGCAGTTCCCGGCCGACGTCCTTCCGGGTGCGGCGCAGGAACAGGCCCTCATCGCGGAGGAACGTGCCGAGCGCGGCCGGGTCCTTCACGACCGGCTTCGCGCTGTCGGAGTCCCCGCCCGTCCACTCCTTCAGGAACTCGGCTCGGGTGCCGAGGGCGTCCGGGGCGAGGATCGAGTAGATGGAGTGGATCTCGCCGCCGTAGTTGTAGACCGGCGTCGCGGACAGGCCGACGACGAACCGGGCCTGGTCCGCGATCTGCGCGGCCGCGGTTCCCTTCGCCGTGGCGATCCCGCCGCGTAGCTCCTGCACCTCGTCGAAGATGACCGTGTTGACCTGCCCGGCCAGGGCGTCAGCCCAGCCGGCCAGCTTCGAGTACCCCATGACGATGACGTCCGGCGGGTGGCCGCGGTGCCCGCGGATCTGGTCCAGCGGGTACGCCGTCCCCTTCTTCGCGGCGTGACCGATCAGCATCGGCCACGTCAGGTGCAGCTCGCGGAGCCACTGCTCGGGCAGGTGCGTCAGGGTGACGATGAGCGCGGGGAGCGCGTCGGGCTGGTCGAGCAGGTAGAGCGCGCTGGCCGACTTTCCCAGACCGAGGTCATCCCCGAGGATCATCCGCCCGGACGTCCGCATCATGCGGGCGGCGACCGACTGGTACTCCCGCGGCGGCCGCGACGGCTCCATGCCGAGGGTGAGCGCACCGGATCCGCCGGCGAGGACGTCGTCGATGGCCTCCTGTCGGGCGCGGTGCTCGGACACGCGGGCGTCGAGCTGGGCGCGGGTGCGCGGGTCCATCTCGAGGGGCCAGCGCTCGCAGATCCAGGCGACGTCCCGGGCCGTCTCCGGGGTGTCGACGATGGACACGGCGCCGCTGCGGTCGGTCGAGACCCGGGGCAGCAGCCGCTTCACCTTGATCATCACGTGGGGGGCGGCAGAGATCCACCAGGAGGCCCGGTCCCCGCCGCGGCGTGACTGCGCCTCCACCTGCGGCCGCCGGTGCTGCAGCGTGCCGTACGTCGCCATCAGATGCCCCGCAGGAGGTGCGCGTACAGCGGCTTCCCGCCGACCAGCGCGGGCACCGAGATGTGCTGCGGGACCGTGGTGATCAGCAGGAGGGCGTCCACCTCGTCCGACGCCGCGTACCGGCGGAGCTGCGCGAGGACCCGGTCCGCCGCGTACTTGCGGTCGACCTTCACCTCGATGCCGACGTGACGGCCGTCGACGTCGACGAGGAAGTCGATGCGGTCCGCCGGGGTGAGCGCCACCTCGGCGCGCACCTGGTGCGTGGCGTGGTGCGCGAGAGCCTGCGCGATGCCGTCCTGCAGGTCCCGCTCGTTCGAGTACCGGTACCGGCCGGCCCGGATGACCTCCGCGAGCTCGGCGGCCGCGGCGTACGGGGTGAGGCTCACGCGGCGGCCTCGCTCGCGACCATCGCGGACCGGTTCCGGTGAACCGTGCGGACGTGGAGGTTCATGGTCGCGGCGATCTCCTCCGCCGTCAGCCCGAGCCCGGTGAGGCGGGCGATCTCGGCCCGGCGCGCGAGGACCGTGCGGTTCGGCGGCGGCGGGGTCGCGTCGGTCGTCTGCTTCTCGCCGCGGCGGAGACGGCGGCGCTCCCGCTCGGCCAGGCCGCCCCAGACGCCGAAGCGCTCGTCCCGCTTCAGCGCGTACTCGAGGCAGGCCACCCGCAGGTCGCAGTCAGCGCAGATGCGCTTCGCTTCGCGGGTCGACCCGCCCTTCTCCGGGAACCACAGGTCGCCATCTACCTGGGCGCACAGCGCGCCAGTCCAATCAGGTGTGTCGCCATCGCCGAACAGGGCGAGGCCAAGCTCTTGCATCATCGGGTGCTCCTCAGGCTGAGGTGGAGGACGACCGGCCGGGGCGCGCGAGCAGGGGTGGTTGCTCGCGCGCCCCGGGGGTGCGGTCGTCAGGCGGCGATCAGGTCGAGCAGCTGGCGGGTCGGGGTCATCTCCTCGAGGTAGGCGGCGACCGCGGCGCGGTCCTGGTGGTGGTGCCAGCCGTTGCAGGTGCGGCACCGTTCGATGTGCACGGGCATCAGCGCCTCGGGGACGCCCTGCGCGGTGAGGCGCCCGCGGGCGCGGGACAGCCCGGCGCGGGCCTGCACGCGGGACCGGAAGCGCATCTTCGACGGCGGGTAGGCGAGGCAGGCGCCCCGGACCCTCCCGGCGCTCACCCGGCGTCCTGGGCCATGCGCCGCGGGTCGAATTCCTTCGCCAGCTGCTCCAGCTCGCCACGGGTGGCCTGGTCGCCGTTGTGGGCGGTGAGCATCTCGTCGGCGTGCTCGTTCAGCGCGCGGCGGGCCGGGGACTCCTCCTGGGCGGGGACGGTGTCGAGCGCGGCCAGCGGGGACCGCTTGTGCCGGCTGACGTAGTCGACGACCAGGGCGCCGAGGTCCACCATCTGCAGCACGGTGTCCTCGGGGTTGATGCCGAGGCGTTCCTTCTGGTCGTCGGTGAGGAACGGGATCGCGTTCGAGTTCCGGGCGATGTGGCTCTGCAGCTTCGTCGCGCGGGTCGCCGCCGTGTCGACGTCGGCGGGGGCGAGGGTCCAGCGGATCAGCTCGCGGGCCCGCTCGGCGACCTGCTCGCGCTGGCGGGCCTCCTGCTGCTCCTGCTGCTCCTGGGCGCGCATCGCGACGTTGTCCGGGGTGATCTCGTCGCGCATGTCCTGGTCGGCGTCGTACTCGCGGACGACGGGGGCGCGGGACGCCCCGGCCTCGCAGCCGATCCAGTCGAACACCAGCTTCGCGACGGTGAAGTCCTTCGCGGGCCACGGGCAGATCCGGGGGTTCTCGGTGACCATCTCCTTCCCGGACCGCAGCTTGATCACGTCGGCCTTGCCGCCGGGCTGCAGGCGGACGTGCGCGTCGACGTCCTTCGGCAGGTCCTTCCGGCACTCGAGGGACCAGTCCTGCCGGTCGGTGGGTGCGCCGTTCTCCCACACGGAGGCCATGCGCTCGGGGGAGAGGAGGATGACCGGGCCGGGCCAGGACAGGACCAGCTTCATGATCTGCGTGTGCCGCTTCTTGATCAGGCCGCGCAGTTCGTAGCTGATCGTCGCGTCGTAGTCGGCGGACCAGAAGGTCGCGGCCTTGGCGAGGTCCTTGTCGTACTTCTTCGCGGCGTCGGACTTCTTCGCCCGGGCTCGGGCGTCGCCGAAGTCCATGAGCATCTCGTTGAGGCCACCCATCGAGTCGATCGTCAGGGCGATCGGGGGAGACCTGCGTCCTCGGCGTCCTTCGCCAGCCACCAGTGCGTTTCGAGCTGGTCGTGGATGTCGAGGAACGTGCCGTCGTGGTCGATGATCTTGTAGTTGGCCCCGGGGATGACGCCGTACTCCTCGGCGGTGCGCTCGCCGACGCCGATCTCCATCCAGAACATGCCGCCGAGGCGGGTGTCGGTGGAGAAGAGGGCGGCGGTCCCGGACTTGCGGGAGCCGGCGGGGCCGGACAGGAGGAGCCGGGTCCACGGCGGCTTGCCGGACGGCTCGTGGTTCTTCGGCGCGATGTTGCGGCGCGGCGGGGCGTAGGTGGACATGCGGTATCGCCTCTCGGGTGCGGTCCGCTCGGGGGTGGTCGAGCGGGACGGTCCGACGGCGAGGCCCAGCTGAAGGGGTGGTGCTCGGGTCTCGTCGTCGGTGTGGTTCTACATGCCAGGGACGTCAGTTCCTGGGCACACCGAAGAGATTACCCGTGCACCATTGGTGCAGTCAACGGAAACCCTTGATTTACGTCAAGGAAACTCGTCAGGCGGCGAGACGCCCCGCACGCTCGAAGCCCTCGGGCGGCGCCCACCCGGCCTCACCAGGCAAAGTCGCGTCGAGCCACACGAACCGGGCAGCCCGCAGCGCCTCCAGCGCCGCGATCACGACCACGCGCACGGAGGACCCCACGGCCGCGAGCGCGGCCGCGCACCGCGCAGCCTCCGCCCTCGATGCCGTGTACCGGGACGGCGTCACGCCGCCAGCTGGCGCTGGACGGTTCCGCGGTTGCCGGCGCGGGAGTAGCTCGCCCTGGCCGGCCTCGGCCGCCTTGGTCGCGGTGATGATCGCGGAGTGGATGAAGTCCGTGAGGACGAACCCGGTCTCCGGGTCGTCGGCTCCCTCGGCGCACTCCTGCAGCAGAACGGCAGGCAGCCGCAGCAGCGGGCGATGCTTCCGGGTCTCAGGCACGATCAGGAAGGTAGACCATAGGTGTGGCATAAGGGCTACTGACCGGCGAAGTTCCTCCGGACGAGTCAGGGGTGACACGCCGTCCGGGCGAGCCTCCCCCGATCGGGTCCGGTTTGCCGGTAGGTTCCGCGACGTTCACAACGGACCTGTCCCTCGGCTGGGGACAGACGTCTCCCCACTAACTCTTGGCGGGGTTGGGAGAGACGTACGCGACGAAAGGCGTTGGCGATGACCATAGCTGGCGATGACGTGCGCCCTCAAGCAGACACGCCGCTCCCCGGGCGCCTCGGCCGGACGGCCGCCGTGCCGGTGTTCCGCGAGCTGGCACGCCTGCGCGGCGACGAGGCCGCAATCACGGTGACGGTGGGCGAACTGGCGACCCGCGTCGGACTGTCCGAGCGGACGGTGCAGCGGGCGACGACTGCGCTCGCGGAGGCCGGGTTCATCCGGGTGGAGGAACGGCGCGGCGCAGCGAGCGGATACGCCCTGCGCCCTTTGCCGCTGCTTACTGTCGAGTAATCGGTCCATACCGCCCAAACAGGCGCATTAACCATTTTATACGCAATTCTTGCAAATCCCGGGATGAGCGGTATCTAACGACCGTTTACCCCAGGCGGTTACGCCTTAAACGCAGAGTGGTGATAAAAAGTGACTGCACTGAGGGACCGACCGGACTCACACCCTCTGGCCAGGCCGCGGCACCCCTGGCCAGGAGTTGCACGACCGAGGTGCGAACACGGCGACCCGCAAGGGACACGCGGTCGTCAGCCTCAATTTGGGGCGCGTCGGTCGGATGAGAGCACCCGATATGTGTCCATCACCCGACCGACGCGCTTCAAGGACTCGGAGCTACGCCGGCGACGCGAACGTCACCGGGCTGGCCGAGCCTCGCTTCCCGCCCTCCGGGGCACCACCCCTGATGCCTGGGTCCGGCTGGTACGGGAAGACTGGCCCCTCAGGCTGGCTGAGGGAAACTTCATCGGTTCTCGGGGTGGCGCTGCCAATCATGACACGACTGCCCGCGACTGTCGCCCTCCGGGCCGCTCTGACCAACCATCACTCCCGTCACATCCGGATGCGAGAAGCACTGGTGGAGACCCTGCAGGGGTTTCTCCTCCAGTAGTGGTCAGGCGCGGGAGAACACCCCCACTCGACGGAACGGGGCCCCATCGGCAACACTCACCTCACACCCCAACGTGTCAGCAGTCCCACCCCGTTGGCCCGGACACCACCCCATCCGGACCATCGGCCGAGCACCCGAGGAGCACGCCCGTGACTGAGTCACGTGCGCGCGATGAGTCTGATCGCGCGCCTGAACCCCCTGCCCGGAACGAGGCGGCCCGATGACCGCCGCCACGATCACCGTCGAGAAGGCCGACGACTGGGACATCGACGGCTGGACGTCGGTCCCGAACGCCCTCATCCGCGACGCGCTCCTCGACCCCGACGGGAAGTGGGCGTTCTCCTGGCTGTCCTCACACAGCTCGAAGTTCAGGTTCAAGGCCGACGACCTCGCCGCGGCCGGCCCGAAGGGCCGCAACCACGCCCGGGAGAGCATCCGGAAGTGCGAGCAGCACGGCTGGCTCACCAGGCACAAGGCGCACGACCCTGAGACCGGCCGGATCATCGGCATGGTCTACCGGCTCCACCCGCGGCCGGTCCCGCCCGAGCAGCGGACGTTCGTCGAGTCGACGGCGAAGAAGCGCGCCTTCCCGAAGGCCGCCGACGAGGAAACCCGCAGGTCAGCCCCAGCGCCCGACTCTCCGGTCGCTGGTGAATCCGAGCCGGAAGGGCCGTCGGAAACCCGCAGGTCAGACCCAGCGCCCGACTCTCCGGGCGCTGGCTCTCCGGGCGCTGGCTCTCCGGTCCCCGGACAGGTGGACGTCCTTAGTAAGGAAGAGAAGAGCAAGAGAGAAGACCAGGAAGGAGGAGGAGGCGAGCCGAGCACGCGGCCGCCTGTTCGCGAGACGGCTGAGCCGACCGAGCCTCCTCCTCCTCGCATCTCCTTCGACCTCGACGACCCGGACACCTGGCTGTGCCAGAAGTGCGCGGCCAACCCGACGCCCCCCGGCGCGTACCGGCCGCCGTGCGGCCCGTGCGGCGGGGTCCGCCGCGTGGCCCTGAAGAAGCTGGCCGCCCGAGCCGAGGCGGAGGCGGCTGCGGCGCGCGCGGCCGAGCAGGTCGCTGCGGACTGCCGGGCCCGCGGCTGGTGCGACCGGGACGGCTACGTCCTCGAGCGGCCGGGGATGCGCCTGCAGCCGCCGGTCCGGTGCGAGCACGACCGGGAGCCCGAGCTCATCGTCGCGGAGGTCCGTGCGGCTGAGGAGGAGCACGAACCGGCCCAGACGGGGCCGGTTCCGTCGGGGCCGGTTGCGTCGCCCGACATCCGCGCACACCTGCGCACCGGCTGGAAAACACTGAAAAATGGCGACGTGCCGTCTCCGGTCCACGAAAGTGTCGGCTGGTAGGTGTATTCGGTGAGGTATGAGCGTCGAGCGGGACCCCACGGACCTGGGGCTTCCGCGTTTGCCGTCCGAGGAGGACCAGGTGGACGCGGAGGCGCGGGCGGCCGAGGCGCGGGCTCGGTGGCTGCGGGAGCGGGACGAGCCGTCCGGCCCGCCGGCGTCCGAGCGGGTCATCGAGCGCACTCGCGCCTCGGCCGGGTGGCCACGGTCGCGGTCGTCGCGGCGGCTCTCGTCTGGGTGCCGTCAGTGCGGGGCGGGTCCGGGGCTGTGGTGCCGAAGAGGCCGGTCGGGGTCGGTCTCCGGGTTGCTTCACGACTCGCGGGGCGAGGAAACCCCGGGCGCCTCCGCGTAGACATCACCGATGGTGTGGTGTATCTTGGTGAAAGTCCCGATCACCGAAGCCCCGTCCACCCCCGGAGCCAGGTGATCGCCACCCGATCCGGGAGCACCAGTGAGACCGATGCCCTGCTCGCCTTCCCCCGCCGTCGCCGCGCTGCCCGTGCCGTGCCCGACCCCGACGCCGAGGACTTGACCGGGCTCGACGAGGCTGGCTGCTCACTCCTCGCCGCCCGACGCCGCCGCAAGAACGCCGCCCGGGCGGCGCAGCGCGCACGCCTCCGCGCCGCCCGAGTCCCCGACCCCGTCACCGGCGAGCTGACCTCCCTCGACAAGCGCTGCAAGCACGGCACCGAGGCCGGATACACCAACTACAGCTGCAACTGCCTCGACCTGGCCGACGTCCCCCGACTGCTGAGCGACAACCCGAACGGCCCCCGAGAACCCAGCGGGAAGCCCGGCTGCAAGCCCGTCGGGCTCGCCGCCACCAGAGCACGCAAGTAGCGCCACCCAGCCCGCCGACCACCCCCGGCGGGACCGCCACCCGAGGAGCACCCGATGTTCACCGCTCTGCTGCGCGCCTTCTGCGCGTACTTCGGCCTCACCGCCCCCGACCCCGCCTCGGCCCAGGCCGAGCAGTTCGACCCGGCCGGCCACCCGACGATGCTGATCCCGACCCAGCGGCGCCTCGTGCCGCCGCCGTCCGACGTCGAGCTGACCGCCGCGATCCCCACCCAGCAGGCCGCGCTCCCCGCGCACCGCGAACGCCCAGGCGCGATCCGCTACCCCCTCGGCCTCCCCACCGGGCAGCCCGGCGGACACCGCGCCCAGGGCTCCGGCCGCCACCGCGCCGACGCCCCCGCAGCTCGCGCCGCGCGATGAGCACCCCGGCTGCCGCGATGGTGCAGCCGTTCGAGCCCGTCACGATGCGGCTCGACCCCGCACCCATGCCTGACCTCGACACCCGGAGCAACCATGACCCCCGCAGCACCGCAGTCCTCCCCGCCGCCGCCGGCCCCGGCACAGCCGTCCTGGCGCCGCGTCCGACCTGGCCGCCGAGCCCTGTCGAAGCGCGAACGGGAGGTCCTGACCCTCGTCGTGCAGGGCCTGACGAACAAGGAGATCGGCGGCCGCCTGTTCCTCTCCGAGGACACGGTGAAGACGCACGTCCGCAGGATCATCGCCGCCTTGGAGGCGAAGGACCGCACGAACGCCGCCGCCCTGGCCGTGCACCGGCGGTTGCTGCCGGACCTGCAACTCCAGGACTGAGCGGCCGCGTCTGGGTCGGGTTCTGCGCCGGCACCGCGTTCGGCGCGTTCACGATGGCCGGCCTCCCGCTGTTCGCGCTGGGCGCCCTCATCGTCGGCGTCGCCTCCGTGACCGGTGCGGTCCGGAGCTGGCTATGACCGCGCCCCGCAGGATCGCCGTGCCGCTGCCCGGCAACTCCCACAAGCGCCACGCGCTCCGAGTCGCCCGCGGCCTACCGTCGCCCCTCATCCCGGCCGGGCCGGTGCAGGATCACCTGGCGAAGCTCGTCGGCTGGGGGCTGACGTCGAAGTCCATCGCGGACGCCGCGAACGTCTCCCGGGTGATGGTCGACAACCACATCCACCGCCTGCAGCCGACGATCTTCCGGCACTACGCGGCCGCGCTCCTCACCGTCAGCTACATGCCGCACCCGGCGCAGGAGTTCGTGCTGGCCGTCGGGTCCCGCCGCCGCGTGCAGGCGCTCGCGGCGAACGGGCACCCCCTCGGCTCGATCGTCGAACCGGTCGGCGTCTACAACATCCACAACCTGCGGACGATGGTCGAGAAGGCGACCCTGCGCGCCGAGTACCAGCGCGCCATCTTCGCCCTCTACGAGCAGCTCGAACACGTCCCCGGGCCGTCGAAGCGGGCCCGCACCTGGGCCGGTAAGAACGGCTGGGTCGGGCCGATGGCGTGGGAACCGGAGACCATCGACGACCCGGACGCCGGGCCCCTCGAGTACCAGCGCTCCACGGAGACGGTCGTCGACCTCGCCGACGTCGCCGAGCTCGCCGAGCAGGGCCTCGACGAGGCCGGTATCTGCGCCCGCCTGAACTGCACGCCCGACGACATCCTCCGGGCCCGCCGCGTCGAGTGGAACCGGCGCGCCAGCGAGACACGGGCGAAGTACCCGCCCGAGGTCCTCGCCGACATCAGGTCCAGGCCCGCCGACCAGTCCAGCGAGCAGATCGCCCGCGAGCTGGGCATGCCGCGCTCCACCGTCTCCAACATCCGGGCCGGCCGGATCCGGCCGACCGGGTAGCTCCACCCGTTTCACCTCCTGCACCGCCTGTCCTGCCGCGACCACCCCCGCGGCCTGCACCCGAGGAGCACATCCCGTGCCCAAGCCGTCCACCCCTGTCCGCACCCAGCTGCCGCTGTGGCCGTGCCTGGGGTGCCGCACCATCAAGGTCGCGGCGTCCGCGTTCTGCTGCCCCACCTGCTGGGCCGACCTGCCCGGCGAGCTGCGGGAGCTGCTCGAATCGACATTCTGGGGCGGCCGGGTCGCCGACCACCTCGACGCCCTCACCACCGCCCGCGGCTGGTTCTGGCAGCAGCTGAACCCCACCCGGTTCGACGCCCTGGCGGTGTCCGGTGTCTGAGCACCTCGCCGAGCGCGCCGCCCGGTCCCGCGCGGACCTGGCCGCCGTCCAGCTCGACGACGTCGCGAACATCTGCGACGCCGCCGGGTACCGGCTGATCGCGAACGCCCTGCGGGTCCTCGCCGGGGAGATCGGGCTCGGCTCGAAGCCGTGGCACGTCCGCGCCGTCGACCGGCTGCTCGAGCGCCCCAGCGCCGCCGCACGCCCGCCCCGCACCCGCAGGTCTCCCACTCTCGCCGAGGTCGGCCCGGTGCGGCTGCGGACGAACCGGCAGCCACTGTGGGGCACTGACCGCGGCTGGTGGAAGCTCGCGCTGCAGCTCCCGGACCGGCGCGGCTGGTGGATCTTCACCGCGAACGTCGACGGCACCGGCGGCCCCTTCAAGTACCACAGCGACCGCGACGAGATCGTCCACGCCGACGGCTGGACCGAGGCCGCCGTGCACCTCCCCGTCGAGGGCTCCGCGGCCGCGATCGGCGGGACCCGGTGAGCGACGTCCACGTCATCGACCTGCAGACCCACGGGTACACGCTGCGGCACCCGCTCGCGTGCCGCCCCCAGCTGTTCGAGTGCCCGGTGAACGATGCCGCGACCCGGTTCTCGCCGCCCCGGCTGCCCGGCCAGTACGGGCAGCCCCTCGTCGGCCGCTGGGTGTGCGACCTCAACGCCGGCGCGGAGCTGACGCTGATCCGGCCGGCCGTCGCCGCGGACCTCATCGACGACCCGGGCGCCCCGCTCGACCGCATGGACCGGACGACGATCGCCGCCAGCATCGACTGGTCGCCGACGTGCCAGCCCGGCGGCGAGCCGGCCGCCATCGTCGACCAGGTCCTGCGCCTGGCCGCCCTCGAGCTCCGGGGGGAGGGCGGAGAGCGGACCGGACGCCACGGGGACACCGCGGGACGGGGGCTGACCAGTACGGCTGTGCCGAGGCCGACGGGTAAACCGGGGTCCCCCGCCACGCCCTCCTCCCGGTCCTGGCACGACCTGGTGCCGCCCACGCACCACTGGGACGCGCTCACCGCGGTCTGCTCGGCACTCCTCGGGCACGGCGAGGTCGCCGCGGTCCCCTCCCGCGAGTTCTACAGCTACCTGATCGACGTGGTGGTGGAGCGGCTCCACCTCGACGAGGCGCTGCGGGAGCTGGACGCGTTCCGGCAGGACGAGGTCGAGCGGCCCCGCCGGCTCGCCCTGGCCGCGCTCCGCCAGTGCGGGCAGCAGTGCCGGGCCCTGCAGCAGCAGCTCGACGACGCGAACACCCGCCTGGCCCGGTCCGCGGCCACCCCCCTCGACCTGGAAGGCGATCGACGATGATCAGTAAGCACCAGGGCACGGTGTTCGCCGTCCTCCTCTCGTACGGCTCCGGCTCCGTCGTGATGGCCGTCGTCTGCCACTACTTCCCGCCCCTGACCGGGCAGTGGATCGGCATGAGCCTGGGCTTCGTGTGCCTCGCGCTCGCGCTGTGGGTGTGCCGGAAGACCCTGTTCGCGCCGCTCCCGAAGCGGCAGCCCGACGAGCCGAACCCGGACAGCGGGTCGTTCCCGCTGATCAACGTGAACCTGCTCCCCGCTCTCACCGAGGGGGAGACGCCGCGGGCGCTGCGCCCGGTCCCGCCCGCCGAGCTTCCCCGCGGGCGGCCCCCGGCGGCTCCCGAGGGGCCCCCGGTGACCATCACCGTCGGAGGACCACCCAGGGACGCCACCCAGGTCCGGTACACGCAGGTGCTGCGCGCGTTCACCGTGGACGGCCCGATCCGCCACGACCCCGGCTCCGAACACGAGGGGCACCGGGGCGGCCTCCGGACGGTGCTGGAGCGGCGCGACCACGACCGCCACGTCGTCGGCTACTACCTCGACGGCCGGTACTGGGTGCGGGTGTACGACGGGCACGGCCACCTGGTCGACGACGTCACCCCGGCCGGCGCCGACCTGGCCACGGCGCGCGCGGTCCGGCAGGACACGATCACCGACCTCCTCGAGCGGGCGGCGGCAGCCCCGGGCCGGTGGCTGCCCGGCTACGGCTACGCGATTCTGGCGGCCGCGGCGTGACCCGCATCCTCGTCGTCGGCTCCCCGACGTGGCCGAAGAAGAACTTCACCGACGCTGGCGCGGTCTCACGCACCGCGAAGGAGCTGGTGAAGCGCTGGGGCGACTCCGAGGTCCTGCACACCGCCGGGGTGCTGGAGGTCGAGTTCGCCCGCCAGTGGCTCGCTGCGGGCGGCCGGAAGGCCACCAGGGTCCCGTCGGCGATCGTGCAGATGCGGGACGACCCGCCGGACATGCTGCTGGTGTTCCTCGCGGACCGCTACCAGCCGGCCCTGGCCGCCCTCCACGCAGCGGAGCGGCACACCGAGGCGTTCGTACTGGTCACCGTGGTCGTCCCGGAAGGCGACCCGTTCCCGCAGCCCACCGGCGACGCCGCCTCGGAGACCGGGCTCGCGTACGCCGCGAAGATCGCGCAGGACGGCTTACCCGCCGGTGACGTACCCG
Organism: Pseudonocardia sp. T1-2H; assembly: GCF_038039215.1. Taxonomy (NCBI): domain Bacteria; kingdom Bacillati; phylum Actinomycetota; class Actinomycetes; order Pseudonocardiales; family Pseudonocardiaceae; genus Pseudonocardia; species Pseudonocardia sp. T1-2H. Next base: position 101,544 of record NZ_JBBPCL010000002.1, read on the forward strand.
CACAACGCCGCAGCTCAGACCGTGTCACGTACCGGCGACGCTCCACCTCCGGCAGGCCGCGGTGAGCGCGGACGGCCGGGACCTCGACGAGGCCACCGTCGACGCCATGTGGTCGAGAGGCGGCCGCCGCCACACCACCGTGCGTTTGACCTGGTCAGGGTTCCGGTTCGTCCTCGCCCGCGCCCGCCTCCACTCCGGCGGAGACGTCTCCGCCTACCTCCGCCGAATGCTGAAGTTCGCCACCCTCCACATGCCCCCGGAGTACGAATGACCGAGCTTCCCTCTCTGCCCGCCCTCGACGACCACGACGACCCGGGAAGCCTGACGTGCGCCGTCTGCTCCTGGACTGCCTCGGACGGCTGGGTCGCCGCCCACGACCTGCCGACCTGGGATCGCGACGGGGAGGCCCCGGCACCGTTCGCGCTGTGCGGCTTCTGCCTGCACTCGCCGTCGGTGGCGCGGTGGCTGGACGTCCGCCTGGACGTCATGCCGCACACCCTGGAGCTGCTGGTCGCGATGAACGTGCTCCGCGCCAACGTCCGCGCGGTGGCGTCGTGAGCACCGTCGACGTCCTCGCCGACGTCATCCTCGGGCTGCTCGCCCTGGTGTACGCGGGTGGTCTCGCCGGCGGCCTGGTGCTCGTCGTGTCGACGCTGCAGCAGCACCGGCCGATCCGCCGCGGCGCCGCGCCCGCCATCTTCGTGCTCGTCCTGCAGGCGGTCCTGTGGCCCGCCGCGTGGGGCTGGGAGCGCGCCGAGCGGGTGATGTCCCGATGATCGGCTCGATGCTCCGCCTGGCCGGCGCGGGCCTCGCGGTCCTCGGCGTCGCCGCCGCCGTGATCTTCGGCGGCTACGAGGGCGGCTGGTGGCTCCGCGCGGACTCCACGCAGCGCCAGGGCGAGCTGAACCGCTCGTCGTACGGCTTCCAGCAGGCCCACCGCGACGAACTGACCAGCGAGATCGGCGCCGTGTACACGGCGAGCGCGCAGATCGCGTCGGCCGCGGACGGGCAGCAGGGCAGCGCGCTCCGCGCCCAACGGTTCGCCGTGCTCGGCCAGGTGTGCCGGACCGCCTCCGAGATCACCGACCCGCTCCCCGCCCAGCAGGCCCAGTTCGTGCAGGCGAACTGCTCGGCCGGTGCCGCCGACCCGTCTTCCTCCTACGCGAACTGAGGCCCCCCGTGCAGACCACCAAGCGTTCCCGCACCCTGCTCCTCGCCGGTGCCGTCATCGTCGTGTCCGTGCTCACCGGGGCGGCGTCGTGCGACGGCACGTCCTCCGGGCAGAAGGCGGAGAACGGCCAGCAGGCCGGCATCACCGGCCAGCTCGTCACGAACCAGCCGATCCCGAACATCGGCTACTCGCAGGTCCGGCAGAACCTCATCGAGATCGAGACCGCCCAGGCGAAGGGCGTGCTGACGACGACGTTCTTCTTCAACCAGGGCGTGCCGGACCCGATCCGGACGTGCTCGTCGATCGGGGTGCCGATCCCGAACACGGCGAGCCTGTCGAACCCGGAGCAGGCCATCTCCCCGTACGGCGGCTCGTCGGGCACGGTCACGGTGGGGCAGATGGACCCGAACGGCGTGTACGCCCCGCAGAGCTCGTCGGGGACGTACGTGATGTGCGTCGACGGCTCGGGGAAGCCTGTCGCCACCTACTGGGAGGGCTACGTCGAGACCGAGTTCGAGCCCGCCGTGTGGGACACCGCCACGCACTCGATCAAGGCGACCGGGCCGGCCACGTTCGCGTTCACCGCGGCGCAGAAGTGAAGGTCGCCGTGTAGCTGGACACGGAAGAGGCCCGGACACACCAGGTGGTGGGTGTCCGGGCCTCTCCTGTGTCTGGGCATGAAACGGCCCCCGCGGCGGCCTGCCAGCCGTTGGCCCGCGGGGGCTGCCCGTCCCTCCCAGGACGTCCGAGTGCGAGGTTAGCGGCCGCCCCCGACGGTGCCGGTCTGGGCCTCCTCCTCGGGGCTGACCTCGGCGTGGCGCATCTCGGCCGGCACCCCGAGGGCGGCGAGCGCGGCCAGCACGGCCTGGACGCCGATGGTGACGGCCAGCCCGCAGCCCTCGGGGCCGTCGGGGACGTCCACCGACATGGTGGCCTCGACGAAGTCCTCCGGCGCGCCGACCGCGGCGTGGAACGGGACGAGCGCGTCGATCAGGCCGTCCCACAGCTCGTCATCGGTGGGGCGGGCATCGGTGACGACCCGCACGGTGTAACCCTTCATGGCGGTCCTTTCGTTCGCTGGTGTGCGGGGTCAGTAGTTCGCGTACTGGGGGCAGTACGCCTGCGCGGCGTCGCCGATGAGGAAGCCGATCTCGTCCAGCGTGTAGGTGCTGTCCTTCATCGCGTCGGCGATCTGCAGGGTGGTGGCGTCAGCCTGGTACGCCTCGCAGATGCGGTGCCCGATGCCGATCGCGGCCTCCTTCGACGTGTAGTGGACGCC
>NZ_JBBPCL010000003.1 GCF_038039215.1 Pseudonocardia sp. T1-2H
GACCCCGTCCTTGCCGGCGATGTGCTGAATCAGCCGCTCGTACCAGAGCATGTGATGGGCCTGGCCGATGATCTGCGGGTGGACGCACGAGGCGAACACCGGGTTCTCGACGCGCTCGTAGGCGTAGTCGAAGATGTCGCGCCAGCGCCGGAAGATCGTCTCGGTGTCCTGCATCCCGGTGGACGTCCCCGTGTAGGCCAGCGGCGGGAAGTCGTCGAGATACCAGTTGACCGGGATCTCGAGGACCTCGCTCGCCCGGCCGGCGACGTTGCCCTTCTCCCAGTTCACCTGCCAGCGCTGGGGGTGGTAGGGCACGAGGTCGCGCGCCATGAGGCTGGTGTCGTAGCGGAAGCCCGACTCCTCGATGATGTCGAGGGTGTTCTCGCTGTAGTCCCAGTACGGGGAGCGGTAGCCGGTCGGGCGGATCCCCAGCACCTTCTTGTAGGACGCGAAGGCCAGGTCGACGAGCCGTCGTTCGGTATCGCGGCTGATCGCCGGAGGAATCTCGTGGTAGTAGCCGTGGTGACCGAACTCGTGGCCGTCGTCGAGGATCTTCATGCACCACTGCGGGAAGGTGTCGACGGAGTGGCCCGGGGTGAACCAGGTGGATTTGACGTCGTAGCGCTTGTACAGCTCGAGCAGCCGCGGCACCCCGACCTCCGCGCCGAACTCGCCTCGGGACATGAACGCGGGGCTCGGCCGGTTGAACGCGCCGAGCCACAGGCACTGCGCGTCGAAGTCGGTCCCCAGGTTCACGGCGATCTTCTTGCCTTCGGGCAACTTGAGGTGTCCCATGAGTCGCTCTCCTGTTCTCGTAGGGGTCGGTCGGATCAGGCCGGCGAGCCGGGCGGATCGAGGGTGATGATCTGCTCCGTGGCGGCGTCCACCCGCTCGCGGCTATAGAGCAGCGGGAACGCCTCACCGCGAGCCCAGGACGCGAAGAGGTCGGTGGCGTGCGGGTCGTCCAGCCGGCCGGACTGCCCGGGTGCGTTCATCGCCAGCGACTCGTCCCAGTCGCCGACGTCGATCGCGATGCGGAAGGTCGCCCCGGCGCTCTGCACGAAGTTGGGCCCGTAGGCGGTGTTCCCCACGGTGTCCCCGCTGCCGCCGCGGGGCAGCGGTCCGGCGACGAGCCGCTCCTGCGACACCCCGGGCAGCACCGCGGCGAGCGGGTGGGCCATCCGGGCGACGTGCAGCCGCCCCCAGCTCCACTGTGCGCGGTCGGCGCCGAGCAGTGTCTCGACCTCGGCCACCGCGGCGGGCAACGTGGCGCCTACGGTGTCGGCCAGGAACCGCTCGGGGTCCGGGCCGAGCCGGTCGCCGGGCGTCTCCACCAGGTCGAGGTCGACGCGGGCGTCGGCGAGCAGGTCCTCCTTGGCGGCGATGCGGGCTGCGGCCCCGGGAGCCGCGTCGGTGCCGACGATCTGTTCGAGCGCCCGCTGGAGCAGGGCCGGTCGCAGGTGGCGGCGGTACCAGACCTCGAACAGCGCAGCAGCCGCCGAGTCCGCGCGGAGATCGGCGTCCCAGTCCTTGAGGAGGTCGAGCCCGTCGACGTCGCCCGGCAGCGGGAGCGCTGCGAGCCGCGCCAGTATCCGGCGCGCCGGGATGCTCACGAAATCGCTCTGCAGAGCCACCATCTCCGGCAACGTCGACGCGTCGGCCGCCGCCAGCACCTCGTCCAGGCGCTGCCGGCGGTAGGGGGCGTACCAGTCGTAGGAGATGTGGCGGTCCGCCGGGAAGTCGGGGGGCAGGTTCATCTCGTTCGCCGTGGCGACGAAGCCCTGCTCCGGGTTGAACGCACCCGGGAGCTCGTCCATGTCGTAGAACCCGGCCCACTCGTAGCGGCCGTCGCCGGGCACCGGCAGGGTTCCGTCCCAGTTGGGCCGGATCGGCGTGAGCCCGCCGGTCTTCCACCCGATGTTGCCGTCGGTGTCGGCGTAGACCTGGTTCTCCGGCGGCGCCCCCCACCGGTTCATCGCACCCAGGAACTCGTCCCAGTCGCGGGCGCGCATGTAGTCCATGCTGCCCAGGTAGGGCGCCATCCCGGGCTCCAGCCATGCGGCCCGGACGGCGAACGCGGTGTTCCTCTCCGGGTCGGTGCGGATCACCGGTCCGTGCCGGGTGAACAGCAGCTCGACCTCCACCGGCTCCCCGTCGCGCACGGTGATCGTCTCGCGCTCGACGCGCATCGGCTCCCACCGGTCCCGGTAGCGGTACTCGAGCGGCTCCGCCGGGTTCGTCTCGTAGACGTAGAGGTCCTCCTGGTCGATCGAGAAGATCGTCAGGCCGAACGCGATCCGCCCGTTGTGCCCGATGGAGATCCCGGGCAGCCCCGGCTCACCGGCCCCGATCACGTCGAACCCGGGCGCACTGAGGTGAGCGAGGTAGCGCAGCCCCGGCAGTGCGGCGGCCGCGCGATGGGGGTCGTTGGCGAGCACCGGGCGGCCGGTGGCGGTGCGGCTCCCGGAGACGACCCAGTTGTTGCTGCCCTCCGGCAGGACGTCGCCCTGGGCGGCCTGCGGTGCCGGCGGGCCGAAGACCGGCGGGGTGGTCGCCAGGTCGTAGACGGCGAGGACGTCGTCGGGGATGACGCCGAGGTCCAGGCCATCGGGCACGTGCAGCGGCCGCGGGGGTTCGCGCCGCTTGCGCAGCTCCTCCACCTCCGCCGGGTGGTCACGCAGCGTCAATGCCCTGGCGACCTCGTCGCGCACGTTGTAGAACAGGCCGTGGCTTCGGATGCGGGTGACGTCCGACGGCTCCCAGAACGCCGGCTCGTACCCCAGCTCGCGGAACTCCACCGGTAGCAGCCCCGGGTCCTCGCGGGTCATCCGGACGAACGCGTTCACGCCCTCCACAAATGCGGTGGACGCCCGCTTGGTGTCCGAACCGTAGGCGAGCCAGTCGCTGTGGGTGTCGCCGCGGAAGAGGAACAGCCGGGCCGCGCGGTCACGTTCGACGTGTTCGGCACCGAACACCTCCGACAGCCGCCCCAGACCACGCCGGCGCCAGAAGTCGATCTGCCAGAGCCGGTCGCGGGCGGCGTTGAACCCCTGCACCCGGAAGGCGTCGTAGGTGGTGGCGGCATAGATGTGCGGGACGCCCCAGCGGTCCACGACGATCTCGGCCGGTCCGGCGAGCCCGGGCAGCACGAACGATGTCCGGATGGGCGTCATGTACATCCTCCTCGACGAACGCGGCGCGCCATCAGGTCGGCCCGCCGCGGGCAGCGTCGAGTGGATCAGGGCCGGCGGTGCCGATGTCGGCAGACTTCCCACTGCCCTCCGGGCGTCTCGCTCCTACCCGTACGGGTAGGCCGCACCCCGGCCGGCGAGGCCGGACGGCGCGGGCTTTACTGGAGCCGGCGGCAGTGAGGGGGCACTGGTGACTCGATCGACGGAGGGCGCGCGCGCCGACTACCTGTGGGACGCGGGCCGGTCCCGCAGCATCGCCGAGGCGCTCGATCCGGTGCTCGCCGAGATCCGCGAGGTGCTCGGCGCCGACGCCGCGATGGTCGTCTACCGACCGAACCCCGCCGCGGGCGAGGCCCGCGTCCTGGCCGTCAGCACCGCCGGAGCGGTCGATCCGCTCCTCCCGAACGAACCGCTCGTGTTCGGCGACGTGCTGCCCCGGCACCGCCCACAGGTCCTGGTCGACCTCGACGTCGCCTCCACCGTCCGTGAACTCCGGCTGCGGCTGCACTCCGCGGTGACGGTCCCCTGGCGGGATGCGTTCGGCGCGGGCACGGTGATCGTCGGCAACCTCGCCCGGCCACTTCCCCCGGCGTCCGAGCGGCAGCTCCAGGCCCGATGCACACGCCGCGTGAGCGCGGCCGTGCGGTGCGGTCGTCGCGAAGGGGGACGGCGGATGGGCGCGGATCTTCGCGCCGCGCTCTCGGAGGTCGCCGACGCCACGGCCAGCAGCGACGACGCCGGCTCGGCACTCGCGGCGATCCTCGTGTCCGCCCGCGATCTCTTCGGGTCCGAGGTCGCCTACCTCTCGTTGCCCGAGTACGACACCGAGACCTTCACGTTCGACCAGGTCCTCGGCATCCGGACCGCGCAGTTCCGTCATCTGCGCATCGACCTGGGGCAGGGACTCGGTGGCCTGGCCCGGTCGGTGCAGCGGCCCGTGCGGTCCCTGGACTACGCCAGCGACGCCCGCCTGCACGCCGCGCCCGTCGCCGAGACCGTGCGCGAGGGGATCGTCTCGGCCATGGCCGCACCGCTGCTCCTGGACGAGCAGGTCAAAGCCGTGCTGTACATCGGCGACCGGCACCTGCACCCCTTCAGCCAGACCGACGAGGAGCTGCTGGGCGAGTTCGCGGGCTACGCCACCCTCGGGCTCAAGCGCCGCGCGGTCGAGCAGCACCGGTCCGCGGTCGTCGCGCGCCAGGAACGCGAACGCCTGGCCTTCGCCGTCCACGACAACGTGGTGCGCCGGTTGCTCGAGATCGGCTTCGAGGCCGAGGCCGCCGCCCAGCGCGGGGACGAGGACCTGCGCCTGCGAATGGCCGTGATCGGTTCGGCCGCCGAGCAGTGCATGGACGCGCTGCGTGGTCAGCTCATGATGCTGACCGGGGAGCACCGGCCCCGCCGGGCCGCGCAGGTGCTCGAGGAGATCACCGATGTGCAGCGGGCCACCGGCGTGCGCCGGACGTCCGAGTCGTGGGGGCGCGGTCCGACGACCTCGTCGCCGGAGCCGTCGCCGACGCGCTCGTGCGGATCGGGCAGGAGGCGCTGGTGAACGCGGAGATCCATTCGGGGTGCGCCCACGAGCACGTCGTCCTGGACCTCACCGCCGGATCCGCGGCCCTCACGGTGGAGGACGACGGATGCGGCCTGGACGCCGACGCACTCGATCGCGTCCTGGTCGGCGCGTCGCCGCACCTCGGCATGCGCGGCATGCGCGCCACCGCGACGCGGGCGGGCGGGCACCTCACCGTCGGCCCCTCGTCGCGGGGTGGGCTCGCCCTCCGCGCGACCATTCCGACATGATCCGCTTCTGCGTGGTGGACGACCACGCGATCATCCACGACGGGCTGCGTGCGGTGGCCGACCGTGAGGACGACCTCGAGTTCGCGGGCGCGGCCACCGAACCCGACGACGCGGCGACCCTGATCGAACGGGAGCAGCCCGACGTACTGCTGCTCGACCTGCGCCTGAACGGGCAGGACAGCACCGAGCTGTGCTCCCTGTTGACCAGCAGGCGCCCCGCGCTCACCGTCCTGGTCTTCAGCGCCTACGGCAACCCCGACCTCCTCGCCCAGGCCATCCGCGCGGGCGCCGCCGGGTACGTCCTGAAGGACACCACTACGGCGCGCATCCCCGAGATCCTCCGCGAGCTCACCCGGACCGGCAGCTACTTCGACCCGCGGTTGGCCGGACACCTGCTGAGGCGGTCGGTGGGCGCGCCGACCGCGGCGGACTCCTTCACCGCGCGCGAGCTGGCGATCGTGGGTCTCATCGCCCGCGGCGAGGACAACCACGCGATCGCCGAGGAGCTGAGCATCAGCTCGCACACGGTGAAGTTCCACGTCACCACGATGCTGCGCCGGCACCGGTTGCGGCGACGAGCCGAGCTGGTCCGGCTCGCCATGGACCTCCACATGTTGCGCTGACCGGCCGGCCGGGAGAGCGCGAGGCAGTCGCCTCCATGAGCCGGAGGTATCCGTGGTCGACGAGCGTCCGCGAAGCAGGGTGAGCCCCTCCCCGTGACGGACCGACGAGGTGAGGAACTCGGAAGGTCCGGGGGCCGGGGCGCACCCGCTACAGCGGCCGGAGTGGCCGACCCGGCGGGCCGTCACCGGATCGGGCGGGCGTCCTGGCCGGGCCCGCCACCAGCAGCCCGAGCCGGGTGGCCAGCCGCGCGGCGGCCGTCCGGTTGGCGCAGCCCGTCTTGGCCAGCACGTGCTCGAGGTGCGTCGCGACGGTCCGCGGTGAGACGCGCAGCGCGCGGGCAGTCTCGGCGTTGGTCTGCCCGTGCGACACGGCGTCGAGCACCTCGAGCTCGCGGGGTGTGAGGCTGAAGGGCGGGTCCGCCGGCCGGTGCAGCACGACGACGCCGTGCGCGCCCCCGTCCAGGTTCACCGCGACCAGGTCGGCGCCGAGCAACACGAGCAGCGCGCGCGGCGGCTCCCGCCCGGCGAGCAGGTCGTCGAGCAGCGGTCGTAGCGGGGAGCCCGGCGCCGCGAGTTCCGGTCGGGCACCTGCGGACAGCGGCACCGCCTGTCCGATGGTGGTGACGAGCAGCCCGTCGGTGTGGCCGTCGGCCAGCGCTCCGGTGGCCGGGACCGGAGGCGGGAGCGGGTCCAGGGCGGCCGCGAGGTCGTCGGCGAGCAGGGCGAGGAGGTCGACGACGTCGTCGGCGGGGTGGCGGCGGTCGAGGGTGCTCACGTTGAGCATCCCGAGGTAGCGCCCGTCACGGGCGAACAGGCACTGGGTCAGCCCGTCCGCGAACCCGAGCGGGTGGATCACCGTCTCGAAGATCTCGCCGTGGCGCCGGGCGCGCGGGATGTCACGCACCCGCAGCGGGCCGCTACCGCGTTGAACCTCGGCGAAGAGCGGGTCGGCGTGCATGCGGGTGTCGAGGAAGCACAGCGCCGTCGCCGGGTAGCCGGTACTGGCCACGGTGAGGTGCCGACGGAGCATGGGGTCCCAGCGGGCGAAAGAGGCGCAGTCATAGGGCAGCACACCGTGCAGCGCGTCGAGCGCCGCGCTGAGCATGCCTGCGGGGGCCCTCGTCGGCCGGCTGCTGCGCCGCAGGAAATCGCCCAGCTCCCGTGCGGCCCGCAGCCGCGACGATGTGTCCGGCGTCACCCCGGTCACGCTACGGATCGTGCGGATGTACACAAGGGGTCGTCCGCACGTACATCCGTCGATCGACCGATGTCCGCCCGCGCAGGGCCGCCTAGCGTCACCGCAGCTCGGCGGCCGCCCGGCCGGAGCGCGAGGAGGAACCATGCGGGTCGACGAGTACGCCGCTCACGACGCGATCGGCCTGGCGGAGCTCATCCGTGACGGCGCGGTGAAGGCCGAGGAGGTGCAGGCCGCGGCGGCCGCCGCGCTCGACGCCGTAGCGCCGCAGCTCAACGCGCTGGTAGGCGAGCGGTTCGCCGAGCCGCTGGAGTACGACCCGGACGGCCCGTTCGCCGGCGTGCCCTTCGCGATCAAGGACCTGATCATCCACGCGGCAGGAATCCCGCAGCGGGCCGGCACCCGGCTGCTCGGCGACGGCATCGCGACGCCGGAGGACACCTACCTGATGGCCCGGTTCCGGGCGGCGGGCCTGGCCACGATGGGCGTCACCGCGACCCCGGAGCTGGGGTTCAACGCGAACACCGAGCCGGTGTCGAACGGGCCGACCCACAACCCCTGGGACACCACGCGCAGCTCGGGCGGGTCCAGCGGCGGGTCGGCGGCCCTCGTGGCCTCGGGGGCGCTGCCGGTGGCGTCGGCCAGCGACGGCGGCGGCTCGATCCGCATCCCGTCGGGTTGCTGCGGGCTGGTCGGGCTCAAGCCCACGCGCGGACGGACCACGGTCGGCCCCGACTACGCCGACCCGCTGCTGGGCCTCGGCATCGAGTTCGCGCTGACCCGGACCGTGCGCGACTGCGCCGCGCTGCTCGACGCCGTGCACGGGTCTGAGCCCGGCGACCGCTACCTGTTGCCCGCTCCGGTGCGGCCGTTCGCGGAGGAGGTCCGCGCAGGCAGCCCGCGGCTGCGGGTCGCCGTCAGCACCACGCCCTCGTCCGGACCCGGTTCAACCGACCCGCAGTGCGTCGATGCGGTCCACCGCGTGGCCGACCAGCTGGAGTCGATGGGTCATCAGGTGGTCGAGGCGTCCCCCGCCATCGACGCCGAGCAGTTCGACGACGCGAACCTGGTGGCCTGGTGCAGCTTCCTCGCTGACGGGGTCGACACGATCGCGGCGGCCCTGGGCGTCGAGCCGGGTCCGGACACCCTGGAGGCGACGACGCTGGCCTGCGCCGAGCACGGGCGCACATTGCGCGCCTCCGACCTCTACGCGACCGACCGCGTCTTCAACGCCACCACCCGCACGGTGGCGCGGTTCTTCACCGAGCACGATGTGCTGCTCACCCCGACCTCGTGCGCACCCAACACGCCCCTCGGCTACCTGAACGCCGACGACTCCGCGCTGGACGCGCGGGGCTGGTACGACCGGATCTTCTCCTTCGCCGGGTTCACCGGGGTCGCCAACGTGACGGGGATGCCGGCGATCTCGCTGCCGCTGGGCTGGTCGACGGAAGGCTGGCCGATCGGGGTGCAGTTCGGGGCGGGCCTGGGCCGCGAGTCGGTACTGATCGCGCTGGCCGGGGACCTCGAGCGGGCGATCGGGTGGGCCGACCGCAGGCCGGGAGTGTGGGCGGGCGCCTGACCCCTCCGGCCCCGGCGGCGGAAGCGGCATCCGGCCGCCGGGTGAGCCGCCCGGGAGGGTCAACCCCGCTCGGTGTCGACGAAGATGCCTTCGAAGAACTCGGCCAGTGCGCGGTGCCCGTCCAACGGGAGAACGTGTGCGACGTACTGGTCCGGTCGCACCACGACCATGCAGCCCCTCTCGCGATCCACTCCGCGCAGGTCGAAGATGTCGTCCTGCTGGTCGGAGCAGAAGATCTTGTCGTAGTCGACGAGCCCGAACCGGCCCTTTCGCGGGAGAAGGATCTGGGGCATCGTCTCGACCGTCAGGTCACGGTGGCCCTGCTGGAAGATCGCCCGCACGTCGATGACCGAGTCGGGCTCGGCATCGGCCGGGGTGAACCGCGTGACGGGCGAGCCGTCCGACGCCAGGAACGTGCACAGCTCGTCGAATCGGGACGACTCGAGCCGGTCCGCGAACACGTAGATGCGCCAGGCGCCGTCGGCCCGGGCCACGTGGCCCAGGTGAAGGGGCTTGGCGTCGGCCAGACGGACGACCGGTGCGGAGTGGAACCGCATGCCGACCGGGAATCCTTCCGCAAGATGCTGCGACGGGGCCGCGGCGGTGATCATGGAGGGGCCGTAGCGAACCGCGAGCCCAGCGGTGAAGCGACCCTGCTCTCGGAAGTACCGCTGGAACCTGGCGGGATCGGCACCCTCCTCCACCGCCGCGGACCGGCCGGACCGGGCGCTGAACATCGCAGCGAACTCGCGGTCGAAGTCGATGAGCTGCTGGGCGACCGCCTGCCGCTCGGTCGAATACGTCACGAGCAGTTCCGGTCGCGCCGTCCCCCGCAGTACGGTGCCCAGCTTCCAGCCGAGATTCCAGGCGTCGGCCATCGACACGTTCATGCCCTGACCGGCCTTCGCACTGTGCGTGTGGCAGGCATCGCCCGCGATGAAGACCCGGGGCAGGTGATCTGCCGAGCCCGTGTCCGGGAGGTCGTCGAACCGGTCGCACAACCGCTGACCGATCTCGTACACCGCCCACCATCCGACGTCGCGGACCTCGATGCTGTACGGGTGCAGGATGCGGTTCGCCACCGCGGCCAACTTCTCCGGGGTGACGCTGCGGTCCCTGAGCATCTCGACGTCGCGGTCGTTGTCCAGCTCGATGTAGAGCCGGACCATGTAGCCGCCCTCCCGCGGGATGACAAGGATGCTGCCGTTCTTCGAGGTGATCGCGGACTTGAGCCGGATGTCGGGGAAGTCGGTGACCGCCAGGACGTCCAGCACCCCCACGAATCATCGGTCCGGTCACCGATCAGCCTGCGGCCGATCGCCTCTCGGGTGCGGCTGCGCGAACCGTCGCAGCCGACGACGTAGCGCGCCCGGATCGTCGACACCTCGTCGGTATCCTGCAGCTCCTTCAGGTGCCGCACGGTGACCGTCACCGGGTACTCGGCGTCGCCGGTGCAGGCCGTAGAACGGCTCCATCCTCGCGGCCGATCGCTGCATGTGGTCGCGCAGGTGGGCGAGCAGCCGTGCCTGATTGACGATCACGTGGGGCATCTCGGACAGTCCGTCCTCGACGTCCGCGATGCGGCCGGTACGGACGATCGAGGTCGGGTCCTGCGGGTCGGGCCGCCAGAAGGTGACCTCGTTGACCTGGTCGGCCTCCTCGACCAGGCGACCGGCCAGGCCGAACGCCTCGAGCATCTCGACGGTCCGACACGCGACTCCGTCCGCCTGTCCGACCTCAAGAGGCCCGTCCTTGCGGTCGACGACGACGGTCCGGATGTTCGGGAAGTTCGCCAGCTGGGCTGCCAGCACCAGCCCGGCGGGGCCGCAGCCGACGACGAGGACACCCGTGGTGTCGGGAAGGTCCGCCGATCGCTGCCGGGCCGACGGGTGCGGGTCCTCGACGAACGGGTCACCAGGCTTGTAGCCGTCGAGATAGAACTGCATGGTTCTTCCTCCGATCACTGTCGGGAGAAGCCGCGGCGACGCGTCGTCGACCGGATCGCACCCACGAGGGGTCTCCGGGGCTCGACCCCGCCGGTACGCGGTCCCACCAGGTACATGATGCCGATCCGACATGCCCCCCGCGACGTCCTGCTCTGATGGCGCGCCGCCCCGGCCTCGACGGTCTCGGCCGGACGATCGTCGTGCCCGGGCCGGGCACGGCGTCACCGCCCTCGGCCCGGGTGGCTCCCGGCTGCTCTTCCGCCACACGGTCGAGGTCCGAGGTGGGTGTGCGGTGCGCAGTCATGAGGCGGCGGCGCTGTCGCGAGCAGCGGCACGGCGGGGCATCGTTCACCCCTCGGGGTTCCGCCATCGAGGTGTGTCGGACGGGTGAGGTCTGCCGTGCCCGCGAGCGTCTGGCTATGGGCTCATCTGCCCATTGAGCAGGTCCCACGGCTGAAGTTCGCTTGCGAACCATCACCATGCGAAGGGGATTCACATGCGGGACAGGCAGCTGGAGGTCTACGCCCTCTTCGATCGGCGTGCCCGTGAGAGGACCTTGGCGCTGGTCACCGAGGATGTGATCGCCGAGCACGGGGCGAACCCGGCCGGTCCGCACAGCGATCCCCTCCAGCGCGTGCTCCGCTACATGCGCCGCGCCCCGGTTCCCGGCAAGTACGTGATCGTCGCGGTGCGGCCGTGGCGGGAGTACCGGATGGCCGCCCTCACCGGGGTGCACGGCGAGGCGCCGGAGGTCCTCGACGACGGTCCCTTCGCCACCGAGGAGGAGGCGATGCACGCGGTCTTCCTGCGGCGCGTCGCCGACCTGCGCGCGACCGCGGAAGGAGCGGCGTGATGGTGCACGTTCCGCGGCCCACGGTGACCGGATACGCCGACCGCTTCTCGGCCGCCCCGGGTGAGCCGGTCGAGTTCAAGATCAGCTGTGACGAGCCCGGGCAGTTCCAGGCCGAGTTGGTCCGGCTCCACAACGGTGACACCAACCCGGCCGGCCCGGGCTTCCGCGAGACGGTGATCGAGAGCCCGGTGGCGGGCCGTTACACCGCGCGCCTGCAGGAGATCCGAACGGGCTCGGCCGTCGTCGTCGAGGACGGCGGCGCCCTGGCCCTGGGTGCCGCAGGATCGGTGCACGTGTTCGCCCAGCCGACGACGCCCGCGAAGGAGGAGCAGACCCTCGTCGCGCGGTGGGACGCGGCGACGGGGACCGGCTGGTGGCTCGGCCTGACCGATGGCGGCCGGGTGACCCTGCGACTCGGCGACGGGTCGTCGGTGCACGAGACCGTGTCGGATGCGCCGCTCGCGCCCTGGATCTGGTACTCGGTCACGACATCGTGGGACGGGGGCGACACCCGCGTCGCGGCGGTACCGACGCTGACCTCGACGAACAGCCTCTGGAGCCCCGCGGTCGGGTTGGCGACGGCAACGAGTGGCGCGGGATCGGGCGCTCCCGCCCCGGGCCGGCCGGACGTCGCGACGGTGCTCGCGGCATGCGCCGATTCCGCCGGTGGCGGGCTGACAGGGCACTACAACGGCAAGCTGGACTCGCCATCGGTGTTCGACCGGATGCTCGACGAGCAGGACGTCGCCGCGATGGCGCGGGGCGAGCGCCCGTCGAGCGGGCTGCTCGCGCGCTGGGACTTCGGCGCCGAGATCGGCCCGCGAGGGGTCCCGTCCGACAGGTGCACCGACCTCGGGCCGCACGGCCTGCACGGCCGCTGCCACAACGCGCCCTACCGCGCCATGACGGGATGGAACTGGACGGGCGAGGAGGAGAACTACCGGCACGCCCCCGAGCAGTACGGCGCCCTCCACTTCACCGACGACGCCCTCGAGGACGCAGGCTGGGAGACCGACGTCCGTCTCGTCGTCCCCGACGACCTGCCCAGCGCGGTCTACGCGCTGCGCGTCACGTTGGGGGACACCGTCGACCACATCCCGTTCTGGGTGCTACCGCCGCGGGGCACGGCGACGTCGAAGATCCTGCTGCTCTTCCCGACCACCAGCTACCTCGCCTACGCCAACGACCACATCGTCCCGGACGTCCCGGTCGCCCAGTCCATCCTCGGGCACACCTCGGTCATGGCCGCGGCCGACCTCAAGCTGCTGGAGCACCCCGAGTACGGCCTGTCGACCTACGACCACCACAACGACGGCAGCGGGGTCGCCCACACGAGCCGGCTCCGCCCGATCATCACCATGCGGCCCGGCTTCCGGCACACGACCGGCTCGCTGTGGCAGTTCCCCGCCGACCTGCACCTCGTCGACTGGCTGACCGGCGTAGGCGCGAAGTTCGACGTGGCGACCGACGAAGATCTCGACCGGGAAGGCGCGGAGCTCCTCGGCCGCTACCAGGTCGTCCTGACCGGCACCCACCCCGAGTACTACTCGGCGCGGATGCTCGACGCCTGGGAGTCCTACCTGGGTTCCGGCGGGCGCGGGATGTACATGGGAGGCAACGGCTTCTACTGGGTCACGAGCTACCACCCGGACAAGCCCCACCTGGCCGAGGTGCGCAAGGGGGAGAACGGCTGCCGTGCGTGGCAGGCCCGCCCCGGCGAGCTGCACATGGCCTTCACCCCGGAGCGCGGCGGCATCTGGCGCAACCGGGGGCGTAGTCCGCAGAAGCTCTTCGGCGTCGGATTCACCACCGAGGGGATGGACCGGTCGTCGGCCTACGACACCCTCGACGACTTCGATGACACCCGGGCCGCGTTCATCACCGTCGGCTGCGAGGGCGCGACAACCATCGGCGGTCACGGGCTCGTCGGCGGCGGCGCGGCCGGCCATGAGTGCGACCGCTACGACCTGACGCTCGGCACCCCGGCGAACGCACTCCTGCTGGCCACGAGCGCAGGGCGGCACTCCGACAACTACCCGCTGGTCGCCGAGGACATCTACTTCCCCTTCGACGGGATGGGCGGCACCGACAGCTTCCAGGTCCGTGCCGATGTCGTCTACCTGACCACGGCCAACGGTGGCGGCGTCTTCTCCACCGGGTCCATCGCCTGGGCGGGCAGCCTCGCCGAGAACGACTACGACAACGACGTCTCCCGCATCACCCGCAACGTCCTCGAGCGCTTCACCGATCCGAAGCCGCTCGAGCCGCTGCCGATCGACTCCTAAGCACGACCGGCAGGCCTTCTCCTGTTCACCGCTCCCACGGAGGAACCATGACGACCGGCTATCTCTGGCACACGCTCTACGGCTGGAACGACACCGGCAGTGGCTCACTCGCCCCCGCTGACCCGGCCGCCGGACTGCAGCCCGTCTCGTACCACTTCGCCCACGCGGACAACAAGCGACGGATGCACGAGCTGGTACAGGTCATCGGGCTCGGGGACAAGGTGCGGAACATCCCGGCTCGACCCGCCACGCGGGACGAGATCCTGCGCGTGCACACCGCAGAGCACCACGACCGCATCGTCGAGGAGAGCGCGCTTCCCAAGGGCGGGGACGCCGGTGACGGCATCTCCCCGTTCGGCAAGGGCGGCTACGAGATCGCCGCGCTCGCGGCAGGCGGGGCCATCGCGATGGTCGACGCGGTCTGCAACGGCACCGTCGACAACGGTTTCGCCCTGGTCAACCCGTGTGGCCACCACGCCGTCCGGGAAACGGGGATGGGATTCTGCGTCTTCAACAACATCGCGGTCGCCGCGAAGCACGCCCGTGAGGTCCTCGGGGTGGAACGCATCGCGATCGTCGACTGGGACGTCCACCACGGCAACGGGACCCAGGCGATCTTCTGGGAGGATCCGAACGTCCTGACGATCTCGCTCCACCAGGACCGCTTCTTCCCCACCGACCAGGGCTTCACCACCGAGCGCGGCGGCGGCGCCGGGGTCAACACCAATCTCAACGTCCCCCTGCCCCCGGGGACCGGCGACGGCGGCTACCTCCTGGCGGTCGACTCCGTGGTCCTGCCGGCGCTGCGCGCCTACCAGCCCGACCTCATCCTCGTCGCCTGTGGATTCGACCCCAGCATCCTCGACCCGCTGTCCCACACCATGGTCTCCGCCGAAGGGTTCGGCGCCATGACCCAGCGCCTGGTCGACATCGCTGCCGAGCTGTGCTCGGGCAAGCTCGTCATGGTCCAGGAAGGCGGCTACAGCATCCACTACGTGGCCGTCTGCGGCGCCACCTCGATCGCCGTCCTGGCCGGGGAGCAGCCGATGGCCGACCCGTTCCTCCCGCTCGTCGAGAACATGTACGGGCGCCGCGAGGTGGAGGATCACCAGGCCCGGATCTGCAAGATCGCCTCCGAGCTAGTCCCGGACATTCCGGGACGCTGATTCCGCCACGGGAGCCCCGACGACGTGGTCAGGTCGTCGAGTCTGCCGCAGGCAGCAGCCGCAGGCCCTGCTCGACGGCGCACCGTGTCGCCGCCGCCCTGCTCTGCACCTCGAGCTTGGTCAGAACGTGCTCGACGTGGTGTGCCGTGGTGCGGGCGCTGATGCCGAGCCGCCGACCGATCGCGACGTTCGCGAGCCCCTCCGTGAGCAGGGTCAGGACCTGCATCTCCCGCAGCGTGAGCCCATGGGGAGCCGGCACCGGTCGTACGGACACGAGCGTGCCGCCCTCGACGGCCGCGAGCTGGGTCTGGAACCATCCGGCGGCCCGGCACAGGTGGAACCGTGCCTGCAACACGCCCGGGTGGCTCTCGCGCCAGGCCACGATGCCGGCCACGAGGTCGGGGTCCCCGTCGAGTTGAACGGGCGGCTTCCGATCGGGGACCGGAACCAGCGTGCCCTTGCCGCTGACGACGACGGCCGGGACGTCGGGCGCACGGTCGCCGAGCAGGAACGACAACCGCCTCGTCACGTCCGTCGCCGCCGCCAGGACCGGCGCCACGTGATGCAGTGCGGCGGTCGTGCCGGGGGCCGGCCGGCCCTGCTCGTAGGTGTTGAGGTGCAGATCGCCCGTGTAGCGGCCGTCGGTGCTCACCAGGCGAGCGGTCGCGCCTCCGGCGAAGCCGGCCGGCCCGAACACCTCGGTGACCGAAGGGCTGCGCTCGTAGTACTCCAGCTCCACGTCGCACCAGGACCGGGCCCGGCGCTGCGGCCGGCGCACGAGCAGGCGATACCCGACGTCGTCGACGAGGAATGCCGGAGACGTCAGGTAGTCCAGTACCTCGGGCCGGTACCCGACGGAGCCCAGCACGACGTGGCTGCCACGGAACGGGTCGAAGGAGACCAGGGTCGCCGCCGCCACCGGCAAATGCCTGCAGAGCTCCTCAAGCACCGCGCCCGCCACGGCGCTCGGCGACGACTGCTGCGCGGCAGCAGCGATGCCCATCGCGAGAGCAAAGTCGACCGTCACCCCGTCGGCGCTCGGCACGCCGGGCGGGACCACATCCGGTTTCTGCACTCACATCACCTCGATGGCGATCGAGATCCGGGAGCTGCCCCGGTTCTCCGGGCGGTGGACTTCGGGTCGCCCCTGACGGCCCGCCGCGACACAGCGGTCAGAGCATCGTGAGGAAGGTCGTCGTCATGAACTCACTCCGGACCGGGTGAGCAACGGGCTCGATGCGGATCACGAGCGGCTTCCGGCCGCTTACCCGGTTCGCACGGGTGCCCTCGACGGCTGCGCCCCGGCCGTGACCGCCACGATCGGTGCGTACTCGAGACGTTCATGAGACTCCGGGGGTGCGGACGAGTGATTCCGACACCGTGGCCTTGTGTGTGGGCGCCGTCAAAGGGCGTTCTCGTTTGATGCGGATCTTGCGCCGCGGATTCTCGTTCGGCTGCCGGCACCGGTGATCGCGTTACGGTTCCGCCGGGGCCGCCGATAGCGCGAATCTCGTGGCGACACGGCGCTGCGGATGCCCGCACGAGCAGCGCACCACCGCGGATCGGTTTCCTACCGGTGGGCGAGCGGGTTCAGCTGCGTCCCGCGGGGAGCAAGGCGGCGGCGAGCGCCTCCGCACGGAACTCGATCCACGGCGTGGTGCTGAGCAGCCGGGAGACGTGCATCTGGGAGAGCCCGACCCGCTCGGCGATCTGGGTCTGGGTGAGGTCCTCGAAGAACCGCAGCGTCAGAACGGTGCGTTCCCGAGCCGGGAGGGCCTCGATCATCGGACGAAGGACCTCGTGCCGTTCGACGTGCTCCAACCCGGTGTCGAGCCGGCCGTAGGTCTCGGCCAGCGGCTGCCCGTCCTCCCGTAGGGGCGGTCGAGCGGGACGCTGTGCTGGCTCTCCCGCGCGCCGAGTGCGTCGATGACCTCGCCGACGGGGACGCCGAGCTCGGTAGCGAGCTCGCTCGGCCTGGGCGCCCGCCCCAGCCGGTGCGACAGGGGCTCGGTGCAGCGGTTGATCCGGACGCTGAGTTCTTTGAGCCCGCGCGGTACCCGGGTGAACCAGGTCCGGTCGCGGAAGTAGCGGCGGATCTGCCCGGTCACCGTCGGGATCAGGTACCCCAGGAACGTTCCGGGTCCGCGGGCGGCGTCGTACCGGTCGATCGCGTTGATCAGGCCGATCGTGCCGACCTGCTCGAGGTCCTCGGCGATGCCGTGGCGGTTGTAGCGACGGGCCAGATGCCGCACCACCGGCAGAAAGCCCATCACCAGCTCGTCCCGCAGCCGGGCACGGTCCGGATGGTCCTCGGGAAGGGCACGACGGCACCACCCCGCATCAGTTCCAGTGTGGGGGCGACGAGCCGTCGCGGCTCATCGTCACCATCGCCCCCGCCATCTGAGGCCTACGGCCGAGCTGCTGAGCATCGACCACGTCGCGTCCAGTCCGGGAAACCCTTGCCCAGATAGTCTCGAGGATGTCGGCGCGCTACGCGGCAGGTCCGCCTGATTTCCCGGCATCTCATGCCTCCTGTGGTTGGGTCGGTGCCGGCACGACCGGCGGGGTGGGGGACCGGCGGACCCCGCAGACGAGCAGGGCGCCGATCAGCGCCACACCCGCGAAGACGAAGAAGATCCGGGTCAGGGGCAGCCCCGACGTGATCAGCAGACCGCCCAGGACCGGTCCGAGGATGCCGCCGAACCGGCCCACGCCGAGCGACCAGCCGATCCCGGCTGCCCTCGACTCACCCGGGTAGTAGCCGGTGATATAGGCGTTGAGCAGGGTCTGGGTGCCGATCGTGCCGTAACCGCCGATCGCGAAAAGCACATAGAGCGCCGCGAAGTCGAATGTGCCGGCCAGCAACGCGACCGAGGCGGCGGCCAGTGCGAAGGCCGTTGCGACGACCGGTTTCGGGCCGAACCGGTCGGCGGCCCGGCCACCGACGAGCAACCCGGCGATAGCTCCGACGTTGAAGACGAGCAGGAAGCTCAGCGCCGAGCCGAGCGGGTAGCCGGCCTGCCGCATCAACTGGGGCAGCCAGGTGTTCATCGCGTAGACCAGCAGCAGCGAACAGAATGCCGTCAACCAGAACAACACGGTCGGTCGTGCGTAGTCGCGGGTGAACAGCGTCCGGACGCCACCCCAGCCCGCGCTCCGGCGCGCTCGCGCAGGCGGCTCGGGCAGTGCCACGCCCAGCCGCTCGGCCAGGGCCCGTGCCTCGTCCAGACGGCCCCGGGAGACGAGATGCTCCAGGGACTCCGGCAGGTACCTGACCGCGGGGCCCATTCACCCCAATCCCGCTGACCAACCACGTGACACTTCAGTTCCTGACCGATCAAAACGTGCGTCCGCAGCACTGCGCGTTCTTGATGAGTGCCCCTGAGTTCGACTCCGCAATGGACCGCACAACAATTGCCAGGCTCACCTACTGGGCCGACCCGTTCCAGCAGTGCGAGAATGAGATTCACGAGGGTCCGGACGGACGGAAGGCCTACTTCCTGGACCCCTCCGGCCACCTCATCGAAATCCTCGCTCCGCCGTCAGGGTGAAGAAGGCACCGGGTGCGCAAGCGCCCACTGAACTGGGACTTCTACATGCCGAAGCATGTCCTGGGTCGCCCACCTCGAAAAAGCGACAAAGCGTGGTCTGACATCGGCTCCTTCGCGCCGACCAGAACTACGGGCGCCACGGACCCCATTTACTCAGGCGCGCAAACGAGACAGCTTGCGGCTCTGGGAGCCTGGCGTGTATGGAATTGCGGACCGACCTCAGTGGGGCACAGCCGCAGGGAATAGACACGAAGGGGTGAGCACGATGGACAGGCGGAAGACCAACGGAGGCAGACAGGGCGACAGCGTCGTTATGCTGTGCGAGCGATGCTTCATTCCAATTCAAGACAATGAACCAGTAGTGCGGGACGCCCTTCGCCAGGGCGTCGACTCGGATGGGGTCGCGTATTGGGTATACAGCTACCGCCACCTCGAACGCTGCACCACACTGCCGCGCGTCTCACAGGATCTGGACACTGGCGAATGGGACCCGCGGCGCGGAGTCGGCGCCCTCCGGAGACTTTACGACGCTATGTAACGCCAGATCGGATCGCGTGGCTCGAACGGGTCGGCACAATCAGGGACGGGCCTTCGGTCCAGGCTCAGTCTCGTTCACGCTGCTGTCGACGCGGTCGATGTATCAAGACAACCCGTCGGCTCCTCTTGTGCCTGGAGCCATCACGAGGGGATTGAACATGCCTGAGATCGCTGACCTTCCTGAGCGCTTCCTGAAGCGCCATGAGGACTGGCATATGGCCAACCATGACATTCAGGCGCCGGGGTTCGGGGTGGGCTTGCTGGACTTCCACCGTGACCTGGTTGCGGACGTGCTGGCTTGGATGCGCGACACCGGCCACGACGTGAGCACCGTGCAGCCCTGGGCGGCCATCCCGAACGAACTGACGGCCGACCAAACCTTCTCCCCACGGAGGAAGGAGGCCGTGCGGCGGATCACGCAGCGCGCCTACACCTTTCGGGATCTTGACGATTTCGGCCTCTTCCTCACCAGTGACACCCGTTCCGCGAACCTGCACTTATGGTTCCACGACGTCACAATGGCCGTGTACCAGGACCCCCTTGTTCGGCCGTTCGCCACCTCACCAAAGAGCACGTACTTCTACAATTTTCACGGACTAATACAGAATTGGCGCCTCGCCGTTGAGCGCTCGCTGGTGTCGCCACGGCCGGTGGATTGGGAACAGCTCCTGGCCGGGGAGCGACTCTACGACAACGATGTGATCACGGCGACAATCACACCGAACGCCATGACTCCGGGACCCAACGGCGAAACAGCTGTGGATTTCGTGCTGACCAGCACCCTCTGGTGGGGGAAGTGGCTCAACGTCCCGGATGGCGAGGGAACCGGCGCCAACTGGACGATCAGTACTGGTGCGCCGTGGTTCGGCGGTCGAAAGACTGTAGACAGCGTGGCTCTCTGGTCGCACCAGGTCCGCAACGGTCAGCTACTGACGTTCAGCAAGGCGAAAGGCCTCGGCGTGGCGTGGCCCGTCTACCAGCTCGGCGGACTGGAGAGCCTGCAACCGAACTCGCGGGTGACCTTGACATGGGTGGAGGACTGACATCGGCCGTGGGATGGTTCGTGGGATGAACACGCAGCCATGGGTGACCCGGACGCGAACCATGACACGGTCGGCGAGCAGGTAGAACACGCGGGCACTTCGGAGTGCTTGACTCTGCCCGGCCTCTCAAAGCGGCTTCCAGGCAGATGGAGGTCGGGGGGCAGAGGCAAGCCGACCGCCAGCGGCAGCAGCGTGGCGGCCCCACGCGTTCAGATCTTCCATATTTGTTATCTCAAGGCGGCGCCTCCGGCGCCGCGCGGCCCTGTGTTGCGATGGCCGTTCTACAAGAGAAGCACTCATCAACTTTCGATACTCCGCCTGTATGCCGTACGGCAGGATGCTGTTCAAAGGCGCTCCGCTGGCGATTCGACGAGAACTCGATTGTAATAGATCCTGCAACACTCAATGGAACGTTCTAACAGTGACGCTCGATTCCCGGCCATTTCGTATTCCTCGCGTTGATTTTGAGCAGCGACTCGGATTAACTGATGGGACCTTAGGCAAGATGTGGGGATGGCGATTAGGCGTAACGCCTTCATGTTACCCATATTGGTCGACTTCGCGAATTGCCAAGCCTATGGATTTACCTGAATCAATTAGCTTGCTAGTCCCGGGCGGCCCCGCTCAGCGGCGGGTCAACGCCGAGTAGTCAGCCCGGATGCGGTCCAGGCTCCGGCTAAGTCCGTTCCGGTCGACGCCAGTGTCGTCAAGTCCACGAAGAGCTTCTCGTACTGCTCAAGGTCTCGACGATCGGTGATGAGAGCGGTCGCGGTCTCCGTACCCACGACTGCAGCTCGGTCGTCGTAGAGATCCCATCCGTGCATCGGGAAGACGGTGCTGGGCGTCGTCCACTCAATCACTCCCACACTCACGTGCGGCAGCTTCGCCACTTCGCTGATCCGGTCGAGCTGCCGCACCATGACCTCGGGGAGAGGGCCATCCACCGAAGCGCCCCTTCGCTGACCAGCAGGGTGAACCGCCGCTGATCGCCGCGCAGGAGGAGCTGGCGCTCTATCCGTGCTTCCACGGCCTCGTCTAGATCGCGCCCGGTGATCAGGCCGCCTGCACCGAACACCGCGCGCGCGTACTCCTCGGTCTGCAGCAGACCTGGCACGACGGTGGGGGTGAAGGTGCGGATGTGTTGCGAGCCTTCCTCGAGGCGGCCCACCCGGCGCTGGAAGTCGGCCGCGCCACGGCTCAGGACAAGCCGCGAGGGGATGTTCTGCTCGCGAACCGCGTCGAGGTCCGAGGCCAGCCGAGCCACCTCGGCCTGCGTCTCGGGGTCGGCGCCGAGCGCAGCGGCATAGCTTTGCGCCTGCGCCGGATCGGGAGCGTTCCTCCCGCGCTCCCACCGGGAGACCATCGGCTGGGAGATCCCGGCACGTTCGCCGGCAGCGACGCCGGTGATGCCGGCGTCGCTGCGGAGCTGGCGGAGCAGGCGGGCGAGCGTTGTTCGCAGCTGCTCCTCCTCGTCTGCCACGAAGGGGGGCCTCTCTGTCAGGCGGCGGACCGACCGCGATGGTGCTCCGGGTGGGCCGCCCACCATTCGGCGAACGGCTCGGCCAGCGTCCACGCGGCGTCGGCCACGGACTTGTACTTGCTCATCTGCCCGGCGTCGACGATCTCCGCCCCGACGAACTCGTCGTCGTCGCTGTAGATCATGCGGAGCGCCTGGCGGCCGTCGATCAGGAAGAAGTCGCCGATCTCGCGCAGGACCTCCGACCCCTCGGGGGCGTTGGTCAGGTCGAGGATCCGCACGTCCTCTCCGGCCTCGACGAGATAGGTGTAGCCCCACTCGCACTCGTAGCGCTGGTACTCGCTCAGGGGCGCGTGCAACACGTTCACCCGCCGCGAGATCAACCCCGACTCGCGCTCCCTGCGCACGTGCTCCAGCCATTCGGCCTTGCCCGGCGCGGACGGCTCTGCCTCGCCACGGAGGTAGCGGCTGTAGTCCTCACCATCAGAGTCGACGCTGTAGGCGGTGCGGGTCTCGAGCCTGAAGAGGTCGGCGCGGAAGTGCTCGTCGATGAACTCGCCGAGCTGGTCTTCGGTCAGCATGTTGCCGTCACCTCCGGGAGGACGGAGCGGGGAGCGCGGACCACGATCTCCCACTCGGGGACGCGGAGCTCGTCGAGCACGGTCAGGTCGGTGACCCGCTGTCCGGGAACCAGCACCTGGTCCGGTCCGTGCGCTTCGAGGTGGCTGACGTCGCAGCCCCAGGTCAGCGTCGTGGGAATCCGTACGACGGCCTCAGCTCCGCTGGAGCTGGCCATCCGGCCCTGGAAGAGCAGTTGTCCATCCTCCGTCTCCGCGATCTGGGGACAGGTACGTCCGTTGGCACACTCGGTTCGCAGGACCGTGATCTTCATGGGCTCCCCTCCCAAAGGACCGTGGCACCTGCAGTCTCGCGAGGCCAAGGCAGTCTAGTCAACGCATCAGCGTGAATTATTCCAGCTCGCGACTTGCATTATGCACGTCTGTAGCGTGCATAATACTCGTGGGACGGCTGCGCGGCTCCTCTCCGCTGCTGCTTGACCAAGGCGCCCCGGTAGGCGCTGCAACGCCTACCGGGGCTGTGGATCGCACACCAGGACCTTGACGACCAGGAGGAACGATCCGTGTCCATCTTCTCGCGCCGCACTGGCGACGTGACCTTCACCCGCGTCGGCTGGTTACCCGCCCTCGGAGTGGGTTCCGTCGTTGGCATGACCGCGGCGGTCTGCGAGCTCAGCACCACAGCGGAGACCTTCACCGGCACGGCGGCCATCGGTGGCCCGCTCGCCTACGGCGTCATCCGGCTCTCGGTCCGCGAGCTGCGCATCCGCCGCCGGCTCCGCGCCCTCGGCCGGGTTCCCTCCCCGTCGACGGCCCGGCGACCGGCGGCGCCGGTGTCGGCGGGCGTCGTTGTGCTGCGGGGTGCGCAGTGACCGGGCGAGATCGCCCAGCCGTGCCGGCAACCACCCTGCTTCCCGCCCACGACGATCACGTCGGTCACGAGATCAGCGACGACGAGTTCGTGTCCGGCTCCCGCAGTGGCGGGAGCTACCGGGCGCTCTGCGGCGAGCAGATTCTGGCTGCGCCCCTCGAGGTGGCGCCTGCCCGGCGGTGCTCCCGATGCGCCGCCGCGGTCGCAGCGCACCTGGCCCCGGTTGTTGATGACGACCACAGCCGCCCGCGGCGGCGCAGCGTCGCCGAGCTGCTGCGCGGCTGCGCGCTGGTGGTGCGGTGCGCGACCCGCCGGGGGCCGGCGATATGGGCCTGACGACCGCGGCGCTGCTGGTCTGCACCGCGTGCAGGCACGCATTCGCCCCGGCCGCCGAGCAGTGGGCCGATCTGACCGTGACCGGCTGCCGCCGCTGTGGGGGATGGACCTGGATGGCCTCCACCGCCCACGACCTCATCCCGACCCCGCGACCTGCGGAGGAGAACCCCGATGTCTGACCTGTCGACCGGAGCCCTCGACCGCTGGCTCACCCCGCCGCCGCCGCCGTTCCCGCGCAACGGATCGCGTCCACCGCTTTCCCTCACGTCCCCGCCGGACGGCGAAATCGAGCTGGCCGATCCGGCCGCGCCCGTGCCCGTGCCCGTGCCCGCGGAGCCTGAGGCCGGCGAGCCCGACACTCGGCTGGTCGCGATGGAGCGCAAGCTCGTCCTGTTGCGCGGGAAGGCCACGCTGCAGCGCGACCCGGCATGGCTCGACGTGCTCTCCCCGGTG
This sequence comes from Pseudonocardia sp. T1-2H, assembly GCF_038039215.1. Lineage (NCBI taxonomy): Bacteria > Bacillati > Actinomycetota > Actinomycetes > Pseudonocardiales > Pseudonocardiaceae > Pseudonocardia > Pseudonocardia sp. T1-2H. The sequence goes on from NZ_JBBPCL010000003.1 coordinate 23,491, forward strand.
GAGGCGCTCCGGGAGCGGACGGCGGCGATCCGGATTCGCGGGATGCGGCGGCGCCAACAGGTCGCCTCGGCCACCACCCAGGTCCGGCTGTCCGGCCGGGAGCGCCGCGCCGAGCAGGAGCTCGCCCGCCTCGAGCTTCTCCGATCAGCTCTGGCAGCGCCGCGCCCTCGCCCGCCGGGACCGGATGCTCGACCCGGTCGCACGGCTGGCCGCGCAGCAGCGCACCGCACGCCTGGTGGCCCAGGTTCTGCAGCTCGGTGCGGTCGCCGGCCTGGTCTGGACCTCGGTCGGGGTGCACGACGCCCTCGTCGGCCCGGACGGCTCACCGTTGGCGTACCTGGTCGAGACCCTGTTCGCGCTGCCGCTGCTGGTGCTGATGACGCTGCGGGCCCGCGCCGCGCAGTGGGGCCGCGCCTTCCCGTCCAGGGACCACCAGAGGAAGGTCTACGCCCTGGAAGGGGCGCTGCTGTTCGGCTCGATCGCGATCAACACCAGCCCGGTCCTGCCCGGGATCGGCGTCTGGCGGGACACCACCACGCTGCTCGCCCACCTCGGCCCGCCCATGCTGGTGCTGGTGGTGATCTGGCTGCACGCCATGACCACGGCGTTCTTCGCCCAGCTCCTGGCCGACGCCCACGTCGATGTCGCCGACGGCGGCCGCACCCGCCTGTCCGCCGACACCCGGAACGTGGTCACGATGGTCCAGAAGATCCACACCGCCCGGTCCAAGGGCGATCTCCCGGACTGGGAGGACACCGGCCTGCCCAGCGTCTCGGCGATCGCCCGGTATTTCTCCTGCGAGAAGCTCAAGGCCCAGCAGGCCCACGACGTCCTGGAGCTCATGCGGCCCACCGCGGGCGGGGAGACCCGATGACCTCCCCGCCCGCGGCCCCGCTCAGCCCTACACGCAAGGCCGTAGAGCGGAGCATCGCGGCCCTCACGGCCGTCGCAGTCGCTGCGGTGGCCCGTCCAGCGCTGGTCATCACGCTGCTCGCCGTCGCCGCGATGCTCGGCGTCGCGGCGCTGCTGTGGCGGTTTCGGCCGAGCGCGCGGCTGCGCCGCCGGATCGGGACCGACGGCTGGCTCGACGTGCGCGAGTACCGCGCCACCGCCGGCCCGGCGGCCGTGCGCGGGGGGCGGCGCCGCCCCGGCCTGCCCGCCCGGCCGGTCTCGGCCGCGGGCGCGCGTGTCGGCCGGCTGGTCTCCGGCCCGGCGATCCTGCGCCGGCGCCCGGTCTACACGCCGTGGAAGCGGGGCGTGCTCGTGCTGGGCCCGCAGGGCTCGGGGAAGAGTTCGCTGCTGGTCGGGCCGATCCGGGAGTGCCCGGGCCCGGCCTATGTGACCAGCACCAAGACCGAGCTCGTCGACATGACCGCCACCGATCGCGCCCAGCTCGGGCCGGTGCACGTCTTCAACCCCACCGGCCTGGGATCCGTCGCCTCGACGCTGCGCTGGGACCCGGTCGCCGGCTGTGTGGACCCGGCGACCGCGGATGCCCGGGCGCGGGCGCTGGTCCGCGGTGGGGGAGGGGCCACCGGCACGCAGAACGCGGACTTCTGGGCGGCCAAGGCCGCCGAGATCCTGCGCTGCTACCTGCTCGCCGCGGCGTTGGAGGGTCACGGGATGGGGCAGGTCATGGCCTGGGCGCTGCACCCGCAGGACCGGACCCCGGCCGGGCTGCTGTCCCAGTACGGCACCCACGTGCCCTCGGGGTGGCTCGGCACGCTCGAGCAGAACCTGGCCGCGGCACCCAACACCCGCTCGGGCTACTTCGCCGCGCTCGCCCCGGCGGTCGCGTTCATGGACAACCCGACCGTGGCGAGGGCGTGTCGCCCGGGCGCGGGGAGGGCTTCGACATCGCCGCCTACCTGCGCTCGCCGGGCACCCTCTACGTCATCGCCGGGGAGGGCGACCAGCGGATCGCACCACTGCTCACCGCGCTGACCGAGGCGGTGTTCAGCACCGCCAAACAGGTCGCCGCGCTCAACCCAGCCGGGCAGCTCGACCCGCCGCTGGGCCTGTTCCTCGACGAGATCGCCAACATCACCCCGGTCCCGCTGGACAACTGGGCCGCGGACTCCCGCGGCTGGGGCATCACCGTCTGGGCCGTCGCCCAGGACCTCGCCCAACTGGAAACCCGCTGGGGCCGCACCCGCGCCCACACCATCTTCGCCAACCTGCCCACCCGGATCGTCCTGCCCGGGGTCGCCGCCCGCGAGGACCTCGAGCACCTCGCCTACCTCGCCGGGCACCGCACCGTGGTGCAGACCAGCGAAGGCCGCAGCGACAACGGTGACGGGCGCTGCACCCGCTCGCGCAACCAGTCGAAGGCCCGTGAACCGGTGGTCACCGGCCATACCATCTACGGGCTGCCCCGCTGGCACGCCTACGTCCTCGGGCTGGGCACCAAGCCGGCGATCGTCCGGTTCGAGCCCGGCTGGCGCCGCCGCCGGCGCCGGCTCCACCCGGTCCCGTCTGTCCGTCGACCGGGGGAAACCGAGCGCGTCGCACCGGTCACCCTCACCGCCGTCCCCGACCCGGTGGAGGATGCCGCCTGATGAACGACTCCACCCCACCCGGCCCCGACGACCCCACCGGCGTTGACCCCACCGACGCCCCGACTGGCCCCGGCGGGCCCGCCACCGCGCCCGACGGCGGGCCGCTCAACCGGCGCCCTGGCGCCGGGGAGACCACCTGGATCGTCGAGCTGCGCCGCCTGCGCACCGGGATCACCGACCTCCGGTCGCGGGTCGAGGGCCTCGCCGGGCGGGTGGAGGAGTTCACCGGCCACCACAACGACCTCGCCGCGGTCGTCTCCGAGCAGATCGCCCCGGAACTGGCCGCGCTGCGCCAGTTCACCACCGAGGAGCTCAACCGCCAGGCCGGCCAGCTCGACGAGGTCCTGACCACCCTGCGCCGGGAGGACAACGCCCCGGTCAACTGGCCGGCCCTCACCGCCGCGCAGGCCCGCGCGCAGTGGCCGATCCTGGCCCAATGGATCGCCGAGGTCCTCGTCCCCTGGTACGAGATCACCCGCGACGAGCTGCCCGACTGCTGGGCCTTGCACCGCCCCGCGCTCGTCGAGCTGTCCTGGCTGCGCAGCGCCCACGTCCAGGCCCACCTACGCTCCTCGGCGCCCAGCGTGGCGGGGGAGTGGCACCTGCGCTGGCGCCCGGCCGTCATCGAACGCCTCAGCAAGGTGATCGACCGACACCTCTGCCGGCCCGGCGAGCACCTGGTCACCGAGGACCAATCCCAACGGCAGACACCGCCGCCCCCACCTGCCCGGCCCGGCGAGCCCGTCCGGCGGCCGGTCCCCGCGGGCCGCCAGCTGGCGCTGCCCGAGCACTGGAACGCCAACTACGCTGCCGCTGTCGAGGCCGATCTCGCATGGCGCTCGCAGCGCGAGGCCAATCAGGCCTAGGGCGGCCCGACCCTCCCGGGCTACCGGCCGGTGGCTTCAGCTCACGCCGCCCCTCATCCGGACACAGGCACCGATAGTTTCGTTTCCGAGACCCCGCGGTCGGAAAGATCGGGGTCCGGATTCCCGGTGGGCTGCTCCACCCCGTGGTCGACGTCGGGCGTCGGCGCCGGGGTGTGGCAAAACCCGCCCCCCGGACGAGACCCCGGCGAGGAGAAGCCGCGGCGGCTCCGGTGATCCCCTACGCCAGCGGCGTCGACTGGGGCTAGTCCGGGTCGCGGTACAGCTCGGGGCTGTCCTCGGGTGAGAGCCGGGCGTCGGGCAAAAATCCCTCGCTCGCGAGGGAGCTGAACTGGTGCAGCCGGGCGACGATCTCGTCCACGTTGGGCAGCTTCCCCTCGGCGATGTCGACGATCAGGTCCACGGCCTCGTCCTGACTTGGGCTCAACGTCACCCCGTTGAGGTCGCAGAACACCCAGGTGGCCAGCCAGCCCAGGCGCTTGTTGCCGTCGACCAGGGCGTGGTTACGCACCAGGGACTCGCACAGGGCCGCGGCCTTTCCCAGCACCGTCGGGTAGGCGTCCCGGCCGAACACCGAGGTGCGGGGCCGTGCGGCGGCGGACTCCAGCAGGCCATAGTCGCGCACCAGCACCCGCCCGCCCAGCGCGATCTCGGCGATCTCCACCAGATCCTCCAAATCCAGGAAGATCGTCTCGGGCACGATCACAGGCTGCCCAGTCGCTCCAGAGCCTCGCCGTAGAGCGCGGCGCCCCGCTCGGCCGAGGCGACCACCTTGGCCTTGTGGGCGCGCCGGCTGATCTGCTCGCGGACCGCACGCCGCGCGTAGTCGTTCATCGACAGACCCTCGGCCTCCGCGGCAGCGCGCAGCGCCTCTGTCTCCTCGTCGGTGAACCGGACCGTCATCGCCATGTCCCTCATGGTACGACAGTGATACCACTGCGGGCGAGGGCCGCAACGCGGCGGCCGTGTTCCTACTCGGCCCCTACGACAAGGCTGCCCGCGGGGAGCCGCGGGCAGCCGTCGGGCCTGTAATGCGCGAGCCGCCCTGACCGCTCAGTGCCGGGCCCGGACTGGGTCGGCGATCAGCCGAAGATCGGCTGGAGCGCCACGTCGAAGGGCAAGCGGCACGCCAGCGTCGCGGTGGCGACGAGGGCAACGAGTAGGCAGGTCCAGCGGATCAGACGCACCAGCCGATCGGCACCGCCACGTCGGCGGCCAGCAGCACGGGCACCCTCCCGTCATGTGGCGGGGTCGGGAAGACCCGGGCATCGGCGCGTTCACCATCGGGAACTCTCGCCCGTTCCGGTCCGCGCAGCGCCCCGCTGTGGTGCGATGTGCCCGCGACAGAACCGCCCGTGGTCCGGCTCGGCGATGTCCTCGACACGCTCGGGATCGACCCCGACGCCCCGGCCGACGCTGACGATTTCGGCACCGTGACTGCGCTCGTGTACCGCCGCACTGTTGAGGCCGCAGAGCGCGCGCGGCCGGTCCTGGCTCGCTGTACCCGTCCCGCCGTGCCTGCGGCTCGTCGAGCCGTGAGCCGGACGCCGCGCGATCATTCCAGGGTGAGCGAGACCGGCGAGTCAGTCTCATCGCCGCGGACCGTCGACTTCCTGCTCCTGCGGTGCGACACCTCGACCTGGTAGAAGTCCGAGCCTCCGGGACCTTCTCGACACGAACGGGAAGTTGGCACGACGTCCCGACGAGTGACCTGTTCGCGGCCGCCTTGTCGGACGAGTACACGCCAATCAGGGCGTCCGACGTCTTCACCCGCGTCCGGAGGTCGCTCCGCGCTGGTCGAGCCCGGTTCTCGTAGATCGTCGGGAGGTCTACGCATAAGGAGAAGTGGTGGGCGCCCCGCCGCTGATGTGCCGGTAACCCGGCGGTGCCACGGTGCGGACACAGCCCCGGGAAGGCCCGCGTATTGGGTAAAAGCCTTCTGCTTCAGAGAAGGGGTGTTCTCCCGGGTTGACCCCGGGCCCGGGCTATCCAATTACGTAATTCGATGTCAAACTCCAATTACGTAATTGGTGAAGGGAGCTGGGATGACCCGGTCCGAGGGCACGTCACCTGCCGCGCCGCCGGTCCCGGAAGCGGCCGCGGGCGGGGCCACCGCGGCCCGCCGGGCCTGGGTCGCGGCCGCCCGGGCGCAGGCGGCGCGGTGTCGGGCCGGGCTGCGCGCCGGCGAGGACCGGTATCCGACGGGGGAGTGGGCCGCCCGGCAGCGGGAGGCCCTGGACGCGCTGCGGGTGCTGGCCGGGTTCCTCGAGCTGCACGCCGCCGACCCGATCGCCCAGGCCATCACCAGCCACCTCAGCCCGCCGGGCGCGGTCACCGCGAAGCCGGGGGCGTGAACCCTCGCCGTCGCCGGGCGAGGCAGGATCCCTCCCGATGAACGTCCCGGACCGCACCCCCCGCGACCCCGACCCGGAGGCCGGCCCCGGCGGGGCGCGGTTGTGCGGGTACCGGCACTGCCGGGCCCCGCTGCCGGTGGTGGCCGGGCGCGGCAACCGGGCCCGGTACTGCCCGGACGGCAAGACCTGGGGGGCCCAGGCGCTGAGCTGCAAGGCCGCCGAGGCCGCCTACCTGGCCGTGGCGTCGCTGCAGCCCGAGGACCCGGCCCTCAGCCCGGCCGCGGTCGACGCGCTGGGCGAGCGCCTCGACGCCGCGGTGGAACCGCTGCGCGAGGTCCTCGACGCCGTGCTCACCGTCCGCGGCCAGGTCGCGACCGAGACCCGCGCCGCGCTGGCCGCGCGGGACGCCGCACAGGCGGAGGCCGCGGACGCCCGCGGCGCCCGGCACGCCGCCGAGGACCGCGCCACCGCGGCCGAGGACGAGGCCAGCGCCGCCGCCGCCCGCGCCCTCGAGGCGGTGGAGCGGGCCGCGGCCGCCGACCGCGCCCGCGACCGGGCCGAACAGGACGCCGCGGCCGCCACCCGCGAGCAGCTCCGCGCCGACGGCCGGGCCACCGCCCTCGAGGAACGCCTCACCCGCGCCGAGGACCTCGTCGACGCCGCCGCCCAGGCCGGGGAGCTCCGCGACCAGGTCGCCGCGCTGACCGCCACCCTGCGCGCCCGCGAGTCCGCCCTGGAGGAGGAACGGGCGCAGCGCCGGAGCCTGGTCGAGGACCACCGCACCGAGCTGGCCGCCCGCGACACCGCGACGCCCGCGCGGCGCACCGAGCACCAGGCCGAACTCGACCGGATCCGCCGCGACACCAGCACCGCCCAACAGCGGGCCGCGGCCGAGCACGCCGAGACCGTCCGGCAGCTCCGCGCCGACCTCTCGGCCGCGGCCGAGCGCCGCGCCACCGAGCACGCCCGCCGGCTCGCCGAGCTGCACCACCAACTCGGCGCCGCCGAGCACGAGATCGAGATCCTCCGGGCGCGCCTGGCCACCGACCCGGCCGCCGCGGACAACCGGTGACCTGCCCCGCGGGCGGCTGGGGCGAGCGGCAGCGACTCGTCGTCCGATGCCGCCGATCCGGTGGTCCCGACAGGTCGGCTCGTGCGGCCCCGTCTCACCCTCCCGGGACCAGGCCTCGGGGGACGGCACTGCTGAACAATCACCCTCCCCGCGGGGCGGTCCCGGTAGCCCGACGGCGACACCAGAACGGCACCGCGCATCGGTGGGCGGCCCCGGCCGGGATGTGGATCCCGTCGGGTTGTGCGCATCGGGCAGGAACCGCTGCCCAGGCCACGGCAGCGAGTCACCGGTGATAGGCAGCGACGAGCAGAGGAGGACGCCATGTCATTGATGAGGTCCGACCCGTTCGCGGGTTTTGATCGGCTGGCGCAGCAGATGACGGGGGCGAGGCAGGGACCCCGGCCCATTCCGATGGCCGCCTTCCGCCGGGGCGATCAGGTCCTCGCCTACTTCGACCTGCCGGGGATCAACCCGGACGACGTGGAAATCACCATTGAGCGCAACATCGTCACCATCCGCGCCGAACGCCGGCCCGCCTACCAGGAGGGCGACGAGGTGATCGTCGACGAGCGCCCCTACGGAACCTTCAGCCGGCAGGTGTTCCTCGGCGACAGCCTCGACCTGGAGAAGATGACCGCCGACTACACGCAGGGCGAGCTGTGCCTCACCATTCCGGTCTCCGAGAAGGCCAAGCCGCGACGGATCAAGCTCCAGTCGAGTGATCAGGAACCACAGCAGGTCACGGCGAACACCACCGCAGGCGGCACCACATAGGACGCGGGGCCACACGCGTGGTGGGTCCCGACAACTGACGCCCAGCGCCACGCCCATCGCCGACAGGCGCCTGCGCCCGGCGGGGCAGGGTCGGGTGCCCGGCTCTTGCTCCGGCAAGACCAGGTCCGGTCCGTGATGCACGACGATCCTGGTGTGATGGGCCCGCGAGCCGAGCGGGCCACGGCGGCCCAGCGTGGGCATTCTCGCTCGCCGCCATCGTCACGCCGTGCTGACCGGACTTGGCTGGAGGTAGATGTGAGCACGACCGTACCGAGGCGGCCCAGCACGGTCCCGGTCCCGTATCCGGTCCGGCGGGCGGCCAAGGGGTCCCGGCTGCTGAAGATGATCGGGACTACCGACCCGAAACAGCTCGGCATCCTCGCGGCCGCCACCCGCGAGCAGCTGCGCGCCGACGGCCGGGCCGCCGCGCTGGTCGAGCGCGTCACCCGCGCCGAGGACCTCGTCGACGCCGCCGCCGCCCAGGCCGGGGAGCTCCGCGACCAGGTCGCCGCCCTGACCGCCACTCTGCGCGCCCGCGACACCGCCCTCGAGGAGGAACGGGCGCAGCGCCGGAGCCTCGTCGAGGACCACCGCACCGAGCTGGCCGCCCGCGACGCCGCGCTGGCCGCGCTGCGCACCGAGCACCAGGCCGAGCTCGACCGGATCCGCCGCGACACCGCCGACGCCCGACAGCGGGCCGCGGCCGAGCACGCCGAGATCATCGATCGGCTCCGCGCCGAGCTCGCCGCCGCGGCCGAGCGCCGCGCCACCGAGCACGCCGGCCAGCTCGCCGAACTGCACCGCCAACTCGGCGCCGCCGACCACCAGATCCAAGCCCTCCGCACGCGCCTGACCACCGATACGGCAATTGCCGAGCGCGGGTAACCGGTCGAGGAATGGCCTGCACTCGGTCTACGACCAGCCCGACGCCGCGAGACGACGGCGGTGTCGAGCTGGTCGAGGGCGGTGACGATCTCGGGGAAGTAGCGGGTGAGCGGGCGTTGCTGGCGGGACTGCAAGGCAACCCGATCAGAGCCTCGGTGGGCGATGCAGCGGAAGCCGTCGAACTTGGCCTCATAGGACCAGCCCCCACCCGGGACTCGGGAAGGCCGTCGGCGTTGACCGCGATCATCGGGCGCAGCGGAAACTCCACCCCCGCGATCCCCGCCGGTTGCGCAGCCATCCGGCGACGATAGGCAGATCACCACGGGTGGGAGACAGTGGACCGACCGTGGCCTCGCCCGTAGTCGGCAATGGACCCAGGGTGACACCCCCGCCGGGGCCGCGGCTGATCAGAAGGTGCAGGGCCGGCCACGCCCGCCGCGCCGCGGGGGCTCGGCCCGCGGACCGAGGCGACGGCGACCGAACGCGGCCCCCTGGCCGCCGGCAGGTCAGGCGGACCCGAAGTGAATCCGAGTCCCGGGCGGCGCCAGCACCTCGAGGCTCTCCACCGGCTCGCCATCAAGCAACACGCGGCCGGCGCGGAAATGCTCCTCGAGACGCTCGAGGGAGATCGGGGCGGCCAACATGCGGGACCGGACAGTCGGCTCGGTGGGGTGTTCCTCGCTCACGCCGCGGGCAACGCAGGAGACCCGCTCTACCATCTCGGCGTCGCGCTTCCCCCGTGGCAGACCGATCCGGATCACACAGCGGGGAACCTCCATGCCCGACGACCTCATGCCCGACGACCGCGACGCCCGTCTCGCCGAGCTTCGCCGGCTTCGCCTCGGCGACATCCTCTACCCCGGAAACTCCGGCTGCGCCGGCGCGCGCGGTGGCAGCGGGGCGCCCGGCCCGTGCCAGGGCGAGGTGACCGCGGCCGCGATGAAGCACCACCCCGGGCCCAAGCCACAGCGCGCCCGGATCTTCCTCTGCGACCTCCACGCCCCCTCGAGGCCGCCGAGCCCCTCACCGACGCCGACCGAGCCGAACTCGCGCGCCGGCGGGCAAAGGCCGCGTACTGGGCGGAAGTCTCGCCGCGGCAGCGCGCCGCGAACGGCATGGTCGGCTGGTAGCGCCAGTGAGCTCTTTCCATTTGGCGTCAGCCAGTCCGCGAAGGCTGATCATGCAGCGCCAAGGTGCCCGGGGGCACGCTGTCGCGGCCCCCGGCACCCCTGTGGCTGGTCAGGCGGCGGTGATGCCGCCGTCGATGACGAGCTCGGAGCCGGTCACCCAGGACGACTCGTCGGAGGCGAGGTAGAGCACTCCCCACGCGATGTCCATCGACTCCCCGGGACGACCGATCGGGTGCGCCTGGGCGAGAGCCTGGTAGAAGGCGTCGCGGTCGCCGGTGTTGTCGCCGAGGTGCTGCACCATCGGGGTCCAGGTGTAGCTGGGGTGGACCGAGTTGACACGGATGCCGTAGCCGGCCTTGGCCACGTGCAGCGCCGCGGACTTGGTGAACAGCCGCACCGCGCCCTTCGAAGCGTTGTAAGCGGCGAGGTTGTCGATGCCGACGAGGCCGGCGATCGAGGAGAGGTTGACGATCGACCCGCCGCGCGGATCCTGGTCCTTCATGACGCGGATCGCCTCACGGGTGCCGAGGAACACGGCCTCGCTGTTGATGGCGTTGACCCGCCGCCAGCCCTCGAGGGTGGTGTCCTCGACGTTGGCGTCGAGCACGATGCCAGCGTTGTTGACCACGACGTCGAGCCGACCGTGGTCGGCGACGATCTTGCGGGTGAGCTCCGCCCACCGACCCTCGTCGGTGACGTCCTGGTTGTAGTAGACGGCCTTGCCGCCGTTGGCGGTGATGTCCTTGGCGACGGCCTCACCCTCGGCATCCAGGACGTCGGTGAGGATCACCGTGGCGCCTTCGTCGGCCATCACCCGACCGGTCGCCTCACCCAGACCGCGCGCGCCGCCGGTGATCAGGGCGACCTTGCCCTTGACTCGTCCCACAAAGCCCTCCGTTGAACTCGTACCGATGTGGTCGCCGAACGCTAAGAACGACGACCGAGTCGGCAGAAGCGTCGAGGAGATCACCCGCACATGGTGCGTTTGCACCATCCCGTAGGCGCCAGGCAGGGCTACCGTCAGAGCGGCCGAGTGACCCGGTCGAAGGTGCGTGAATGGACGTTATCGCGGTGGACGACGATCACGCCGGTCTTGAGCTGCTCCGGATGGTGCTCGAAGCAGCCGGGCACACGGTGCGCACCAGCCGGACCGCTGACGGCGCCTTCGACTTGGTGACCGAGGCGGCTCCCGCCGTACTCGTCACAGATCTGATGATGGGCAGCGACAGACAGGATGGCTTCCGGCTGATCGACAGGCTGCGCGCCTCCCCGCAGCTGGCCCACGTGCCGGTGGTGGCCCTTACCGGGGTGACCAGTGCTCAGGATCTGGGCCGTGCCCGCACCGCAGGCGCGGACGTGTGCCTGGTCAAACCGATCGATGTCGCAGCGTTCCTGCAGATCATCGCCCGCTTCAGCCCAGCCGCGGGAGCAGGCCAAGGCACCGACTGACCGCGGCTAGCAGTTTGTCGAGCACGAGGGGTTTGTCCAGGACCGGCACCGAGTTCAGGTCGACGGGCGCGACGCGATGTCCAGCGGTGACTACGACCGCTTGAGGTGCGCCACGCGGCCTGCGCTGGGCACCGTCTTCTGTCCTACCGACGGAGGCTTCGCCCACCGGGTCACCGGCGGCGTTGGCGAGTTCGCGCAGCAGGTCCCAGCCGTTGCCGTCCGGCAGCTCGATGTCGAGCAGTAGAAGGTCAGTGGAATCCTCGGCGAGCAGCTTTCGGGCTTCGCTGCAGCTGGACGCGATCCTCAGGTCAACCGCGGGCCACCGCGCCAAAGCTGACTGCACCAGTACCTGGCTGGACCGATCGTCCTCCACGTACACGACGCGACCACGCGGCTGCCCTGCCGGGTTGACGGCGCGTCTACTGGCTGGGTGCTGTGCGGCTGATGCAGCCAGGGGCAGTTCTAGCCGGAAGGTGCTGCCGGCCGTCGAGGTGCTCCTCAGCGTGAGAGCGCCGCCCATGGCGCGCATCAGCCGTTGCGACAGTGCAAGGCCGAGACCGGATCCTTCGGCGCCGCTTCCGTTCGCTCGGTGGAACGGCGTAAACAGCGACGCCAGCTGCTCGGTGGCAATTCCGTCGCCGGTGTCGCTGACCAGCAGCCCGTCCGACTCCAGCACAACCTCGACACTGCCGCCGACCGGAGTGAACTTGATAGCGTTGCCAAGCAAATTCAGCAAGACCTGCCGCAGGCGATGGCGATCCGCAAGAACGAGCAGGTCTTGCGCGGAAGACGCCTGTGTGCGCAACTTAATGGAGCGCTCGCCAGCGAGCCCAGCAACGATCTGCATCGCCTCGTCGACGACTTCCGCGGCTCGGACCGGCTCGGACGTCAGCTGCAGCTGTCCGGTCTCGGCTCCGGTGAGGTCGAGCAGATCGTTGATTAGCTGCAGCAGATGACGTCCCGCACCGAGAATGTGCTCCACACCTTCGCGCTGCTGCTCGGGTGAAAGCTGCATGCTCTGCAGGACCTGGGCGAAACCGATCACCGCGTTCAGCGGCGTGCGTACCTCGTGGCTGACCAGCGCCAAGAGCTCGCTCTTAGCTCGGTCGGCGGCTTCGGCGACCGCACGCTCGCGACGGGCCTGGGCGACGCGGCGGCGCTCAGTGAGATCGAACAGCTCGATGCAGAAATGGCGAGGCTCCCCGCCCGGCCCGAGAATCAGCGAACCGCTCAGCGCAGCCCAGAGCGGTTCCTCGCACATCCGGCCCGATCGCCGCACCCGGACCTCGGCCTTCGGCAATGTCCCGGCGTCGTCGTTGCGGGCTAGCGCAGCGGCCAGCGCGTCTTGGACCGCAGCTGCGTCCTCGTCGACAAGCAGGTCAGCCAGGCTCTCGCCGGTGACAGGGCGTGCAGCCATGGACGCGAGTGCGGCGTTGGCCTGCTGGATCTCCCCGGCCGGGCTGACCAGCGCGATCCCGAGGCCAGCGGTCTCGAAGGTGCTCCGGAAGCGGGCTTCGCTCTCAACGAGCTGCCCGTGCAAGGCAGCGGTTCCGATAGCGACTGCCGCCACGTGGGTCAGCCGCTGGACTAGCTCGGTGGCCGATGGCCCCGGGACCCATCGGTCGGCGTGATAAACCGCGAACGTGCCGAGCACGATCCCCCGGTCGACGTCCAAGATGGGCGTCGACCAGCACGAACGTAGCCCGTGCGGGAGCGCGCTGTCGCGGTAATCGACCCATCGCTCGTCAACCGCGATGTCGGGCACGACCACCTCACCGTGAGTGAATGCGGCCGTCCCGCATGACCCCACAAGCGGGCCGATACGGACGCCGTCGATCGCCTCCCGATATGGCCCGGGAAGCCGGGCTCCAGCGCCGTGCCGCAGTGTTCCGGTGTCGTGCTCGAGCAGCAGAATCGAGCAGATGCTGCCGGGAAGGTAGTGCTCCATGGTCGCGACGAGCGCTTCCAAACTCTCCTCGACAGGGTCGCGCCGCGCGATCCCCTCCAGGATCGACCCCACCGTCCAGTCCGCGTCTACAGCCGTGGAGTCCGGCGCAGCGTGGTTGCCTCCGCTGGCACGACGCAGCGCACCGACGCCGGGAAACCGCAGAACCGCGCGCACCCCGGCAGTCCGGTCGTCGGGCGCGACGCTGAAGATGCCGCCGTGATCGGCGACGAACTCGGCAACTTCGGCGAGCCCGAGGCCGTCGCCCGGCGGGGACCAGCCGCTGGTGAAAGGCGCCAATGCCGCGTCGCTCGTCCAGCCTTCCGGCAGGCCTTGTCCGTCGTCGGTAATTGCCACGGCCGCCCAGCCGGGCGAACCGGCGGGTTCCGTCTGCTTCTCGACGTGCACCGTCACGACCTGCGCGCCGGCTCGCCGGGCGTTGTCGAACAGCTGGCGCAACGCTCGGGCCAGGCGGAGCCGGTCGATCAGCACCAGAGCTTCGGCGTCAGCCTCGACCCTCAGATCGAGCTGCTGCCCGTAGGACCGCTCGCCACGACAGATCGTTCGGACAACTGCGGCCAGGTCCAGTACCTCGACTGAGCTGCCCCCCGAGCGCGCCACACGCCCTGCGCGCCAGGCAAGTTCCGCCCCCCGGGAGGCAAGCCGGCGCAATTGGTCAACTCGATGCGCCGGCTCTTCCGGACCGAGCAGCTGCGCGGCCATCGCGACCGCTGAGGCGTTGCCCGCGAACTCATGTGCGGCCACCCGCGTCTCATCGCGTTCCACCCGGGCGCGACCGGCCAAGGCGCGCGCCGCGGTCCGCGCCGCAGCCAGGTCCGCCGGGTCAGGTCGATCCGGGTCCGGGCAGGGCAGGACGACATCCGTGCCAGCCAAGCGCGCGGCAATGGCCTCCTGGGCCGAGGTCGACCGTACCAACGCGACAATGGCAATATCTGACGCCGATCGACGCAACGCTGCGACCTCGCCAGCCCGAACAACCCGGACCGTGTCCGCGTCAAGTTCCGGGTCGGCGCCCTGCCGGAGGAGCTCGTGCATGGCGTTCCACCCCGATGTGAAAGGCGCGACGCGCCAGCCCGAGCCGACACGTGGGCGCCGATGACGCCGATGACAGCCGGGCGAACCGTAGCACCGCACGACACAGCCACCGTACTGATCGTCGACGACCACCAAGTGTTCGCTGAGCTGCTCGGTGAAGTCCTCGCATCGCGAGGACTGCGCCTCGTCGGCATCCGCCGAACCCTTGCTGACGGGTTGACCGCAGTGGAGTCCGAGCGCCCCGACCTGGTCGTTCTGGACCACAGCTTGCCCGGTGCGACGGGCGCCAGCGGTCTCCGCGCCCTCAAACAGCGCTCACCGTCTACGCGGGTGCTCATGCTTACCGCCGCCGAGGAACGCGCGGTACTGCTCGAGGCCATGGACGCCGGATGCGACGGATTCGTGACCAAACGCCAGGACATCGGCGCGGTCATGGCCGCCGTCACAGCGGTGCTGCGTGGCGAGACACCGGTATCGCCCGACATGATCGGCGCCCTCGTCGGCAACCGGCCCACCCCGCTCGGCGGTGACCTGACACGCCGGGAGTCCGACGTGCTGCAGCTGATCGGCGCCGGCCGGTCCAACCAGGAAGTGGCCCGCGAGCTGCGGATCAGCGTCAACACGGTGCGCAACCACGTCCAGCACATCCTCAGCAAACTCGGAGCGCACTCCAAGCTCGAGGCAGTCGCAATCGCCGCCCGGCTCGGCCTGCTGCGCTCCAACCGTGACGGGGTTGTTCGACCGTTGTGATCGGCTTGTCAGCGATCTGATCCGCGGGGGCCAATCTTCGTCGGGATCGGCTACCCCTGACGCAGAGATGTGATTTCCGCTGTGGCCTCGACGAGGAGACATCCGCGATGACGAGCACCCGGCCAGCTCCCGCTGCGATGAGCTGCGGCCTGACGTTGAAGCAGGCCGGCGGCCCCGGCCGCCTCAAGGTCGTCGAGGAGCTCAACGCCGCAGACATGCTCCAGGCCTCCGCTCCTGTGCCACACCGCAAGCAGGAATTCCGTGCGCTGCCTGATCTTCGGTCTGTGCCGGACACCTCGACGGCCGCGGAGCAGCTCGGCAAGGCTCTCGGAAACGGTGACCTTACGATGACCCCGGCACTCAACGGGACGGACAAGGGCCCGCTGTTGTACCTCTACCGCCCTCGGCGACGCTAGGCCCTAAAGGTCTCGACGGGCGGTGTCCTCGATGAGCGGCGCCCTGACCTTTCGGGCACCGTGCACCAGATTCATCGCACCGCCATGCCTTCACGACCCGAGCAGGGACCAGGAGAAGGCAGGCGAGGTGGCGGTCAGCAGTCGTGCTCGCGGGTCTGAAGCTCCGCACTCAGGCCGAGGCCGCCGCGGCAGGCCAGACCCACCACGCCTGCTCTGCCCACGCGGACCCGAGCGCCTCGCGCATTCCCGTCCGGGCCTACCCGACCAGCTCTGACACGCCACTGGCCAACTGCGGTGCGTCAGTGTAACCCGGTTCACCCCGCGCCTCCGCCACTATGGCGCCTGGGGGTACAGCGCCTCGAAGGTGTGCAACCCGAGGCCGATCTCGGTGGCGGCGCGCAGGTCGTCGGCCGTGTCGACGTCGTGGCGCAGGCTCGGCCACGTGCCTGTCAGCGCGACGGATCCGGCCGCTCGGTGCCGCGCCGCCGAGCCTGCACCGAACCGCGGGTCGAAGGTCGTACGTCTCGCAGCGAGTAGGAATGTCGTGCCCGTCGTCCCGGCGTCGGCGACGAACGCGCTGGTCGCCCCGGTGGTGAAAGCGGCTAAGGCCTCCGTGACTGCGGCGTCAAGCTCGGCAGAGCGCAGCGCGGGCAGGTCGGCTTGCAGTACACCGACCGGTACGGTGCCGTCGAGTGCAGTGGCGCCATGCCGGCACGCCTCGTTCAGCAGCGGTACGGGTCCCTCTGGCACGACCTCGACGCCCAGGGTGGACAGTTCGGCCGCGACGACCGGGTCCGAGGTAACGACCACGAGACGGCGGACTGTCACGGCTGCGCGCGCGGCTGTGACCGTGTCCTGCGCAAGCGCCAACGTCAGCCGGGTGTGCCGGGTAGGTTCGCCCACGCCGTGGTCGGCGGCACCGCGCAATCGAGTCTTGGCGAAGCTCAGTGCCTTCACCGGGACTATGAGGTCGACGGCGAGATCAACAACGGGTGAGGGCGAGATCAGCCATGAGCTCCGCACGCCGCTCAACGCTTTCATCGGATCGCCGCAGCTGCTCGACACGCTACAGCTGACCGAGCAGCAGCAGCACGATGGTGCCGGCCCGCGCCAACAAGAAGGTCGGTGACTACCACCATTGGGGCCGGCCCCTCCTCGAGCAACCGTCTGCCGCTGGCGATGTGGTGCGCTCCTACGCACCTGATGACCGGTGGAACTCCAGAACGCTGTAGCAGCCCCGTGCCCGCAACGTCGTCGTCCATCGCGAACAGATCCATCATCGGCTGACCCTCCTCCGAGCAGAACCGTAGACGGAGTGACGGGCAAGGAGATGGTGCAGATGCACTACTTGGGAATAGTGCCCTGAGCGCTTCTTCACGCCCTCAAGCCACTCCTAGCGTGGCCACAGTGGATCCGACTACGAGTTCAACGGAGGGCTTTGTGGGACGAGTCAAGGGCAAGGTCGCCCTGATCACCGGCGGCGCGCGCGGTCTGGGTGAGGCGACCGGTCGGGTGATGGCCGACGAAGGCGCCACGGTGATCCTCACCGACGTCCTGGATGCCGAGGGTGAGGCCGTCGCCAAGGACATCACCGCCAACGGCGGCAAGGCCGTCTACTACAACCAGGACGTCACCGACGAGGGTCGGTGGGCGGAGCTCACCCGCAAGATCGTCGCCGACCACGGTCGGCTCGACGTCGTGGTCAACAACGCTGGCATCGTGCTCGACGCCAACGTCGAGGACACCACCCTCGAGGGCTGGCGGCGGGTCAACGCCATCAACAGCGAGGCCGTGTTCCTCGGCACCCGTGAGGCGATCCGCGTCATGAAGGACCAGGATCCGCGCGGCGGGTCGATCGTCAACCTCTCCTCGATCGCCGGCCTCGTCGGCATCGACAACCTCGCCGCTTACAACGCTTCGAAGGGCGCGGTGCGGCTGTTCACCAAGTCCGCGGCGCTGCACGTGGCCAAGGCCGGCTACGGCATCCGTGTCAACTCGGTCCACCCCAGCTACACCTGGACCCCGATGGTGCAGCACCTCGGCGACAACACCGGCGACCGCGACGCCTTCTACCAGGCTCTCGCCCAGGCGCACCCGATCGGTCGTCCCGGGGAGTCGATGGACATCGCGTGGGGAGTGCTCTACCTCGCCTCCGACGAGTCGTCCTGGGTGACCGGCTCCGAGCTCGTCATCGACGGCGGCATCACCGCCGCCTGACCAGCCACAGGGGTGCTGCTGGTCTTCCGACCCACGACGCCCGACGCCGCGGCCGAAGGGGTGGCATGAGCCGCCACAGGCCATACCGATCTAGCCCTCCGGCACGCCGGCCTCCTCGGGGATGACGATTGACCCATCCGGGAGCTCCCCAGCCGGCAGCTGATACGGCGGTGTTGGGGCCGGGCCAGCGCCCCAATGATCTCCTAAGAGGGAGTTCGATGACCTCCAGCGCAGCCACCTTGCGGGACCTGCTCGTCGCTGCTCTTGACCGTTTCGGCGACCAGCCCGCGGTCACTGCTGCCGGCGCCACCCTTTCCTACCGGCAGGTCGTCAAGCAGGCCAACGGCCTGGCCCGCTTCCTGCAAGACAACGGGATCTCTCCAGGCACACCGGTCGCTCTCATGATGAGCAACGGAGTGGAGTATGTGGTCGCCGACCAGGCCGTGCTGCGCTGCGGCGGGGCGAAGGTGCCGCTCAATGACATGATCGGCAGTCGCGAGTCGCGATACATCGTGCGTGATAGTGGCGCCGTGATCGCGATCGCGACCCCTTCGCAGCTGCCGAACGCACTCGCCGCTCTCGAAGACCCAGCAACGTCGCTGCGCACGGTCGTGGTCGTCGGTCCGGCATCAGAGCAGCCGATCCCCGGGACCACGTCGTGGGAGACTGCCGTCGGCTCAGGAGCGGACAGGCCGCCTGAGGTCGCGATCACGTCGTCCGATGTCGGTCTGATCCTTTACACCGGAGGGACCACAGGCGACCCAAAGGGCGTGGTCCACACCCAGCATGGGCTGACACTGAACGTACTCGCCCACGTCATCGAGATCGGGTTCGGTGACGACGAACGGCTCCTTCTCACCTCGCCTCTACCTCACTCAGCGGGTTTCCACCTGCAGGCAGGGATGCTCAAAGGGGCCCACGCCTTCGTCGAGTCCGGGTTCGATCCCGAGATGGTCCTGCACCGCATCGAGCACGACCGTGTGACCTTCATGTTCGCCGTGCCCACGATGATCTACCGGCTACTTGACCATGCGGCGACGATCGCAGCCCAGCGCCCGCTCGATCTGTCTGCGCTGCGCACGATCCTCTACGGCGCAGCCCCGATCACCCCCGAACGGCTCGCGCAGGGACTGGCGGCTTTCGGCCCGGTCTTCATGCAGCTCTACGGCCAGTCCGAGGCACCGAACTTCATCACCCGGCTGACCCACCACGATCACGATCTCACGCGACCAGAACGACTGACCAGCTGCGGGCGCGCGGTCACGATGGCCCGGGTGCGTGTCCTCGACGCCGACGGTAACGACTGCGCTACCGGCGTCGTCGGCGAAGTCGTAGCACAAACGGCCTACACGATGATCGGCTACTACGGGCTGCCGGAGAAGACGGCTCAAACGATCCAGGACGGCTGGCTGCACACCGGCGATCTCGGCCGGCTCGACGAGGACGGCTACCTCTACCTCGTAGACCGCAAGAATGACATGATCATCACTGGCGGGATGAACGTCTACTGCAATGAAGTCGAGAACGTCATCGCGCAGGTCGACGGGGTAGCCCAAGTCGCAGTTGTAGGGCTACCGCATCCGGACTGGGGAGAGGCGGTAGTGGCCTTCGTAATCGGCACGAGCAACGGCTCCGTAGATCCCGAAGCTATCACCGCCCACTGTCGCGACCAGCTGTCCCGCTACAAGATCCCGAAGAGCATCCGCCTCGTCAACGAACTACCCCTGACCTCGGTCGGCAAGCTCGACAAGAAGGCCCTCCGATCCGCCCATCAATTTTCAGAGACCGCGTTATCCGCAATGTAGCCTGCGTGGGCCTCTCGCCACACATAGTCCATAAAATGGTGTACGACAACGCTCGGTGCCCCGTTTGTCTGCACCGCAGTCCTCGCTGAGTCAATTTTGGCGCCTCAAGGAAAGCGTGCCAGCACATGCCGAGAGAACTGTCGATCCGCCGCTAATCGTCACCGCTCATTCCAATGTTGCCCAACCAATTCACGGCATGGAGGTCCTCCACCATGAAGCTTGCTCTCTACCTGCCAAACTTCCGCGACAAGGTGACCGTCAAGGAACTCGAAGACCTCACCAATCTTGCCGAGGATCTCGATTTCGACTCGGTCTGGACACTCGACCGCATCGTCGTCCCGGAAGTCTCTGACACCCAAGAGCTCCAGTACTCGTTCGGCATGATGGATGGGTTTCCCAAGGGCCTGCCGGTGTCTGCCCGAGGCGAGTTCCTTCAGGGAATGCCGCTGATCCCTTGGCTCGCGGCAAAGACGACCAAGCTGCGGATCGGCATGAGCATCATCGACACTCCATTCCGTTCGCCAGGCGTTCTCGCCGCGGAGCTCGCTACTATCGATCATCTCTCGAACGGTCGACTCAACGTCGGCGTTGGCTCGGGCTGGATGCCCGAGGAGTTCGCGGCAGCAAGCGCGACACACATCTTCCCCAAGCGACACAAGCACGTTCGCGAAACGATCGAGATCATGCACGGGATCTGGGAGAACGATCTTTTTGAGTACCACGGTGAGTTTGCGGACTTCGAGCGGTGCGGCTTCGGGGCGAAGCCTGTGCAGAAGCCGTACCCTCCCATCTACATGAGCGGCCTGAAGGATCCAAAGCGCTCCGCGCTCCGCATCGCGAAGTACGGGCTGTCGGGCTGGATCGGTATCCAGGACACGCCCGATGAGCTCAAGAGGTGGCGCGGCGTGATTCAGCAGGAACTTGAGGAGTTGGGCAGCACTCGTCTGGTCGACGACCTCGACATCTGCAGCATGATCTGGTTCGTGATCACTGATGAGGAGACAGATCAGACGCCGCAGGGCAAGCTCAGCAACCTGCTGGTAGGGACCGCCGCGCAGATCACCGACTCGCTCAAGCGCTATAAGGAAGCTGGGCTCACGATGCCCCTGATCTGGCCGCCATTCCAGGATGTGCCGGTTTCGAAGACGCTCGATGACCTGAAGCGCCTCAAGGAGGAGATCATGCCAAAGGTCGATGCGATGTAGGTGAGCCTGGCGTGGATCCTCGCTTGCACGGAGACACCGTGCCGCTCTGCCAGTTCCCCAAACGCCACGGCGTGGAGCCGCGCGAACGTCGACCCACAAGGGCACGCTCGCGGGCATGAGCGTGCCTAACTGGGATTCAACGCGGCACGCGGCGGAGTTGTGCGCGGTCGTCGTCGGCGCCGCCGCAGCTGGCGGGTGGCTGCTCCGGGCCCGGCGCAGAGGACTCTGAGCGGTTGTCCTTTGGCTGGGGGCGGCGCGGGTCAGCCCCCTCGCCCGCACATCGTCTACGTCCGGATCCGGCACGGTCATCGCCGGGCGACCTCCCACAGCGCTGATGCCAAGAGCGACCTGACCGCCGTACCCTGATCGGCGCGAGGGGGAGGGAAGGCGGCGACGATCATGACGGCGACTCTGGGTGCGGTGACGGACCGGTTTCTGCCGCTGTTCGACCCGGCCGTCGAGGAGCCGCCTAGTTCGGCGATCGAGATCTACTTCGAGACGCCGACCTCGCTGGGGCTGCTGTACACGTTCTCCCAGCGGTTTGATCAGCCTCGGCTGGTGGAGGCGGTCCGGGAGGCGCACGAGGCGGGGATCGCGGCCGCGCTCGAGGCGATCGCCGATGTGGCGCTGCTCAAGGTCGGTGAGCACGTCGAGATCCCCGGCAAGCCCTCGATGGGCCGCTACCTGCCGGGTCGGCTGTCCCTGACCCGGGTGTCCCACACCTACACCGGCGACCCCGGCGACATCGCCCGGTTCCACGACCACGTGTTCATCGGCCGGACCGGGATCGCGGATCACGACGGCGAGTGCTGGCCCCTCGCCGCTGAGGACCTGCGCGCCGGCCTGAGGTCGTTCGCAGTAGATCACGTCCACGGTATCCACCTCTCCCTGCGGGAGAGCATCGGCGCTCGCTGGAGCGAGGAACGCACCTGGATGGGCTTCCAGGAGCTGACCTACCCGGACCTGGGCCAGTACGTCGCCGACTTTCCCCGGCAGTACTGCCGGTACGGGCTGGGCTCGCCGGCCCGGTGGAACGTCGTGGACATCATCGAGCGCCTCTGACGGCACAGGCCGCGGCGGCGATCAGTCGAAGTCGAGCCCGATCTCGGGGCCGGCGTCGACGGTTTGTTCGCGAGCCAGGTCGAGGCTGCGGTCTGCGCTGAGGTCGCGGGCGAGGCCCTGGTCGCGGCGCTGCCGCTCCTGTTCGAGGGTCTCGGAGGCCTCGTCGCGCTGGCGCTGCCACTGCACGACGGGGTCGCTCGCCGCCCGCGCGCGCTGGGCGTTGAGGTCGGCGAGGATCTCGGCCTGTCGCCGCGCCTCGCGCACGGTGACGGCGTCCGGGTCGACGAGGTGTTCCTCGGGCGTGGAGCGCAGGGGCCGGGCGGCGGCGATGTCCGCTGCTGTCGGGGTGGCCTCGAAGATGGGCTCTTGGTTGGGGTCCATCGTCACCTCCTGCACCTCCTCGACGAGGCCCTGATCGGCGTCGCGTTCGGGTTCGGCGACCAGGTAGGGCGGGCGCAGGTCGTCGTCGACGCCCAGGTCGAGCTGGGCGGGGTCGAGGGGTTCGAGGTCGTGGTCGAGTTCGGCGGCCTCCTGCGGGGTGAGCACGCTGAACAGCGAGGTCTGTTCGGCGACCTCGGCGGGCTGCGGGTCGCGGGGCAGGCCGCGCTTGACCAGTTCGTCCCCGGCGAGCTGGGCGCGCTGCTCGGCCCGGGCGGCCTCGGCGGCCCAGGCCTCGCGGGCGGCGTGGACCGCGGCGAGGTGCTCGGCGCGCGCCTCCAGTTCGGCGGCGGCTTCGGCGGCGTGGGTCATCTCGGCCTCGGCCCGCGCCCGCTCCGGCGACCCGAGGGGCAGGCGCCCGGTCTCGGCCCAGAACAGGGCCTCGTCGTGGCGGTACTCCTGCGCGGCCAGGCGGGTGTCGCGCAGTTCCTCGGCCACGTAGTACGGGGCGAAGGTGCGCTCGCGGGCCGCCGCGTCGCGGATCTGGCGCAGTTCGGTCTCCGACGCCGCGGCGTAGTCGAGCGCGTCGGTGGGCTCGCCCAGCGCGGCGTAGGCGCGCTGCCACAGCGCCCGGTGGAACACCTGCTCGCGCGCGGGCGCCTCACCGAGGGAGACGCTGGTCTCGGGCACGCTGCGCAGATCGCGGTAGGCCGCGGCGATCCCCGCGCGGTGCACCCACTCCTCGCGCTCCGGGCCGGGGTCGGGCAGCGGTCCGAGGTGCGCCACCGCCCACTGCGGCTGGTCGAGGGCGACCTGCTCCGCGAGTTCGGCCTCCCGGTCCTGGCACGCCTGGGCGAGCACCTGCCCGTATCGGCCCGCTTCCCCGTCGACCCGGCTGGCCAGGTCGGCCCAGCTGGCCGGGGCGTTCACCCCGAGGATGTCGCTCGGGTCGTGCTCGGGGGTACGGGAGTCCAGCACACGCTCGCGTAGCCGCCACCGCAGCACATCCGACACCGACGCGGCGGTCCCGAGCCGGCGCATGACGACCGCCTCGCGCAGGACGGTCTCGACGTCGTGGCCGCCGAGCTCGGCCTCACGCAGGGTCCGGTTGAGCCGCCCGAAGCCGTCCTCGCCACGCATCCGGGCGGCGATCTGCTCGCCGAGGATCCCGGCCAGCAGCTGGTCGTAGCGGCCGCGCCCGAACTCCTCCGACAGCCGGTCCAGCTGGGTCCCGACGAAGGCCAGCGAGCGGCCTTCCTCCTCGTTGAACCGCCGCGTCATCTCGGCCGAGGCCGCATCGATCTCGTGCTCGCGGCCCATGATCGATGCCAGCACCGCCCGCGGGGTGGTGTCGAGGCTGTTCTGGTTGTGCTCGTCCGCGGGCCGCGCGGACACCACGTAGGCGAGGTTCTCCTCCCGGCCGCGGGTCATCCCCACGTACAGGGCGTGCGCGTCGGTGTTCTCCTCGATCAGCGCCCGGCAGATGTCGACGGTGCGGCCCTGCGCGGCGTGCACGGTGGAGGCGTAGGCCAGGGTGACGTGACGGCTGACGTAGCCCTCGGGCAGGTGCGCGACCAGCCCGTTCGCGGCCACCACCCGCAGCGTGCCGTCCTCGGGGTTGCGCCCGGCGACCCGGTAGGCGACCCGGTTGGTCACCGCCCCGTTGCCCTCGACCCGGATGTCGTAGTCGTTGCGGCGGGCCTGGACCAGGTCCCCGACGCCGATGTGGTTGCCGTCGCGCAGCGTGCCCAACACCTCGTGCTCGACGTACCCGCGCGCGACCAGTTCGGCGCGGATCAACGCGCAGAGGTGGCTGGCGTGGTCGTTGTCCCCCACGACCAGCAGAGATTCCTTACCGCGGACGGTATCGGCGAGATAGCCGCGGACCGCGGCGTCGATCATCGCCTCTTTGGTCCCGCCGTGCAGCCGCCCGGAGTCCTCGTAGAGCCCGAGCACGCTCGCGTCGCGGGAGCGCAGCCGCAGCGACGCCGCGCGCTCCCACGGCTCGGCGAACCGGCGGATCTCGGTGAGCTGGTAGGCGCCGTTGTCGCGCACCAGCAGGTCCAGCATTCCGCCCGCACCCACCGCGACCAGCTGCTCCGGGTCGCCGGTGTAGAGCAGCTTCCCGCCGGCCTCGCCGACGAGCTTCGCGATCCGGTCCAGCTCCCCGGTCGCCGACATCCCCGCTTCGTCGACGACCACCAGGTCCCCTGGCCGCAGCCGGTCCCGCACCTGTCCGCGATCGTTCGGCGCGAACCGGTTCAGGAACCGGGTGGTGTTCATCGCGGTGACGCCGTCGTCCTCGAGGACCTGCGCGGCCCGCTGCGAGGTCGCCACACCGATCACGCGGCCCCCGACCCCGCGCTCCCAGCTGCGCGCGAGCGCCCCCACGGTGTGTGACTTCCCCGCACCTGCGGGGCCGAGGAGAACATCGCCGGCGCGTCCGGAGGACAGGATGCCGATTGCAGCATCGAGCTGATCCGGGCCCAGACCAGCGGCAACGAGCTCCACCCGGGCCACTTCCAGCTCCGGGCCGGTCAGCGCCGGCGCGTCCGCGCGACGGGCCGCCGCGACGAGCGCGGTCTCCATCGCCAGGTGCTCGAACGTCGCGTACCGCTCGTGCTGATGGGGCCGATAGATGCTCTTCCCGTCCTCACGCTGCAGCACCTCCGGCACCTCGCCCGGATCGGGCATCGACACCGTGACGATCCCGTAAGCCGCACCGTTGCGGAGCACCTCGTTCGTCAGATCCCGCAGTACACCCTCGAGTGCAGGCGTGCGATCCGACTCCACCTTGATCGCGTTCTGCAGGAGCCCGAAGTCCCACGTCGCGTTGCTGGCCTGCACGGAGTGGACGGCGGCCTGCAAGGCCTCCTCGCGGGTGCGGTGCACGTATCCGTGCTGGTCGGGATGCCCGCGCCGCCGTACTTGGTCGGCGTGTGCGGCAACATCGACGACCACATTGCCGAGAGCCTCCAGGCGTGGCCCGGACCAGTTGTCGAGCTGCTCGGCCGGGGAGATGTCCCCGGTCTTACGGGCGCGGTCCTCCACCTTCGCCAGACCCCACATGCTCTTCCGCTCCGCGGGGAGGGCTCACGACCTTGCCGCTGCCGGAACTCCTCGATGCGGGCGTCCAGGTTCGCTTCGACCTGACGCGCCCGCGAGGACGCCTCAGCGCAAAGCTGCTGGTCTACCCCCAGAATCTCGCGCGCCTTGCCGTCGGGGCGCATGGCCATGACGACCCCGAGCTTGGCCGCCAGCCTGGTCTCCAGCGTGCGGTCGTAGATCGCGACCGCACCGAACTTGATGGCCTTGAACCCCTTGCCGTCGAGAGCCTGGATGTTGCGGCTGCGCCGCTCGATGACGCGGTTCAGCACCGCCACGTGCGTGTGCAGCTGCGGTTCCTGATTGCGATTGGTGGAGTGGTCCCAGCGGGTCCAGACCAGCCCCGTCGCCTCGTCGAACCGGCCCACGGACTGCCCACCGGCGGTCTTCCCGTGGTAGCCGGAGCGGGTGTAGGCGGCCTCCTGCTCGATGAACGCCATCGCCTCGGCGATCGCCTCCCGGTGCGCATCCACGACCGCCTGGGCGTCCTCGGACCGGCCCTGCGAGCGCAGCGCGGCGTGCAGGATCGACACGCTCTTCTGCGGCGAGAACGTCAGGTCGTAGTACGCCACCGCCTTGCGGCCGGACGCCGCCGCGGCCGTCTCGATCTCCCGGCGGCGCTCCTCCCCGGCGTCGGATTCCTTCGCCAGCGCGGCCGCGACCCGCTCCGCGGTGGACTTGAACTTGCGCGGCGGACGCCCCAGGAACTTCGGCTCGTCCGGGGTCGAGTCCGGACGCATCAGCTTCCCGAACACCGCCCGCACATCGTGCTCAGTCGCCGCCGTCCCGGGCGCGATCCCGAGCATCTCCTGTAGCGCCCCGCCGAACCACACCCCGGGTGGCTCCTTCTCCGCCGCCGCCAGCAGGTAGCCCGCCCCGGCGGCCGGCGACCCGTTCCCCCCGCCATCGCTCGGGGCGGCGTCGGGGCCGTCGCGATCGAGGTCGTGCTCGGCCGGGGAGGGCTCGTGCTCGTGCTCGGCGCAGCCGCTTCCTCGCAGGAGGTAGTCCACCGCGCCCGCAGACACGGCGGTGATCCCGAGGAAGCCCACGTGATCACCCTACCAAGATCATTAGGCTAATGCATGGGTCTGTTGCGTTCGAGTGGTGAGGACTGGCTAGGGCATGAGAGCGGCGAGATGAAGAGAGAAGTGGATCATGAGAGGAGGAGGGTGATGGGTGATGGAGGGATGAGCAGGGGGATAGAGAACGCAGGTGTGGGAGGAAGAGCAGTGGAGGAGAAGTGGTCGGTGGAGGGCCCAGAGGCCGGCTGTGGCGGCTGTGGAGCAGCCGCGTCAGGCTCGGGCTAGGAGAAAGGCGCGTCGATCTCTGGGGCGTTCTGGGCGGGCGCC
This sequence comes from Pseudonocardia sp. T1-2H, assembly GCF_038039215.1. Lineage (NCBI taxonomy): Bacteria > Bacillati > Actinomycetota > Actinomycetes > Pseudonocardiales > Pseudonocardiaceae > Pseudonocardia > Pseudonocardia sp. T1-2H. The sequence continues at coordinate 49,885 of NZ_JBBPCL010000003.1, forward strand.
CCGTGCTGGTGTCCCGCCGCGCTTTTGACGGGGGCTTCAGCGGCCTTCTGGGCAGCATCTGGATGCATGGCCGGCGGCCGAGAGGCCGTCCTGGGGTGCCCGTGGGAGGGCCCCGGGAGGCAGTGACTGGTGACCGGTTGCGTCGCGTTGATGGACACGCGGAAGGGTCCGCCGGGGGTGCGCGGGTTCTTCTGAGCCGCTCCGCGGCTACTCGGTGCTGGCCATCTAGACCGCGGTGAGCCACCCGATGAGGTGCGGGAGCTCCTCACTGGTGAACCCGCCGTCGATCCGCACGTGCTGCCCGCCCGCGTCCTGCAGGGGACGGCGGCCGGCGGCTGGCCTCGATGGCCTCAGCCCGGTCTCGCGGGGACGGGCGGGCTGGGTTCATCGGCCGCTGGCCCCGTCCGGTTGCGCTGACCCTTCGGGCGATTCGGGTGCCGCCATGTCCCGGAGGACCGACCCGACCATCGGCGCGACCAGCACGAACCGGGGGATCGGGGTGCCACGTGGTGCTCACCGATCGGGGTGTCTCGCCGGAACCCGCCTGTGCCCCGGCTTGGCGACCATTTCGTGGCGTCCGTGACCGGCCGAGGGCCCCGGACGAGCCCTCAGCGGGGCGTGGGGCGTGCCTTTCCGAGGCCGTGAGCCGTGGTGTTTGCGCTGGTCGCTACCTACGCTGACGGGGCCAGTGTCGATCAACGAGAGATCAACAGGGAGGACTGATGTCGACGACCACGACCGGCCGGGGCCAGCCCCGCCGGACCCGGCGTCCCCCGGCCGAGCAACAACGCCTGGAACGGCTGACCGCGGCCCGCGACCAGCTCGACGCCGCGGCAGCCGAACGCCGCCGCCGCGAAGACGAGGCGCTCGCCGGATACGCGGCGACGGCTGGGGAGGCCGACGAGGTGATCGCCGCCCGCGACGTCGCGCTGGCCGACCTCGACCGGCAGCGCCAGGCCGTCATCGACGGCGCCGCGGCGAAGCTCGCCGACATCGACGCGCGGAAGACGGCCGTGCTGGCCGTTCTGAACGAGCTCGGCCGCAGCGCGGACGAGCTATCCGCGTTGTTCGAGATCCCGGTCAAGAAGGTCCGGGCCCTGCTGCGCACCCAGCGCCGCAGCACCCCGGCGCCGACCGAACCGGCTGCGACCAGCGACAACAAGCCATCCGGGACGCCACCGGGGAGCTCCAGGACCGGCCGGCGGGTACCTCGCCGGAGCAGATCGCCAGCTAGAACCTGCTGGTCGAGGCACACGGTGTTCCGGTCCCGGCGGTGGTGACCGGGGACAGCCGAGACAGCCTTTCCCGTAGGTGGAAGGGGACGACGATCAGTCAGCGCTGCTCGTCGTCCCCTTCGCCACGTCCGGACCCGACAGCGCGCCGGGCCGAACCCCTGGCTGCGCCGCCGTGGCCGGTCAGCCGAAGCGAGCCCGGGCTTCGGCTCGCGGTGGAGCGCCCGCCCGCCTAGATCGTCTTCACCGTCTGGACAAGCAGCTGCGCGGAGGGCATGCCGTCCTTGGCTGCGTGGTCACCGCTGGGGGGCCGCCCCGGCGGGGGGCGGCCCCTTGCGGGGGTCAGAACGGCGGGACCAGGTCCGGGCAGAGGCTCTCGGGCCTGGCCTTGGTGGCCTCCGGGAAGGTGTCCTCGATCCAGTGCTGGAAGGCGACAGCCTCGGCCGTGGAGAGCTGGGTGATCTCAGTGTCGAGGGTGAAAGCCATCGTGTCCTCCGGTGGTCGGTGCGGGTGGAACGCGGCTTTGCCTCAGCAGGTCGGGGTGGGGTCCCCGCAGGGGACGGGGAGGGGGTTCTGGCTGGCCCATCCCGGTGTGACCGCCTCACCCGACCGGTAGCTGACGACGCGACCGCAGCGCGGTCTCACCGGGATGGGTCGGCCAGGTTCATCTGCCCGCTCGCCCCACCCCGATCTGCTGACCTCCGGGCGGTCCAGTCGTGCCGACCACCGGAGGACGCACCCACCCGCACCGGGCCACCGTCGCCCTCGCCGGTGCCTCACCGCGGACCGGCACCCGCCGCCCCCACCGGGGCAACTGCGCCGCCGCCCCACCGTGACCAGCACCAACCCCGCGACCGCGGCCAGGTGACCATGTCGAACCGCGAGGAGCCGTCGACCGAGGGCACTTTGGCTGGGTGCGTGAAGACTGGCTGCAGAACAAGAAGGCGATCCCGCACTGCTGAGTCCGGTTCCCACTCACCCTCTCGATCAGGGGTCGAGGATCGCGCCCTCGGCCGCGGCGAGCCGCCCGACCAGCGCCAGAAACTCCTCCCGGGCGGCGGCGGGGCCACTGCCCCCGGTGCGAGGGTGCGCGAGCATCCGGGCGGCGAGCTCGTCCACGCTCCAGCGGACCAGCAGCCCGTGCCGGGACAGGTAAAGCGCGACCGACCGGATCCGGTACCGGTCACCGACCGAGTCCAGCCAGGCGTAGGCCAGGACCTGCCACAGCCACACCGCGACCTTGCTCGCCGGCTCGGCCCGGATGACCGTCTTGACGTCGACCAGGGTGTCCCCGACCAGCAGATCCCCATTGGCCCAGTGCGCCACGAACGCCGGCCCGGCATGCCCCAACGGCGCCCCCGACGGCGGCCGGCGGGCCAGCTCGTGCAGTTGATCGAGGGTGCCGGAGGTCCGCAGCCGCTCGGCCAGCCGCGCGGTCTCCTACACCACCGCGGCCGGGGTCAGCGACCGCAGTTGCTCGACGGTCGGCTCGTCGCCGGCCAGAAGCTCCTCGAGGTCCGCGCCGATGGTCCCGGACCGGTAGACGTCCTCCGCGGCCGACCACCATCCGTAGGTGCGGGCCAGGCCCCGCTCGACCCCGGGTACGCCGATCGTCCCGGTCGGGGCGTGCTGGTCGTGGTAGCGGTGGGTGCGCTCAGCCAGCTCCCCCAGCGCGACGTCCGCCCAACCTGCCGGCTCCTCGGCAGGCCACGGTTCGCACAGGTCGCGCCACCCACACCGGGTCGGGCGGAAGTCCAACGCGCAAGCCGCGTCGGCGGGCCGCAGCGACCGGTGCGAGGGGAAGCCGGCCGCGATCCGGTGCGCCGCCGCCCGGGTCAGCAGACCGGGCCCGACCAGCCCGAACAGCCCGTAGTAGAGCGGGGCCTGCTCCACCGCCGCGGCCATCCGCGCCCCGAAGGTGCCGCCGACCTCGGCCCAGTGCCGCGGGCCGATCTCCGTCCAACGCGCTGGACGGACCGGGCTCACCCGGGTCAGAACCCGGCAGCGCGAAGCGCCGTTCGGTGATTCGGCCTGTAGTGGCGATCAGGCCGGATCGGCCTCAGGCGCACCGCGATCGTGGCGCGGCCCGAGTGTTATCGGCTTCGGCGGGTATTTCCTGCGCGGAACGCGAGATCACGGGCCCGTTGCCCCTTAGGGCGGGATGTCCGCAGTGTCGCTTCCCACGAGCCTGGAGGACGGTTCGGTGCAGGTGCTACGCAACGGGTTCAAGACCGCGGTGCTGCTGGGGGTTCTGTCGGCGCTGATCCTGCTGGTGGGTCAGTGGCTGGGCGGGACCACCGGGCTGGTCGTCGCCGCGGTGATCGCCCTGGGGATCAACGGGGTGTCCTACTTCTACTCTGAGCGGCTCGCGCTGCGCGCGATGCGCGCCGAGCAGGTCACCGCGGCTCAGGCGCCGCGGCTGCACGCGATCGTGGCCGAGCTCGCCGAGCGGGCACAGATGCCGATGCCCCGGGTGTACGTGAGCCCGACCGCGACGCCGAACGCGTTCGCGACCGGCCGCAACCCGCGCCACGCCGCGGTGTGCGTCACCACCGGCATCCTCGAGCTGCTCGACGAGCGCGAGCTGCGCGGCGTGCTGGGCCACGAGATCAGCCATGTGCGCAACCGCGACATCCTCATCGCCTCGGTCGCGGCCGGCCTGGCCAGCATGATCATGATCCTGGTGAACATCGCCCAGCTCGGGGCGCTGTTCGGGTTCGGCGGCGACGAGGACTCCGGCCCTGGCTTCCTGGAGATCATCCTGTTGGCGCTGATCGGACCGCTGGCCGCGGGGTTGATCCAGGCCGCGATCAGCCGGTCGCGCGAGTACGCCGCCGACGCCTCGGGCGCTGAGATCACCGGCGACCCGAAGGCCCTCGCCGCCGCCCTGGCCAAGATCGAACGCGGTGTGGCGGCCCGGCCGCTGACCCCGTCCCCCGACGCCGCGCCGGTGAGCGCGTTGATGATCGCCAACCCGTTCTCCGGCCGTGGGCTGATGCAGATGTTCTCCACCCACCCCGATACCGCCGACCGCATCGCCCGCCTCCGCGCCATGGCCACCCGGCCCCACCCCTGAACCCAGGCCCACCAACACCCGCAGGCAAGACCCGACGCGGGCCGCGGCGCGCGGCACGCTCCGCACCAGGAAGGTTTGATGGGAATGGGACTTCTCGACAAGCTGCGCGAACGCCTGACCGGCTCCACCAGTGGGCAGGCGCCCGGTGGCCCATTCGGCTCGGCCGGGGCGCGGCCCGGCGCCGCCGCAAGCGCCCCGGCCGGCCAGCGCTCCGCGCAGGACCCGGACGAGGCGGCTGTGCAGCGTTACCGCTACATGCTGCGCACCGCCCCACCCGAGACCATCGAGCAGGCCCACGCCGAAGCGTTCGCCAAACTCACACCCGAGCAGCGCCGCAAGGTCCTCGAGGACGTCGGACAGGCCGTGCCCGCCTCCGAACGCGCCAGCTCTGACGACCCCCAGTCGCTGGCCCGGATGGCCACCCGCGCCGAAATGCGCCAGCCCGGCACCATGGAACGCACCCTCGGCGGTGGCCGCGGCGGCATGGGGATGGGAGGCATGATCGCCGGCAGCCTGCTGGCCAGCGTCGCCGGCGCCTTCGTGGGCAGCGCCGTCGCCGACGCATTCCTGGGTGACGACGTCGGCGGCGAGGACATGGCCGGGGGCGAGGACATGGCCGGCGACGCCCCCGGGCAGGAGCCCGGGATCGCCCCGGGCGTGAGCGATCCCGGAATCAACGACCAGGGCCTGGGTGACTTCGGCGGGATGGACGACTTCTGACACCAACAGCCGGATGTGGTTCGAAGTCGCGCTGTCAATCGACCGGCGTTCGACAGAGCGGCTGTGGTGGTGGCTGAGACAGAGGAAGGAACGAGATGGAGCGAGGAAGGGCTGACGATAAAACCGCGGCAGTTGCCAGCTCAGGCCGGACCGGGCGGCCGCTTGGCCAGAGGCGCCCGGCCGTCGGCGTGGGCGCCGGGGCGGGGGAGGGCCCCGGGGTGGCAGCCGCCGGCCGCGCGAACCGGTCATGTCTGGCCCCGTCCTCGCCGGATGGTGCGCGGCAGCTTCCGGCCGAAGGCGATGCCGTCGTCGATGTCGCGGACGACCTCGCGCTCGGTGGTGTCGGGCCCGATGTGCCCGGCGGCGGCGTCGAGCAGGATCTCCCGCGCGGTCTGCTCCTCGAGCTCCCCCGCCGCCGACGAGCCGCCCCAGGGTGCGGGCGGCCTTGAGCCGGGCCTCGTGCCGGCTCCCGGTCTGCGCGGCCGCGAGGTCCGCGGCCTCGCTCTCGATGATCGCCCGCACATACGCGCCGGCCCGGATCCGGGAGAGCTGCAGCGGCTCCGCCGGCAACGGAGGCGGCGGCGGGGTCAGGGCCGTCGCCAGCCAGGCCGGTAGCGGGGCGACCTTCCCGTGCCGGGCCACCCGGTATATGCCCTCGCTCCGGACGGAGCCGGCGCCGACGACGAACCCGCCGTGCCCCCGTGTGTCGATCTTCCAGCCGAGACCGCTCTGGGTGTTGCGCAGCTCGAGCCCCTCGGGCATCAGGTAGTACAGGTGCTCGCCGCCGGTCGGGGTCGTGACCGTGTAGGTGGCGCCGGGGTCGGGTTCACCCGAGGCAGTGGCCAGCCGGCGCAGCACCTCCCGGCCCCCGCTCGCCCCCGCCCATTCCTCCGGGGCCTCCTGCCCGCGGCCCTGATCGAGGTCGATCACCAGGATCCTGCTGCGACCCACCGCGAGCCCGATGTTGTAGGGCCGGGCGTTCCACCAGTCGGTGATCGTGTCCGGGTCCCGGGTGGCGGCGTTCTCCCAGTCCTTGACCGCGGGCAGCTTGCCCTTCGGCCACACCGGGAACACGTACAGACCGGCCGCGGCGGCGTCGAGGGCAGCCTGCATCAGCCGGGTCGGGCGCGGGTTCGGGCTGGCCTGGCTGCTCATGGGCGACGCTCCCCGTCGGTGATCGTCACCAGGGTGCCACCCGCCACCGACAGAACGGGCCACATCGGACCCGACACCACCGGGCCCGGTGACCGGGCCCCGGGCCGCCGGCGTCGTGTTGGTCGCGGTGGTCATGTCGTTTCCTCCTGCTGATCAGACCGGGCCGGCGTGGTCCCGGCTCCGGTGGTGCTGCTCCGGTGGTGGCGCTCGGGTGGGTGTTCGGGCGGCGGTCGATGCGGTGCGGGTGGGGTGCGCGGTACCGTCCGGCCGGACCGGGCCAGATGTCAGCTGGCCCGGCCCACCCCGTCGGTGCCGGTGGGTCACGCCGCCGGATGGGCGGCGGTGCGCCGGCCGGAACGGCCCCGGCGGTCGATCCCACGGCGCTCGCGGCGCTCGAACTCATCCAGGCCGCCCCACACGCCGTGGTCCTCATGCGCCATCGCCCACGCCAGGCACCGGTCGGTCACCGGACAGCGCCCGCAGACGGCCTTCGCCTCAGCGATCTGAGTGGCGGCCGGCCCGGCGTTGCCGAGCGGGAAGAACAACTCCGGCGGCTCGTCGGTGCAGGCGCCCTTGTTTCGCCAGTCCATGACGGTGCTCCTTCTGTTGGTGGTGACGGGGGTGCTCAGCGGGCCGCGGGCTGTTCGCTGCGGGCCACGAGGATCCGGTGGCACTCGGGGTTCGAGCAGCAGTCCTGCAGCCCGAACTTCGCGCCTCGGACCCTGCTGCCGCAGGCGCGGGCACCAGCGCTCTGCGCCGCCCCCGCCGGTCTCGCGGTTCTTCCGGTTCAGAAACCTGATCGCCATCGCTTCTTCTCCTCCTGGGATTTGCGCGCGCCCCGGTGCGGGGTGCGGGTGTCTTTGCCCCCTTCTCCGAGAGAGGCCGGGTCCGGGCAGCGCCCGGCCCCCGGAGGGGCTCGCCCGCACCCGGGCCCGTCAGGGCCGGTGCGGGCGGTATCGAGTTGTGCGGGCTGCACCCGGGCCACCGGCGGTGCTCCGGGTGTCCCGCCCAGACGGCGGGACGGGGTTTGTTCTCCTCGCTTCGGCGCGACCGGGAACGCCCGGGGTTCCGCCTGCTGGTCCGGGCTCGCTGCAGGCGACCGCGCGCGGCCGGAGCGCAGGGCCTGGACCGGCAAGGGCGGGTTCTCGGGCACCGTCGCGGCGACGAAAAGCGAGGAGACCCCGGCGATCCCGCCGCTGCGGAGGCTCGCCGGCAATCCGGTGGCCCACGCCCACCGGGAACGCTGATCATGGGTGCTATGGGAAGACCGGGCTGGGTGTCCGACGTGAGCGTCGGGGACTGGATCGCCGATCGTCTGCGGGTCCTGGACGGCAGGGTCGGTTCGACCGTGCCGGCGGTGTTCGACGCCTACGCCCGCGTCCTGCACCCTCCGCACACCATGACGGGCGAGCCCGGGTCCTGGGTGCAGGTGTGTGCCCGCACGGGGGCCACGGCGCACCCGCTGATGCAATGGCGGGCGATTTCGCGCGCCGAGATCGTCCCGATGGCCGACGGCTGGGTCACCGAGCGTTCGGCGTGGGCGGGGAGCCCACCGGACCTGGGGAACCTCCCTGCCGACGCCCTGGCCGCGCTGCTTGACGTGCTGACCGGCCACACCGCCGGGCAGCGGTGTGTGTTCGCGCTGTGGGAGGGCTTGGACTGGGTCGACACCCGCGGTGCCTCGGTGACCCGGACCTTGCCCGATGGTCGGTGGGTGAGCGAGGAGCCCCCGTCGGCGTTCCCCCTCGAGATCCTCGAGGGCCCGCGCCTTGAGCTGCCGGGGCGGAGCTACCTGCTGTTCACCGGCCCGCTCGACGACGCCGGCGGGCTCGGGGACCCGCGTGGGATCTGGCCGCAGTCACCGAACCTGTTCTGGCCTGCCGACCGCTCTTGGTGCGTCGCGACGGAGATCGACTTCGACTCCACACTCGTCGGCGGCAGCCGCGACCTCGTCGCCGCCGTCCTGGCCCACCCACGGTTGGAGGCGTGGCCGGTCACCGCAGACGACTCGCTGGCCTGGGACGCCGACACGATCAACTCCGGACAGCGGCGCCCCTGATCACGGGGCTGCGGCAGGTCTTCCGCCGGCCCCGGCCTACCGGCGTCCCGCGCCGTGGGGACGCCGGTACGGGGCACGACGGCGGACTTCAGCCGGCCCCGGCCGCGGCGACGAGCCTGCATGGCGATCCAGGCGACGATCGTGAGGCTCCTTCGAGCAAGACGGGCGGGGGAGACGGGCGGGGCCCGGCCCCGAAGGGCCGGGCCGCGCCCGGGGGGATCAGCCGACCTGCTGCGGGGCGGTGCTGCGCTGGGCCTGGTCGGAGGGCTGCTCGCCGCGGTTGCGCTCGACCTTGGTGACCTTCGCGCGCTGGGCGCGGAGGCTGACCGCGATGTCGCGGGCCTCGATCTTGTGGCGGCGGATGACGATGTCCTCGCCGCCGGGCTCGTAGGACTCCTTGGTGTAGGAGTCGTCGCCCTCCTCGCCGGTGACCGTGACGGCCATGCCCTTGGCGATGCTGTCGTAGACGTTCTCGGCGAACTCGCCGAAGCAGACCACGTCCTTCCAGACCGTGGGGCGGGTGACCCGCTGGCCCTTGGCCCGGTCGAACCGGCGGGAGTTGATCGCGATCGAGAAGTTGACCACCGCGATGCCGTTGTTCTTGCCGTAGTTGATCTCAGGGTTCTTGCCGACGTTGCCGTGGAAGGTGTTCTCGTTCATGGCGGGGCTCCTGTCTGGAGGTCGGTGCGTGGGGGTGACGCGGCTCCGCCTCAGCGCGCGGTTCGGGTCTGGGCGGGGGTTCCGGCTCGTCCATCCCGCGTGGTGACCGCCAATGCCCGGCCGCCGGCCGACCCGGAGAACCGGCGCGGCGGTCTCACCGGGATGGATGGGCACGGGTTCATCGACCAACGGCCCGGACCGGGTGCTGACCCTTCGGGCGTCTCCACCAACCACACCGGCCGTCCACGGCGGGAGCCTCGCCCCTGCGAGGGCCACCGCACCCAACGTCATCCGGCCCGGACACACCGCCGGATCTCCAGGCCAGACGCCGATTCCGGTCCGACTGCCTCGAGCTGGGCAGCGCCCGACTCACCCCGCGCAAGGCGCCCGGTGTGTGTGCTGGCCTCACAGCCAGAAGAGGCGGTGCTGGAGCGGCTCGCTGTCTCGTGCCCGGTCCATCGCCCGCTGCGGCCGTGCGCGCGGTCGCGGCTGGTGACGACGAGCTCAACCTCCTCGATCACCGCCCCCGGCCACGAGGGATCACCGAACCGCTCGTCCCGTTCGGACCGCGCCACCGCGTCGACGTCGGTGATCATGTCCGGGAAGTGCCGATGACAGCCCCGCCGCGACCACTCCCGCCGCCGCGAGGCGGGGCGGGCGCCGGTGCTCCAGGAGATCCGGCGTACCGGCCGTCGCGGGCAGCCCAGTCCGGGCCGGTCCGGACCGTCGGGGTAGGCCATCGCCTGGCAGGTCGGCCCGGACAACCGCATCGCCCATCCCAGGTCGATGCGGTGCTCTCGGAGCGCCCCGTCCGGCCCGCGGTCAGTTGGGGACAGACGACGTACGGCGTTGCTCGGCGCGTATCACGTCCGCCGAAGCCCGAGTCATATGGAGCACGGCCGCATTTCGGGCGCGACCCGAGTCCGCGCGGTCGTGCGAGTTCGTCCACCACCGAAGAGAAGGAGAGTGGCATGCGACGACAGACCCTGCTCCTGAGGTTCGAACCGCAGGCGACGCCGCCCGCGGGCGATCCGCCGAGATTCGACGTCAAGTCCGGGCCGGGCACGGTGACGCTGCTGGACGGCGACGACTCGGGGGTGCCGACCGAGGCCTCCTACGAGACCCACGTGAAGATGACGAGCGAGACGACCTTCGACGAGGACGGCGAGATGGTGTTCGACGGCGGAGGCCTGCGGCTGAGCACCGTCGGCGCCGGGGTCATCGAGTCCTCCGCCGAGGAGGGCACGCTGCAAGGCGCCGTGACCTGGCGGATCGAGGGCACCGGCAGATTGGACGGTGCGACCGGGCTGCTGTCCTCGAACTTCGAGTTCCACCCCGAGCAGGGCACCGCAGTGGAACACCAGGTCGTCCGGCTCTTCCTGCCCTGACGCCGCGGAGTGCCCGGGAGCGGGGATCAGGGATGTGGCCCTCGCCCGCGGCCTCGTGCCAACGGCCCCTGAACCTGCGGAGACGCGAACAGGGCCGTTGTCGTCCGGCCGGAGATGCTCGCGGAGCACTCGGTATCGGGGCCGCGTCGGCTCCGGCATCCTTGCCGAGGACGGCGGAGGAGGAGGCGCCCCGATGACCGGTCGTCCTGTCGAGGCATGGGCCAGCGACCAGGCCTACGAGCCGTACGTCGGGCGGTGGAGCCGGCTGGTCGCGCCGCGGTTCCTGCAGTGGCTGCCGGCGAGGCCACCGTCGGCGTGGTGCGACGTCGGCTGCGGGACCGGTGCGCTCGCGCACGCCATCCTGGCGACCGAGCAGCCCACCCGCGTGCTCGGGGTCGACCCGTCCGAGACGTACCTCGCCGCAGCCCGGCGGGGCGCGGCCGGCCTGCCCTTCGACGCGGTGATGGGTAGCGCGACGGCGATCCCCGCCTCGGACGGGCAGTTCGACCGGGTCGTCTCGGCGTTGGCGCTCAACTTCGTGCTCCGGCCCGGCGAGGCACTCGCCGAGATGCGGCGGGTGACCCGGCCCGGCGGCCTGATCGGTGCCTACGTCTGGGACTACGCCGACGGCATGCAGCTGATCCGGATGTTCTGGGCCGCGGCGATCGCGCTGGACCCCGGCGCCCTCGAGCTCGACGAGGGGGCTCGCTTTCCGCTCTGCCGGCCGGAACCCCTCCGCACGCTCTTCGGGTCGGCGGGGCTCGCCGACGTGGACGTCGCCCCGATCGAGGTCCCCACGGTGTTCGCGGACTTCGACGACCTGTGGCGCCCGTTCCTCGGAGGCCAGGGCCCGGCGCCCGGCTACTGTGCCTCGCTGCCCGCCGACCGCCGGGACGCCCTCCGTGACCGGCTGCGGGATACCTCGCCTCGGCAGCCCGACGGAACCATCCCGCTCCAAGCCCGGGCCTGGGCCGTCCGCGGGACCGTGCCCGGTCCCGGGCCGTCCTGACGACCGCTACGGAACGGCGCCTCGCGCGTCGGCGGATCCGGGGCCGTCCATCGGCGCCGCGAGCCTCGCCAGCACCCTCTCCCGGAGCAGCTCGTACTCCTCGCGCAGTCGGCGGATCGTCGACGGGCGGGCGATGACGACGCCGCCGACGACGACCTCGTCCGGCCGGAACTGCTCGCGGGTGAGGTCGACCTCCACGCCGAGACCGAGGCGGTTCCCCCAGTGGAAGTCCACCCGCTCGCCGTCGACATGGACCTCGCCCCGCACGAGGTCGCCGCCGAGCAGGTCGTTGACCACCAGTGCGGTGACGCCGCACTGGTCGCGAGCCGGGTTCTCCGGGCTCCACCGCGACCGGAACTCGGGGGTGCTGGTGTCGGCGCCCCAGCTGGTCCGTACGGCTCGTTCGATGGCGGTGAGCGAGAGCGGGTGCATGGCCGCATCGTGCCTGCGGGCACCGACGGTTTCGGTGACGGGACCGGTCTCGCGCGCGATGCGAAATCGGCTCGCGGGCCCGGTGACGATGACTTCATGTCGATCGAGATCGAGGACGACCCCCGCACCGAACCTCCGACCCGCGGCGACGACCGCGCGATGCTCGCGGGGTTCCTGCGCCGGCAGCGCGAGACGCTGGAGCTGAAGTGTTCCGACCTCGACGCCGAGCAGCTCGCCCGGCGCTCCGTCGAGCCGTCGTCGATGTCGTTGCTCGGGCTGCTGCGGCACATGGCCGAGGTCGAGCGCAGCTGGTTCCGGCGGATCATGTCCGGCGAGGACGCCCCGAAGATCTACTGCACCGAGGCCGACCCCGACGGAGACTTCGACGGCGCGGCACCGGACCCCGCGCTCGTCACCGAGGCCTGGGCGAACTGGCGGGCCGAGATCGCCCACGCCGACCGGTTCGTGGCGGAGGCGCCGGATCTGGACGTCACGCGTGAGGAGAAGTGGCGGGGTGCGATGTCGCTGCGCTGGGTGCTGATCCACATGATCGAGGAGTACGGGCGGCACAACGGCCATGCGGACCTGCTGCGGGAACGGATCGACGGCGCGGTGGGGCAGTAGCCGCCGTGCCCGAGCCGTTGCCGATCGCCGCTGCTCAGCCGCGCATCGAGCCCCACGACGTCGAGGCCAACGCCCTGGCCCACGCCGCCGCGGTCCGCGAATCCGGGGCCCGTGTGGTCGTCTTCCCCGAACTCTCGCTGACCGGTTACGAGCTCGACGCCGCCGTGATCACCACCGACGACCCGCGCCTCGCCCCGCTCGTCGACGCCTGCGCGGAGACCGGTTCGATCGCGCTCGCCGGGGCTCCGCTACCCGGCGACCACATCGCGATCCTGGCCGTCGCGGCGGCGGAGCCACGGTCGTCCACCGCAAGGTGCGGGTGGGGGACGAGGAGTCCGCGCGATTCACGCCGGGGGACGCGCCCGCCGTCCTGGCCGTCGACGCTGGCGGCTCGGCCTCGCCGTCTGCCGGGACACGGGCATCCCGCAGCACGCCGCGGACACGGCCGCGCTGGGCATCGACGCCTACGTCGCCGGGGTTGGAGACGAAGGAGGACTCGGACGTGCCGGACGAGCGCGCCAGGCGCGTCGCCGCCGAGCACGGCGTCTGGGTGGTGACGGCGAGCTTCGCCGGCGCGGCGGGCGGCGGCTTCCAGGAGGCCGCGGGTCGTTCCGGGATCTGGGCGCCGGACGGGGCCGTCGTCGCGGAGGCGGGGCCGGAGGTCGGGGCTATCGTGCGTGGCACGCTGCGTGCATGACCGTTCTCGAGGACCGCGACGCCGCCGATCCCGAGGTGCTGTGCGCGATCGCTGCGGGTGGCCAAGCCGGTGAGCGGGTGTTCCGCCGCTGCACGTTCGACGAGGCGGACCTGGCGGATGTCGACCTCTCCGGCGCCGTGTTCGAGCAGTGCTCGCTGGCCGGGGCGAGGTTGGGAGGCGCCGATCTGGACGGCGTCCACGTGGTCGGCGGCAGCTTCGCGAGGGCGGATCTCACCGGCGCGGAGCTGAGCGAATCGCGGTTCACCGACGTCGACCTCTCGCAGGCGCGGTTCACGGGCGCGCTGCTCGGCGAGGCCCGGTTCGACGGCTGCCGGCTCGTCGGCGCGGACCTGACGTCGCTGCGCGGCGTGGTCCTGACCTTCAGCTTCGACGGCAGCAACCTGCAGCTCGCGAGCCTGCAGGACGCGACGTTGAAGGGGCTGCGCCTCACCGGTGTCGACCTCAGTGACGCGGATCTGCGCGGTGCCGACCTGCGCGACACCGTGCTCGTGAACTGCGTGCTCCGCGGGACGGACCTCTCCCACACCCGGCTCGACCGCGCAGACCTGCGCGGCGCGGACCTGGGCGAGCTCACCGCGGACGCGCCGCGGGACCTCGCGGGCGCGATCATCTCTCCCTCCCAGGCCGCGGACGTCTGTGGCGCGCTGGGCCTGACGGTGATCGGCTAGCCCGCGGCCTGGCGCGCCAGCCCGTCCAGGACCTCGGTCCGGTTCCCGGGCACCCGGACGTCGACGATCACCTCGTCTCCGCGCCGCACGTCGAACGTGAAGAACGAGCAGCACTCGGACTCCCGCGCGGCGAGGTCCCTAACCCGCGCCTCGACCTCGTCCGTCCCCGCGAGGTGCAGCCGCAGCCAGCCCGGCTCCCGCCGCTCGACCCGGCGCAGCGACGCCGTGAACAGCGCGTCGAACTCGTCGAGGCGAAGCGGCTGCTGGGCCGTCGGGAGGGTGCAGGCGTCAACCGGGACCCAGCTGTTCGACATGCCCTCCAGTGTGCACCGGTGAGCGGCCGATGACGACGGTCGCGCCGAGGTCCTCGAAGGACGCGACCCGGGTGACCAGCCTGCTCCGCTCGAACGCCGCGACGGTCCGCGGCGCCTGGTGCTCGCTCGTCTCGATCAGCAGGTGCCCGCCCGGTGCCAGCCACTCCGGTGCCCCGGCCGCGACCCGGCGCTGGATGTCGAGGCCGTCCGCGCCGCCGTCGAGGGCGACGTGGTGTTCGTGGTCCCGGGCCTCCGGCGGCATCAGCCGGATCTCGGCGGTGGGGACGTAAGGCGCGTTCACGACGAGGACGTCCACCCGCCCCTGCAGCTCGCCGGGCAGGGGAGTTGACCTGGTTGCGCGCGGTCGGCGCCTTGGTGACCTTCCAGACCTTCCCGGCGTCGCCGGGGCGCTGGAACAGGCTGTCGAGGGTGACGAGGTCGTAGCGGTTGTAGGTGCGCCCGGTGCTGTTCATGGTTGCGGTTCTCCTCGGTGGGGATGGCGTTGTTCGGGTCCGGACGGGGAGGCACCGCGCCGAGGTCAGGGCGGCGCGGGCCCCTGCCGGGGCAGGTGGCGGGCGACGATCCCGCCGATGCAGGGCGGGCCCGCGCGGGCCCGCCCCGGGGGGCTCAGAAGCCCGGCTCCGCGAGCGCCCCGGCCAGCCCGGCGCCGATCTGGTCCTCGCGCTCGGCGTGGTCGTCGAAGTCGCGCCACTCGGTGGCGTTGAAGCTGGTCGGGGTGATCGCGGTGCGGAACATCAGGGCCTCCCGGTGGTCGGTGCGGGTGGAACGCGGCTCTGCCTCAGCGCGGCCGGGTGGGGTCCCCGAAGGGGACGGGGAGGGGGTTCTGGCTGGCCCATCCCGCGTGGGACCGCCCCTGCCCGACCGGCAGCCGAGGACGCGACCGCAGCGCGGTCTCACCGGGATGGGTCGGCCAGGTTCATCTCCCCGCTCGCCCCACCCGGTTGTGCTGACCTCCGGGCGGTCCAGTCGTGCCGAGGACCGGGAGGCCACCCGGCCGTACCGCCCGGCCCGACCCGCCGGCACCGCTGCGCACCCGCGCTGCACCCGCGCTCGCCGCTGGCACCGGGCGAACCCGCACCGCACCGCACCGCCGCACACCTCGTGCCGCACCCGCGCTCGCGACTGGCACCGGGCGAACCCGCACCGGCTCGGCCCCGGGATCCCGCCCCGACCCCTCGCCAACTCCATTGGCCTTTGCCGGCGTGGCGGGGGTAGGGCGGCGGCGGGGCCGGCGCCCTACCCGGTTCGCGTCAGGCCGCCTCGGCGTCCCCGACCTCGTCGGTGGTGGCGCCGACCTGGGGTTCCTCGGCCCCGATGTTCTCGTCCCCGGCGGGGTCGCCGGTCTCGTCGGCGTATTCGTCGAGGTCGCTCAGCTCGCCGGTTTCGGCGGCGGTGGTGTCCTGGGCGGACTCGCGGTCGGCGTGGGGGTCGATGACGAGCTCCTCGACGGGCTCCAGCGGGTAGCCCCAGGACTTGAGCGCCCTCATGTAGGCCGCGCTCTCGGGCAGGCCGTTGCGCCAGCTGTGCCGGCCGAGGCTGTCCTCGGCGGCCGCGAGCAGGACCGCGAGGGTGAGCATGGTGGCCTTGGCCGCGTTCGCGGTCTCGGTGAGCTTCGCGATCGGGTTCGCCCGCCCGGCGTAGTAGCCGGCCGGGACCTCGAGGCCGAGCAGCTCGCAGGCCAGCTTGTTGCCGCCTTCGAGGGCCTTGCGCACGTCGTGGCCGCCCTGGGCGAGGACGGTCGCGATGTAGCGCCCGGCATCCTTCGGCGCGGTCTTGCGGGCCAGCAGCACCGTGCGCAGCCACTCCCGGCGCACCGTGACCGCGGCGTCCCACGCCTTGTTGTTCTCGACCACCCGGCGCTTCTCGGCGCGGCGGGTCTCCTTCTGCTCCTCCGACAGGCCCGCGTAGCTGGACCCGGACCCCTGCGACCCGGCCCCCTGCGACGCGGCCCCCGCGTAGCGGTCGGCGTGGCCGTTCCCGGCCGGGTCCAGGCAGTAGCTCTCCTCCTGGACCTGCGGGCCCTCTTCGCGGATCCACGAACGCCGCAACACCGTGAGGTGCACGGCGTGCCCGGGGCAGCTCGCGTGGTCCGCGCTGCGCAGCGGGGTGCCCGAGGGGTCGTCGGCGCGGGGCCGCAAGTCGGTGGTCCGCCGGGCGGTGGCGTGGTCGTCGAGGTCGGCGAGCACGGCGATCCCGGCGTCGGTGAGCTCGGCGGCGCGGGCGGCGATCAGCGCGGTGTCCTCGCGGTCGTTGCGGACCCGCTGCACCACGTGGGCGAACCGTTCGGGCTCGCGCTGCGCGGTGACGGTCAGCGTCTTGATCGCCTCCCGGCCGGCGGGGGTGCCGTCGTCGAAGCCGGCGATGACCGCGGCCTGGTCCAGGGTGATGTCGTAGCGGTCCAGCACCGCAGCCGCCAGCTCGGAGCGGGCGACGGTGGTGGTGGCCCGGACCCGCCTGGCCGGGGTCCGGGTCTGCCGGGCGATCTGCGCCGCGGACAGGCCCAGGTCGAGCAGCTGCTGGTGGGCGCGGACCTCATCGACGTCGACGATGTTCGCCCGGTGCTGGTTCTCCCCGAGCTGATCGACGATCCGCTCGATCTGCGCCGCGGCGCTCGCATCCGGCTCGGCCTCGACCTCCACGAGGACCTTGACCCGGTCCAGGCCGGCCCTGACCGCGGCCAGGGTCCGGCGCTGGCCCTTGCGCACGACCAGGGCCCCGTCCTCGACGCGGCGACGGACCGTGATCGGCTCCCGCACGCCACGGTCCCGGATGGAGGCCACGAAGTGCGGATCGAGCCGGACATCGACCCGGGTGTTCACCCCGACCACCAGCTCGCGGGGGTCGGCCCAGACCAACTCGCCGAGCCCGCCGGGCCGGCCGCCGCCCGCGGCGAGGGTGCTCTCCACGTCGGGGTTATCGACGCCGGGGTTTTCGACGTCGGGGTTTTCGACGTCGGGGTTTTCGACGTCGGGCACCGTGTCGGTGCGGGTCGGGTCGGGGGTGTCGATCGGGATCATGGCGGCCTCCGAGAAAGCGATCGGCCCGGGACAACGGGTTGTCCCGGGTGGGGAGTGCGTCCCGGTGTGGGACGCACTCCACGGCAGCCACCGGCCGGGCCGGGCGAGGGTTCGCGCTGGCCCGGCCGGTGTGAACCCGCGATGCGCGGCGGCCGGGGGGTCCGCGCCCTCGGGGTCGTGTTGGTGCGGGGCGGGTTCACCCGGGGCGGTGCCGGCGGCGGTTCATCGCCCACCAGGCCCGTGGCGGGGGATGCCAGAGTGCGCCGTCCCACAAGGAGGGAGCCGGACCCGGTGACCTCCGTGCCGGGACCCACCACGGCCTCGGCCATGCCGGGCCCGACCGACCCGAGCCCGGGCGGCCGCGTCCCTTCTCCTCCTGCTCCCGGTGGGGTGCGGGCCGCGTAGCGGCCGCACCCCACCCGCGATCCTCAGCCGGCCCGCGCGGTCCTCCGCCCTGCCCGCGCGTTCGGCCTCCGCGACCGGCCGGGTCTCGCCGTCGATCCGGACGGTGATGGTGAACCCGCGCGCTCGCAGCGGGTCAACGGTGCGAGTGATCGCGTCCTGTAAGGGCCAACCGCAGGTCAGCGAACTAGACCTGGTCCTCTTGACGTTCCGGGTAGAAGTACTCGGGCACGGGGACCCCCGGACGGGCTAACTCCCAACTCAGCAGGCGGATGTCCGCCAGCACCCTGACCTGCTCTGCCGCGGCCTCCCGCGCCTCCCGCCGGCCCGCACGGACGTGGTGTGCAATCTCGAAGAAGACCGCCACCGCAGCGAGGCCGATGAGTCCGAACAGCATTACGAGCCACCAGACCGCTACATCGCTCGCCATCGTCGCCCCCCCTTCTCACTGATCAAGAAGGGCGGAGCCTGCCATGACGCCTGCCTTATGGCCACTAACCTCGACGGTCGCTGTCGTGCGGGGTTTCGTCGTGCAGGTGCCGCAGCGCCGGGTCGATGAGGGCATCCGGGGTGAGCCCGGCGTCGCGGGCGAGGTGGAACAGGTCGGCGATGAGGTCGCCGCCGACCTCGATGAGCACCTCCGGATCGTCGAAGTCACCGGCCCGGGCGCCGGTGTGTTCGCGGTAGGCCTGCAGGGCGGGGAGCGCGAGCTCGGCACAGTCCTTCTCCGCGGTGGGACCCGGCCGCTCTACCGCGCGGGCCAGGCCCCGGATCAGCGAGGGGGCGGACCGTCCGGGGTCGATCCCGAGCCCGGTGAACCACCGGGCCAGGGTGGACACGGTGTCGCCGCCGTTCCAGCCGCCGTCGGCGTGTTCGCCGGTCTTGAGCTCGACGAACAGCGCGATGATCGCCCGCACGGCGGGCCGTTCGAGATCGAGATCCAGCGCGGCCGGGTGCAGCCGGTCGTGCTCGAGAAGCGCCGCCACGTACCCCGCGCCGGTGGTCGTGGGGTTGGTGGGCTGGTCGGTGTGCGCAGAGCTGGTCATGGTGTCCTCCTGGACGAGAGCGGGAGAGCCGGCGGGCCGCGCGGGCAGGGGCGGCGCGCTTGGCGCCGCCCCTCCCGGGGGTCAGCCGCGGCTGGCGTGGGCCGCGGCGAGGCTCATCGCCCGCAGGCCCTGGGCTTCCATCTCGTAGGCGGCGTCGGCGTTGGTGATCCGCTGTGCGGCGGAGGTGACCGCGTGCAGGACCCCACCGGCGGTGCGGTCCCCACCGGAGATGAAGTGGTTGAGGATCGTGTCCTGCTGCTCGCCGGTGAACCGCAGCGCCTTGCCCACGTGCTCCAGGGTTTCGGTCGGCGTGGTGACCTCGACCCCGGCGGCGGTGGTGATCTCGGCGAGTCGGCCCCTGACGAACTCGCGGTCCAGGAACGTCGCGACCGCGTCGCGGGCCTGCTTGATGACCAAATCCAGCGCGACCCGCTGGGTGTCGTCGGCCCAGCGGATCTGCCCCTCGGGCAGGCGCCCGCCCAGGTGGACCTCCTTGAGCACGTGCTCGGTCAGCGTCATCCCGTTGTTGCAGATCTCCACGGTGAGCTGCGGGGAGATCTTGAAGCTGCCGTTGCCGGTCTCGGAGTTGGAGATGACGAACCCGGCCCAGACCAGCGGGTTGTCCGCGCCCCGGGCGCCGGAGAACGGGCTGGTGTAGTGGGCCAGCAGGTCCGGGGCGTATTCGGCGATCTCGGTGGAGCGGACCTTGACATACATCCGGGTCTCGGTCAGGTCGGCGGAGGTGATGTCGACCTGTGCGCCGGCCTGGCGGATCCCGTCGAGCGCGGACATCAGCACGTCGAGGTTGTCGACGATGCGGAACTGGTCCGACAGCAGCGCCCGCATCACCCCGGTCTCGCCCTCCCCGGCGAGGCCGCGGACGAGGAAGCGGCGGGTCGGGTCGTGGGCGAGCCAGCCGTTGACGTTGGCGTCGTAGAGGCCGAGGTGGTTTTCCCGGACCCGGCGCAGGTACTGCGGCGGGATGTCGAGCTTCTTCGCGATCTGGTTGTCCGCGGCGGTGGTGGGCAGCAGCCGGGCATCGGTGCGGGTGACCCCGTCCAGGGTGAGCTCGTGGGCGGCGCCGGCCACGTGCAGCCGCCCATCGGCGGCGTGCAGGTTGCGGGCGGCGGTGACGACGTCGAGCTTCGCGGCGTGCTGCCCGCGCAGCACCTCCACCAGGTCGGCGAGGGTGGCGTGGCGGGCGGTGAGCTGCGGGATCGTGGGCTGGGACATGAGCGCTCCTGTAGGGAGTCGAGGCGCCCCGGGACCGAGAGGGGATCGGTCCCGGGGCGGCCCCACCGCTGTGGTGAGGCGTGACTCGCCCGCACCCCGGGCGCCGGCGCGGGCGGGGGCCCGCGCTCGCCCGACCGGCGTGAGATCACTCCCGCAAACCGGCACCCGAGCCCCGCGACCGCAGCGGTGATCTCACCCGGGTCGGGCCGGGCAGGCGGGGCATCGACCGGGAAGCCGCGACCGGGGTGCAGAGTCACCACGCCCTCACCCAGGCGGAGGCGCGCCCGGGCCGCTCGCCGCGGAACAACCCATGCGGCGGGTCCAGGTGGGTCAACGACGCGGCCCCGCCGATCAGTCCTCGGCTACGCGCAGTTCTTTCGGTCCTGATGCGACCCCGCCTCACGCATCTCGAGCAACCTCGCAAGCCTGCGCCGGCCGAGAAGGTCGACGGAGAGGGCCGATAAGGTCCGCGAGTGCTCGCCGCAGATGCCCCGACGTCGGCAGATTGGCTCTCCGCCTGGGGGCAGGTAGGCGGTGCGGCAGCGACCGCCGCTGCAGTCATCGTTGCCCTGTGGATCGCCTCGAGGGATCGTCGACGGCTGGCCCAGGACCGGGCGGACGAGGCGCGAGGCAGGGCGGCGATGGTGATCGCGGCGGCCAGCAACAGCAGTGTCATCGTCACGAATCACGGGCAGAGCCCGATCCGCCGCCCAGCGGTCGTGAGCAACTCGGTACCGGAAGATGCCGAGATCACTTGGACTCCACAGGGGGCCGGACAGGTTGATCCGGTCTGCGAGGTCCTGGCGCCCGGCGCGAGTGTCACTGTGCCTGGCGGATTCCAGCGAGAGCGTGTTCGAGATGGCAGATCAGAGATGCATATCTACGACTATGACCGTCCGCCGTACGGCGCGGTCATGACGATCAGGTTCATCGATGTCGACGGGCGGCTCTGGTCGCGCACAGGGCTCGAGAGCCCGGAACTCGTGGCCGCCAACGAGCAGGGCGCCCGCGTCTGGAAGGTGGGACGCCTATCGCGGCCCTGGTCGCGGCGAGCGCGGTGACCGGGCGAGGAGCGAGGGCGATCCTTGGGCTGGAGCTGACTGTGCGGGGCAAGGAGTAATAGATCGGTCACGCTGAGCGACACGATCTACGTGAGTGACGACGTTGCAGACGCGAAGCACCTGCTCGAGCTATGGGACATGCTGCCCGGCTGGAGCCACAAGACTTTCTGGTCCGATCTTGCGGCAGCGCAGGGACGCGGCGGCGAAGGAAGGCACTACTTCGACGAGAAGATGAACACGATTCCAGTGATGCTGAGGCAGTACCTGGAGAACGATGGCGAGGGCGACTCCTTCTCGCTGCCCTATCTCGCGCAGTACGTCCTTATGTTCTTCGACTGCGAGAACCAGGCGATGTTCGAGGTGCTCGATGAGGTCACCGGATACACGGCCGAGGCGGGCCGCTCAGGCCGGCGGTGGGCCGCGGACGCCACAGCAACGGCCTGGCGCCTGTACGTTCCTGGCCAGGCTCACACGATGCGCGGGATCCGGGACCCGGCCGACGACCAGCCTCCGTGGAAGCTCATCGAGGACGACTGACCCTGCGTGCGCCGGATGATCTTCTTCTTCACCGCCTGCAGGTCGGTCAGGCACTCCTCGATCACGTCGTCGGTGAGCCCGTAGCCGAAGGTGTGGGAGATCCGCTCGAGCGCGGCGAAGTCGTTCTGTGCGAGCGACCACAGCCGCAGCTCGACGGTGGGATCCAGGGTGGGCCCCGAGGACGAGCGTGCGGATCGACGCCGCCTTCCCGGCGCCGGGGATCGCCCCGACGACGACGTTGTTTTCGAACAGGCGGATCCGCCAGCTGATCCACTTGCACGAACTGCGGGTCGAGTCCGTCGAGGAGATCTGCTCTCAGGCGGGTTCGCCAGGGTGGTCGTTCACGTTCTCGGTGACCGGGGGAACCGCAGCGGTGATCTCACCCGGGTCGGGCCGGGCAGGCGGGGCATCGACCGGGAAGCCGCGGCCGGGGTGCAGAGTCACCACGCCCTCACCCAGGCGGAGGCGCGCCCGGGCCGCTCGCCGCGGAACAACCCGTGCGGCGATCCAGGTGGGTCAACGGCCCTTGCCGGTGCGCGCCCTCCACGGCCTAGGGATCCGGTACGGGATGCCGGTAGCCCTTTCGTAGAGAATCCCCCGCTGGGCTGGCGATCCTCGGACCGTTGAAGAGGAAGAGCGGGGATGGGTACTACCGGGGACGTTCCCCGACCCGGCTTCGCCCATCAGGCCAGTGCGGCCACAGGCCAACGATGACGAGGTCAGCTGCCGACGATGTCGGGCCCGGCCCAGAGCTCGACAGGTTCGCCGCGCACGGACTGCCACCCTGCGGCGAGCTCGGGCCCGGACAGGCCCGCGCGCAGCTTGGCCGATGTGTCCGTGCCGAACCGCCTCCGGATCCCTTTGCGCAGCGCCTTCTGCGCCACGCGGGCCAGCACGTCCGCTTCGGTGTCTTGGGCGGCGGACAGCAGCGCGACAAACTCGTGACGGCCCTGGCCGACGGTGCGGTTGGTTCCGCGGGCGGGCAGGGCGATGACCTCGGCGCTCATCGGAGTCTCGTCCTGCAGGCAGATGGACCGGGTCACCTCGGCCTCGACCAGGCCGGGGTCGATGCCGTCGGGGACTTGCACGCGCACCAGCGCCATCACCGGCACGGCCGTCATGGACATGCACCGCAGCCTAGGGCCCGACCCGCTCCCTGCGCGGATGAACTCCAGGCTCGCCGCATCTGCGCAGGCCAGAGGGTGGAAGCCGTGCGGGCATCCGCGTCAGCACGAGCTGCGGGACGGTCGAGTCCGTCGAGGAGATCTGCTCTCAGGCGGTTCGCCAGGGTGGTCGTTCACGTTCTCGGTGACCGGGGGAGGGGAGATGACGAACTTCTCGACCACGGTGTCGACGTCGGTGATCACCTGTCCGTCGGACCGGACCCAGTCGTTGCGCAGGTAGTGGAGGGCCCTGTCTTCACTGATCTTCGCGTCGAGCATCCGCTGCAGGATGGTCCGCGGCTGCTCCTACTCGGGGTTTCCTCAGGCACCCGGCGACGGTAGGGCCGGTGTCGGACAGTTCTGCCGCGGCCCCACACCGTCGTGGCCAGGGCCACGAGAGAAGGGGGCCGCCGCAGCGGGCCCCCTTCGGTGGGTGCGGGGTCAGACGTAGTTGATGTTGTGGGCGATGTGGACCGGGACGATGTTGAGGATCTCGTGCTCGCCCCCGCAGTCGGGGCAGGTGATCCACTCGCCGACCTCGTGGCGCCCCGGCAGGATGCCGGCCTGGTAGCCCAGGGGGCAGGGGGCGCCGATGTCGACGAGGGCCGCCGGGGTGAGGTCGAGGGGGACACCGTCGATGCGCGGGATCTCGGCCATGTCGTGCTCCTTCGCTGTGGGAGTTGAGGTGGGAACCGCGGCTTGCCCCCTGCGCGGTGCGGGTGGGGTCCCGCAGGGACGGCGGGGGTCCGGGCTCGTCTCGACCGGGTGGGATCGCGCAGCGACCCCGACAGGGGCTCGTCTCACCCGTGTCGGACCGGGCCCGGTTCATCGCCGCTCGCCCCACCCCGTTGCCGTGCTGCCGTCAGGGCGGATTCCTCGCCCGGCTCCAGCGGCGAAGGTGAACCAGGACGATCACCCCCAGTATCGAACATGTGTTCGCTTCGGGTGCTAGCCTGTGGCCGCGGTCGCGGCGCTGAGGTGGGGAAGACCCCAGCACCGCGGCCGCCCACTTCCGGCGGTCCCGCCACGGATTGACGGCTGGAGATGTCGTCGACGACGTCGGCCTGGACTAGCGGCGTAGGGCTGCGCACTCGGATGGCAGCCCCCACGCTGGGCGGGGTCAGAGGATGCGCAGGGCGGTGCACTTCCCGAGGTCGAGCTCGGCGAGCTCGAAGCGGGCGGCCAGCGCCCGCGGCCGCCCGAGCTCGACCAGGGCCGTGACCT
Source organism: Pseudonocardia sp. T1-2H (assembly GCF_038039215.1). NCBI lineage: Bacteria > Bacillati > Actinomycetota > Actinomycetes > Pseudonocardiales > Pseudonocardiaceae > Pseudonocardia > Pseudonocardia sp. T1-2H. The sequence continues at coordinate 73,644 of NZ_JBBPCL010000003.1, forward strand.
CGAGGGCGCCCTCGAGGGGCTGCGCGGCGTGGAACCGGCGCAGGCTGAGGGATCCGGCGCGGGCGCAGGCGGGCTCGATCTGCTCGAGGTAGGCGAGCACGCGGCGGTCGGCGTGCCGTCTGATCTGGGCCAGGCTGCGGCGCCCGACGGCGGCCTCCAGGATCGCCTGCAGCCCGCGGCGGGCGGCCGTGACCGCGGCCGCGTCCCGGGGGACGTCGCGGGTGAGCGGCCCGGCCTCCACCGGCGCGAGGGCCGCGGCCCGGTCCGGGGTGTGCCCGCAGGTCGGGCAGCCGTTCTGCGGCGCGTCCTCGAGCGGCGGTTCGATGTTCGGCCGGGAGATCCGGAACGCGGGGCCAGAGATGCACGGCGGGTGGGCGGTCTGGGTGTGGGAGCTGGGCATGAGCGCTGTCCTCCGGGGTCGCGGCGGCCGGTGGCCGGCGCGTGCCCGCGGGGTGCGGGGCGGTGGGGCGCCGGCGGGACGGCGCTTCAGGCCGTGCCCGGGTCGGCGGGCAGGGCTCGCCGGAGGCGATCGCGCAGCGACCGGAGCGCAGCGCAGGGCCTTGCCCGTCGAGCGGGGCGCGGGCACCGTCTCGTCGTCGGCGACCACGACCCCACCCGTTCGGCTGCGTCCCGCACCTGCGTGCGCAGCCCGGAAGGTCCGCCCGCCGGCAGAGAGAGCAGCCCGCCCGGCGGCGGGGAACGAAGTTGTCCACAGATCTCTGGAAACGGCCCTCGGCCCCGTGTCCGCGACCAGGCTCGGGGTCATGCCTCAGACACCCCGAACCGAGCTCGCCTCTGACCCGCTCGCCCCGCTGACCTCGCGCTCCCGCGCCTGGGTCGCGCTCGCCGAGTCGGCCCGGACCATCTCGGACTTCAGCCGCTCCCTGCTCCCGGGAGCAGCACACTGCACCCTCGGGGGCGTCGTCACCGGCGACGCCGTCCGCCTGGCCGCGCTGGCTCAGCGCCTGATCGCCGCGGCGATCGTGATGGAGCGGACCTGCGGAGCGAGCTGGGACGAACTCGCCGACCCCCTCGGAGTCACCGCCGCCGAGGCCCGCGAACAGTGGGAGCCGATCGTCGCGCAATGGGAGACCGACCTCGAGGCCGAGCGGGCGGCCTCACTCGCGCGCACCTCGTTGCTCCCGGTGGACTCGCCCGCGACCGCCGTCGAGCTCGACGACTGGGTCCGCCGGCACCGCGAGCCGGCCGACCTCGACGACCACCCGCACCCGGTGTCCGGGCAACTACAGCGCATGGACCCGCTCCGCGAACTCCTGCACCTCGCCGGGACACGACGCGCACTGCTCGCCGCACACGACGGCCCACCGCCAGAGGTGCTCCTGACCCGACTAGCCGACCGCGAGCGCACCCTCATCGCGGCGGCGTCACAGCCGTGACCGACTGACCTTCACCCCGCCCGACTAATGGTGTCGACGTCGGCTCGCTGCCGCGCGAACACAGCCAGCGCACGCCCGAGCTCGTCCTGCGCCGGCCTGCGGACGTCGGCGGTCCGGGCGCGGTCCTGGTCGGCGAGGACTCCGAGGAGCCACTGCTGCTGGCTGCTGGGCCGCGACGACTCCGACCCGCTGTTCCTGCAGGCCAAGGAAGCGCAGAGTCGGTGGTGGCGACGGTCGGCCGGAGCAGCGAGTATCCGAACGAGGGGCGGCGCGTCGTCACCGGACAGCGCCTCATGCAGGCCACCAGCGACATCTTCCTGGGCTGGGACCGCGTCGACGGGATCGACGGCGGCCCACGGGACTTCTACCTGCGGCAGCTGCAGGACTGGAAGGCGTCGGCCACCGTGGAGGCCATGACGCCGGCCGGTATGGGCTGGTACGGGGCACTGTGCGGATGGACGCTGGCCCGGGCGCACGCGCGATCGGGGGACCGGATCACCATAGCGGCCTACCTCGGCGGCGGCGACGTCGTCGACACGGCGCTCGCCGAGTTCGGCGAGGCCTACGCCGACCAGAACGAGCGCGACTACCGGAGCTTCGTCGCGGCCGTCGAGTCCGGCCGGTTGCCCGCGCAGACCGGGGTGTGAGCGCGTCCGGTCCGCCTGGTTCACCGGCGAGGCGCAGTCCCCGATGGGTACCCGGACAGGTATGAGCACCGACACGAACACCACCGGCACCGTCGAGACGACCGACGTCCCGCAGGTCGACCCCGCCGAGGCCGCCCGGCTGATCGACGAGGGCGCGTTCCTCGTCGACGTGCGCGAGCCCGACGAGTTCGCCGCCGGTCACGCCCCGGGCGCGGTGAACATGCCGCTCGAGCAACTGGATCCCGAAGCGGTCCCCCGGGATCGGCTCATCATCACGACCTGCCGGACGGGACACCGGGGCGCGAAGGCCGCGGCCAGACTGCTGGCCGCCGGGTTCGACGTGCGCAACCTCACCGGCGGGATGACCGCGTGGGCGGCCGCCGGGCTGCCGGTCGTCCGGGACGACGGGAGCCCGGGGACGATCGCCGGCGGGTGAGCCGCGCTCCCACGGCGGAGACGACGGCGTCGGGGCCCGGCGCACGGGTGCCGGACCCCGACAGTGCTGCCGACCGGGTCAGCCGTGCCCGAAGCAGTGGCTGCCGCAGTGCGAGAAACAGTGGGTCGCGCACTCGGCCTCCGCCACGACGGCCGGGACCGCCGCTTGGGCGATCAGCTGGCGGAACTCGTCACTCTGGAAGGCCTCAGCGCGCTCGTCCTCGGGAAGCGCCCGGGCGTGTCTTGAAATCGCGCAGCTCGGTGGATTCACCGCCGCCGCCGCCCGCACCCGGACCGCCGGGCTGTCCCTGGGCGACCGCTGCTGCCTGGCCCTGGGCGCCCGGCTGGCGCTGCCCACGGTCACCGCGGACACCGCCTGGGCCGACCTGGGCCTGGACGAGATCACCGTCCAGATGATCCGCTGACCGTCATGCGCAGCCGCCCCGACCGGTCCCGCCGACGATGAGCAGCGACCGCACCGACCTGGAGCTCGCCGCCGGCAGCGAGCTCGACCCGGCCGCGCTCGACCCGGTCGGACATGGCTCGCGACCGCCGTCGCTCACTTATCCGGTCGTAGCCGTACTGGCGCTGACGGGGCCGGCGGTCAGTACATCGGTGGGCTCATCACCCAGATCGAGCGGGCCGGCACCTGCCCGGGGTTGCGGTAACTGTGCGGCAGACGGGGGTCCAGGAGCAGGGAGTCGCCCTCCTCGAGGAGGTACTCCTCCCCCTGCGATGACGACCAGCTGCCCGACGATGACGATGACGCACTCCTCGTCGGCCGGGTGGGTGTACGGCTCCTCGCCGGAGCCGTCACCGGGAGCGACCACGGAGTAGATGATCTGCAGCGTCTTGGCCCCGGGCGGGGTCAGCAAGTAGTCGTCCAGGGAGCCGGCCGGGTGGGCCAGTCGCTTCCGGTCGCCGGCCCGGACCACCATGCCCGGCATCTCCGACCCCACGAAAAGTGACGCGACACTCTCCCCGAGTGCCTCGGCCATGCGGCGCAGCGACGCCATCGACGGGTTGGCGACGCCGCGCTCGACCTGGGACACGAAGCTCTCGGAGACCCCGGCGGCGTCCGCCACCTCGCGCAAGGTGATGTTGTTCCGCCGGCGCAGCTCGCGCATGCGGCCCCCGAGGTCCCCGGGGGATCGACCGGCTTGCTCGTCACAGACCGCCATCTCTCCTAGGGAACGGGGCGACCCCGACTGTATCCGGGCGCCGACACGACCGGAGAAGTCCCACGCCTCTTGTGGCCACCGCCATGACTGAAGTAGCTTCCACAAAACTGAAGTGTGACTACAGAAGTCGCCCCCACGGTCGAGGGAGATACGTGAGCAGCACGAAGCATGTCGAGATCGCCGGCGCGGGCCTGGCCGGGCTGACCATGGCAACCGCTCTGGCGCAGCGCGGCTGGTCGGTGCGGGTCCACGAACGGGGCGCCGAGCTCCGCGAGATCGGCGCGGGCATCTACCTCTGGGAGAACGCCCTCCGCGCACTGGAGGCGATCGGTGCCGCCGAGGCGGTCACGTCACGCGGCGAGCGGATCAACAGCCCCGAGCTGCGCGACCACAAGCAGCGGCTGCTGCAGCGCGAGTGGCTCCGCGACGGCCGGTTGTACACCGTCCTGCGCCGCGATCTGCACTCCGCACTGGTTCAGGCGGCCACCGATGCCGGCGTGGAGATCCGGACCAGCTCGGCGGTCATCGGTGCCGGTGCGGACGGGTCGCTGGACCTGGCCGACGGCAGCTCGGTGAAGGCCGACCTGGTGATCGGCGCCGACGGCGTCTACTCCCGGGTTCGCGACACGTTGGGCCTCACCCAGCAGATCACCAACCTCGGCGACGGTTGCGGGCGCCATCTCGTACCGCGCACCGACGACGACCCGGTCAACGTGGCGTGGGAGGAATGGAACGGCGGACGCCGGGTGGGCGTCATCCCGTCGTCGCCCGAGTGGACCTACCTCTTCCTCTGCTGCCCGGAGGACGACACCGAAGGGACGGCGCAGCAGCCGTTCAACCGGCAGACCTGGATCGACTCCTTTCCCAGCTTCCGCTCCCAGCTCGAACGAGTGCCGGACATGCCCGAGGGACGCTGGGCGGCGTTCTCCGACGTGGTCACCCGCCACTGGTACCGGGGGCGGGCCGCAGTCATCGGCGACGCGGCGCACGCCATGTCACCCAATCTCGGGCAGGCGGCCTGCACCGCGATGGCCAACAGCATCGCGTTGGCCCAGTCCCTCGACGTGCATGACATCGACACGGCGCTGCAGGTGTGGCAGCGCAGCGAGAAGCCGGTGGTCGACCGGGTACAGCGCTACTCTCGGATGTACGGGAAGATCGGCACCCGCTGGCCCGACCAGGCGCTGGGCGCCCGGTCCGCGCTCATCTGGTCACTGGCCAAGGCCAAGCCCTTCCAGCGGCGCATCCAGTTCGCCGCCGGCTACTTCCCCACGCTTGACGCGGCCTCCGGGCCGGTCGGCGCGGGGCGCTGACGCCGTCGTGAGCACCATCGGAACCGAGCTGGCAGCAGACTTCGCGCTCACCGGCCGCGTCGTCACCGTCACCGGGACGGCGGACGCGCAGGCGGTCGTCGTCCGTGGCGGACGGATCGACTCGGTCGGAGGCCGGGAGCTGGCCGAGCAGGCACGGGCCGCGGGCCTTCCGGTCCACGACGTCGGCGAGCGGCTGGTGCTGCCCGGCTTCGTCGACCCGCACATGCACCTGCAACACATCAGTGTGGGGCGGGGACGCGGGGTCGACTGCCGGTTCCCCGGCTGCGCGACCATCCCCGACGTCCTGGACGCGCTGCACGCCGGGCTGGCCGACATCTCCGGAGACGAGTGGCTGGTCGGCTACGCCAACCTCTTCTTCGACCAGAAGATCGCCGAACGGCGCTACCTGACCCGCGCCGAACTGGACCGGGTCAGCGACCGGGTGCCGATCGTGCTGCACATGGGCGGCCACGCCTCGGTGCTCAACACCCCGGCCCTGCGGCTGGCCGGGGTCGAGCGCTTCATGGCCGGTGCCGCCGGCGGCTGGGGCAGCCCAGTCGTCGAGGTGGACGAGGCCGGGCAGCCCACCGGGCTGGTCGCCGAGATCGACCCCATGCTCCCCATCCCCACCCCGGACGCCGGCACGGTGGAGGGGTACGTCGCCGACACCTTCCGCGACCTGTTCACCGCACACGGGGTCACCGCGTTCGGGGAGATGGTCGAGTCCACCGACGGCGCCGCGCTCCTGGAGCGGCTGACCGGCAGCGGCCGGCTGCCGGCACGCGCCGGGCTCTACCTCATGTCGCCGGCGGCGCTGCCGCTGACCGAGGCCACGAGCTGGGTCAGTGGTCACCGGCCTGCCGATCCCGACCGGCTGCGGGCCGTGGGCGTCAAAGTGTTCGCCGACGGCGGTTACTCCTCCCGCAACGCGGCCAGCCGGACGCCCTACGTGCTCGACCACGCCCCGCACCCCGGTTACCACGGCCGGTTGAACCTGCCCTACGCCTCGATCCGCGAGGCGATCGCCGCCACCCGGGCGGCGGGCGTACACCTGGCCATCCACACCAACGGCACTGCCGCGCAGGACGAGGCGCTGGCCGCGGTGCTCGGCTCGGGCGACCCCGCCGACCATCCGGCGGTGCGGATCGAGCACCTCGGCAACGTGCTCGACTCCCCTCGGGACCTGGCCACCTGGCGGCTGGCGGGGGTGCGCCCGGTCCTGCAGCCGGCGTTCCTGCACAACTTCGTGGGCGACTACGTGCCGATGCTCCTCGGCGACGCCGGGATGACCGGACGACTCCCGTTGCGCACCATCCTCGATGCCGGCGTGTTGCCGGCAGCCAGCTCGGACGTCTGCCTCGGGGCGGAGACCGAACAGTCGAACCCGCTGTTCGGCATCTGGTGCCTGATGGCCCGGCGCAGCTACTGGGGCCGGCACGTCGAACCGGACGAGAAGATCAGCTTCAGCGAGGCGCTGCGCCTGTTCACGCTCGAAGGCGCGAAAGCACTGGGCATGGACGACCGCGTGGGCTCCATCGAGCCCGGGAAGTACGCCGACCTCGTCGTCCTGGACCGCGATCCGCGCACCGATATCGACGAGTTGCGGCGCACCCAGGTCGACTCGGTCTACCTGCAGGGCCGCGAGGTCCACCACCGGCCCGGCGCAGCACCCCCGCGCTGAGGCCGCCGGGGGCGATCAGCCCTGCTGCACGGACACCGCACTGCGCATGACGCGGCGATCGCGTCGCAGGACCCCATCACAAAGGAGTGGCACCATGGGCAATGACGCACGTCCGCAGGCCGGCATCCGAGGCCTGGAGACCCGCTCGATCGACTACGTCCCCCTCGCCGAGAGACACGGCGTCGTTTGGCACCAGGGCCCGTTCTGGTTCACCGGCGGGTTCGTCCTGCCGTCCATGCTGATCGGCTTCATCGGCCCGAGCATGGGGCTGGGACTGATCTGGTCCATCATCGGCTCGGTCACCGGGATGGCCTTCGGCACCCTGTTCATGGCGCTGCACGCCAACCAGGGGCCGCGCCTGGGCCTGCCACAGATGATCCAGTCGCGGGCGCAGTTCGGGGCCCGGGGCGCCATGTTCCCGATGGCCGTCGCGATCTTCATCTACGTCGGCTACAACGTCTTCTACTTCATCCTGTCCACCGAGGCGATCGACATCGTCGTCCCCGGTGGGAAGATCTGGTACGTCCTCTTCGGGCTCCTCGCCGTAGGGATCGCGATGGTCGGCCACGACCTGCTGCACGTGTTCCAGCGATGGTCGAGCTTCGTCATCCTGGTCGTCTTCGCGGTCCTGACCGTGGTCGTGATCGTGAAGTACCCGGCCGCGGGCGCCCCGCCGCGGGCCTCCGGCTGGGCGTTCACGCCCTTCCTCGTGCAGTTCGCCGCCGCCGGCGGATACCAGATCAGCTACGCCATCTACGTGTCGGACTACAGCCGCTACCTGCCCGAGGACGCCCCGGCCAAGAAGCTGATCGGCTGGACGTTCATCGGCGGGCTGGCCGGTGCCGGCTGGCTGGCGTGCCTGGGTTCCCTGTTCGCCACCTACGTCGCCGCGTCCGACCCGATCGTCGCCATGCACGAGGTGGGTAACCTGGTCTTCCCCGGTTTCGGGATCATCGCCGTGCTGGCCAGCGTGCCGCCGATGATCGGGACCTCCGGGGTCAACGCCTACGGGGCGATGCTCACCGGGGCGACCATCGCCGACGGGATCCGGCATGTGCGACCCGGCGTGCGCACCCGGGTGATCGGCCTGCTGATCGTGGGTGTCGCCACCATCGTGGTCAGCCTGGCGATCCCCGACAACTACCTCAACGCCTTCAACACCTTCCTCGGCGTGATGGTCTACCTGTTGGTCCCGTGGACCGCCGTCAACCTGGTCGACTTCTACCTGGTCAGGCGGGGGCACTACAGCGTCACCGACATCGTCGACCCGCGCGGCGCCTACGGGCAGTGGTCGGCCCGCGGCCTGACCGCCTACTTCGCCGGCTTCCTGGCGATGGTGCCGTTCTTCTCGCTGAGCTTCTACAACGGGCCGGTGACCCAGGCGCTGGGCGGCGCGGACTTCTCCTTCGTCGTCGGGCTGCTGGTCTCCGGCGTCCTCTACTGGCTGATCAGCCGGCAGCGGGCCGGCCAGAGCTTCCCGGCGGAGATCGCCGCCGACCCGACCCGGGTCACCACCTGAGCGAGCCCGTTCTCCGGCGCCGGGCGGTTCGCGGCGCCTTCCACCACAGGCGTCGGGTGGGCCGGTGCAGCCCCGCGCCGCCGGCCGACCCGACCCGCACAAGCGACAGGACAACCATGAGCACACTGCACGCCGGCACCCACCCGAGCGAGGTCTTGGACTCGACCCCCACCCAACTCCTCATCGGCGGCGTGTGGCGGAACTCCAGCAGCGGCCGCACGCTCGCCGTGGAGGACCCGGCGACGGGTCGGACCCTGGTGCACGTCGCCGACGCCACCGTCGAGGACGGGGACGCAGCGCTCGCCGCGGCCACGGCGGCGCAACCAGGCTGGGCCGCGACCCCGCCACGCGAGCGGGGCGAGATCCTGCGCCGGGCCTTCGAGACCATCCTCTCCCGGATCGAGGACCTCGCCCTGCTGATGACGCTGGAGATGGGCAAGTCGCTGGCCGAGTCGCGGGCCGAGATCCGGTACGCCGCCGAGTTCTTCCGCTGGTTCTCCGAGGAGGCGGTCCGGATCGGTGGGCGGTTCGCCACCTCTCCGGACGGCGCGACGCGGCTGCTGACGATCAAGCGGCCGGTCGGCCCGTGCCTGTTCATCACGCCCTGGAACTTCCCCATGGCGATGGGCACCCGCAAGATCGGCCCCGCGGTGGCGGCCGGCTGCACGATGGTGGTCAAGCCGGCCGGCCAGACGCCGCTGAGCATGCTGGCGCTGGCCCAGATCCTGATCGACGCCGGCCTGCCCGACGGCGTCCTCAACGTGGTGACCACCTCCACCACCGGTGCGGTCATGGAACCGCTCATCCGCGATCCCCGACTGCGCAAGCTGTCCTTCACCGGTTCCACCCCCGTGGGGCAGCGCCTGATCGAGCAGTCCGCCCAGCAACTGCTGCGGACCTCCATGGAGCTCGGCGGGAACGCGCCGTTCCTGGTGTTCGACGACGCCGACCTCGACGCCGCCGTGGACGGCGCCGTCGCGGCCAAGATGCGCAACGTCGGCCAGGCCTGCACCGCGGCCAACCGCTTCCACGTGCAGGCCGGGATCGCGGAGGAGTTCACCCGCCGGCTCACCGAGCGGCTCGCCGCGCTGACCGTCGGGCCGGGCAGCGAGGACGGCGTGGAGGTCGGCCCGCTGGTCGACCAGGCCGGCCGCACCAAGGTTGCCAAACTGGTCGCGGATGCCGTCGCCCGAGGAGCCACGGTGACCACCGGCGGCCGGGCCATCGACGGCCCCGGGCACTTCTACGCCCCCACGGTGCTGGCCGACGTGCCGGCCGGCGCGCGCATCCTGCGGGAGGAGGTGTTCGGTCCGGTGGCCGCGATCGCCACGTTTAGCACCGAGGAGGAGGGCATCGCGGCCGCGAACGACACCGAGTACGGCCTGGCCGCCTACGTGTTCACCCGGGACGTCGGCTGCGCGCTGCGGGTCTGCGAGGCGCTCGAGGCCGGGATGATCGGCCTCAACCAGGGCGTCATCTCCAACCCCGCGGCCCCCTTCGGCGGCCTGAAGGCCAGCGGATTCGGGCGTGAGGGCGGCAGCGAGGGCATCGAGGAGTACCTCGAGACCCAGTACGTCGGCATCGCCCCCTGAAGCGGAGCCTCAGGTCGGCCGGCTCCCGCGGGGAGCGGAAAGCACAGGTGCGCAGCGGGGGTGCGACCGCCGGGGGCGATGTCCTCTTCGGAGGTGCGCGCCGCATCGCTGTAGCGCAGCACGCTCTGCAGCAGCTCGTCCACGACGTCGGTCGTCTGAGTAGGCCTGTGTCAAGCCGCCTGGTGTTGATGTTGTGGGTGGGCTTGGGCTGCCGGAACATGCGGGCTCCAACGACGGCCGCGCCTTGGGCCCCGTCCTCCTCCGCGGCGCTCAGAAGCTCCTCGGCGGGGTCGCGGATGGCGTGTCAGGTCTCGGCTGATGAAGAGGTCGATTCCCTCTCCAGCCGGGACGCCACAAGCTGGCCTGCCCGGTACACCCAGGAGCGGGGACGTGGACCCGAAACCGTCGGGCCTCGGTGGGAGGCTGCCCACATGACTGCTTGCCGGCACCCCGAGACCGACCCGATGCCGAACGACGTCGAGCACCTCGAGACGCGCTGGACGAGCCGGGACGGCGACGACGTGGCCCGGGACGTGTCGCTGACCTTCGGGACGTGCACGACCTGCGGACATCTGATGGCCTCCGTCGTGCTCTGGGACCTCGAAGACCACGACCCGGACCACCCGGGCGCGCCACGCGCGACCGGCTGGCGCCCCCTCGAACCGGTCAACTACGACACTGTGCCGACCCGACTCACCACCGAGCAGCTACACCGCGGCGGGTTCTAACCAGGAAACCCTGTCAACGAGCCGAGGATCGATCCCGCGGTGGCCGTGCTCGACCTCTCGGGCCGGGCTGGTGGCGGGCAGCCCCGGCGATCACGCCGTGGTCTGCTCGCGCAGCGGTGCCCTGTGCACGCCGGCGCGCACGCGCACGCCCCGTCGATCACCGGTTCGACGATGCCGACCCGCTGCCAGCGCTCGATGACCGGGGGCAGCACCTGGTCGGCAATCTGGGCGAGTCCGACTTGGCCCCTACACTCACGGTGATGAGTGGTGTGGAAGGCCGCCTCGCGGCCGCGGAACGCGGCGAGAATCCCACCGTGCTGGCCCGACTCAAGACCGGCTGGGCGGTCATCGGCGACACCCAGCACCTCCCCGGGTACTGCCTGCTGCTCTACCGGGGCGAGGCGAATCATCTCACCGACCTGCCGCGCGCCGAGCGGGCCGACTTCCTGCTCGACATGTCGCTGCTGGGCGAAGCGGTGCAGAACGTATGCAGCGCGCTCGATCCCCAGTTCCGGCGGGTCAACTACGAGGTGCTCGGCAACTCCTGGCCGCACCTGCACGCGCACGTGCATCCGCGCTACAACTGGGAACCGGCCGCGCACCGCAGCTCCCCGGTGTGGACCTACCCGGACCGCAAGGACCCGCGCCACCAGCTCGACAGCCGCCACGACGCCCTGCGGACGAAGTTGTCCGACGAGCTGATGCGGATCACCACCGAGACGGGGATAGGGCCGGACGCGGCACTGCGCTGACGTCTCTAACCCGCACAACCCAGGCCAGCTCGTCGATGTGGTCGGCCGGCTTCCACCAGCCCGGACGCTGCCCGGTCATCAGCGGGGGACGTGCCGCCGGCGGACCAGGACGTGCACCCCGATCCAGAGCAGCGCCGGACCGACGTACGCCGCGTAGCGGAGCACCCCGGGGAGCTCGCCGACGGCGTCGGGGTCGAGGAACACCGGCAGGCTCCACGGGAACCCCAGCGCCAGGACGACGATCAGCACCAGGCCGGCGCCGATGTTCGCCCCACCGCCGCGGTCGGTGAGCACCAGGACGGCGAAGAGGACGAGCGGCACGCCCACGACCAGCGCGTGCAGCGTCAGTCCCGGGTAACGGATCCGTCGGCGCATGGGGTGATGGTCGCCGTCACGACGACGAGGGACATCCGCGGATCTACCGAGATCCAGGAGGCCGTCGCCGCGGTCAGGCCGTGGCTGCCCATCGCGCGCGGCGCCCCGCTTGTTGCCGAGCTCAGGAGTCGGTTTCGGCGATCGACGCGCCGGCGGCGGCGTTCTGCACCGCCTCGCAGCCCTTCCTGGCCGCAGCCTTGGTCTCGTAGGCCTCGCCGCTGGCCACGACCTGCCCGTTGCTGGCCTTCAGCCGGAACCGGTACTTGCCGCCCCGGTCCTGGTAGACCTCGAACTTGCCCGCCATCCTGTGCTCCCAAGGTCGGACTGAACAATGTGGACGGCGGGGACGGTAGCGGCTGACCTGCAGTGATTCGCTCAGCGACGCGCAGGCCCTACCCGAACGGGGCGGGTCGCCCGGGCTCATCACCCCGTGAGGCGACCTCCCGAGCCGCCTTCGGGTTAGTCGCTACGACCCAAGCTAGGTTGCCGCGTCCGCCATCGAACTCGCCGAGAAGCTGCGGATCAGTGCTGACAACCTGGCCGGCGCGGATCCCACCAGCCTGAATCGACTCGATGGGCGCACCACTGACATATCGGCGAGCTATCGCGAGTGATCGGCCAGCGGGAACGACACCGACCGGCCGTCGAGGGTGTTCACGAGCAATCGGTGACCCACGAAGTCGAAGTCGACGGCGAACGTCGGATCCAGGCCCATCGGTCGCGTCGTGATGCCGCGACCGGTCAGGTGGAACGGGACGTTCCACCAGTGGTTGCGCCGCGAGCTCGCGGCGAGCCGGACCTTGCCGATCACCTGGACGAAGCGGTGCAGCGTCGGGATCGTGTCCGACCAGCCCTCGTAGGGGATCGGCGGGAAGAGCTCCATCAGCGCGTACCTCCTCCGAAGGTGTCGCCGGCCCACGAACGACGCCCGGCCGATGCCTGGATGTTCCCGGTGCAGGGCCGCGATGTCGACCTGGTGACTGTCGCCGGCCCGCCAGGTCCTCCGGTCAGTGGTCCGGTTCGACGACGGCCCAGGCGCAGGTGAGGGTGCGCGCGGGCGGTCGCCGGGCCCGCCTCACCCACGCGGATCCAACAGCGAGACCCCACCCGGTCCCGGCTGGTCACAGAGCGGGCACCCGCAGGTGGTTCACCGCGGCCCGGGCCGCGGCGGCGATGGCGGCGTCGGCCCGCGGGACGGCGGTGTCGCTGCGCGCAGCGTGCGTGAAGACCGCGACGGCGACCGGGTGCTCGCCCGGGTAGGTCACCACACCGATCTCGTTGCGGACCGCGCCGACGGTCCCGGTCTTGCCCGCGACGGAGGCCGTGCCCGGGAATCCGGCGCGTAGCCGATGCGTCCAGACCTGCGCGCCGAGCACCCGCCGGGCGAACGCGGTCCCGGCGGCGGAGGCGAGCTCGCCGCGCCACAGCAGCGTGAGCAGCCGGGTGCTGTCGGCGGCGGTGGTCGACGAGCCGTAGGCCGGGTCGAGCTCGCGGACGGCGACCGGGGCGTCGTTGTCGGCGAGCACCGCGAAGGCGGCCGCGACGTCGTCGGCGCCGGTGTCGGCGAGCAGCCCGGCGAACACGTCCGCGGTGCCGCCGCGGACCCGCGTCCCGGGCAGGTCGAGCTCGGCCGGCAGCGCGGCCACCCGATCCCGGCCGAGCCGCGCGTGCACGACGTCCGCGGCGCCGTTGTCCGACACCGTGATCATCGAGGTGGCGAGGTCGCGCCAGGACATCGTGACCGGGTCGGCGAGCGCGGAGATCCCGGTCGGGCCGGGGGTGCGGCGGCCGGGAGCGACGGTGACCTGTTCGCGGGGGTCGAGCCGCCCGCGTCGACGGCCCTGCAGTACGCGACCAGCACCAGGACCTTGTAGACCGACGCCATCACCACGGGCACGTCCGCGCCGACGGCGACCTCCCGCCCGGCCCAGCGCGGGCCGTCGCCGCTGACCGGGCGGGCATGCAGCCAGCCGCGCACGCCGGCGTCCCGGAAGGCGGCCCGGACCTCCTGCTCCGCGGTCACGTCGCCTCCCGGAGCACGGTGGCGAGCTCGTCGACGACGGCGGCCGGGGTGTCGTCGCGGTGCACGATCCGGACCCGGAACGGGACCGGGGCGCCGGCCGCGGCCCGGCGTGCCACGCCGTCCGTTCCCAGATCGGGATCGGGGGTGAGAGCGAACCCGGCGCCGGTCGCGACCAGCGCCAGGACCGCGGCCGGGCCGTCCGCCTCGGCCGCGCGCACCGGGCGGCCGCGGGTCTCCAGGGTGTCCAGCAGCAGGTCGTGCGCAGCCGGGGCATGGCTGCGCGGCGCCGTCGCCAGATCCAGGTCCCGCAGCGCGCGCAACGCCACCGGCCCGCCGTCGCCGGCCGCCGGGTGCTCCGCAGGCAGCAGCACCTCCGTGGGCAGCGCGACGACGGGCCCGGCCCGGGCCGACTCCAGCACCGCCGGATGGGCGACGACGGCGACGTCCAGCGTCCCCGTCGACACGGCGTCGATCAGGGCGACCGTGGAGCCGCCGGTGAGCGCGGCGCGCCGGCCCGCGACCCGTCCCGCGCGGGCGGCCAGCCGTGCGGCGACGCGAGGCCCGAGATCCGCGACGACGCCGACCCGCAGCACCTGCGCGGCCTCCGCCTGCCGCCGGGCGGCCCGGCCGAGCGCCTCGGCGTCCTCCAGCAGGGCCCGGGCGCGGGGAAGCAGGTCCCGGCCCGCGGAGGTCAGCGCGACGCCGCCGGGGCCGCGGTCGAACAACCGCACGCCGAGCCGGTCCTCCAACCGCCGGACGCCCTGCGACAGCGGCGGCTGCGCCATCTCCAGCCGGCGGGCGGCGTTGCCGAAGTGCCGCTCCTCGGCGACGGTGACGAAGAACGTCAGGTGCCGCAGCAGGTCCATCGCCCGCCATCACCTCGATCCATATCAAATAGGTTTTACACGCGGAGCATCATCATATTTGAGCTATCACCCCGGATCTGATGATGTTCGCCGCATGATGATCTCCCGCCGCTCCCTGCTGCTCACCGGAGCCGTGTCGGTCGGTGCCGCCCTCGTGGGCTGCGCGGCACCGGCCGCGCCCACCCCGGCACCCCGGCAGATCCCGATCCCTCCCATGGAGGAGATCGAGCAGCGCTACGCCCGGCGCATCGGCGTGCACGCACTCGACACGGTCACCGGAGCGACCGCCGGCCATCGCGACACCGAGCGGTTCCTCATGTGCTCGACGGCCAAGTCGCTCATGGCCGCCTTCGTGCTCCACCTGTCCACCACCGATCCCGGCCTGCTCGACCGCCGGGTGACCTACACGGGGGCCGACCTGCTGGAGTACGCGCCGATCACCTCGACGCACCTCGGCACCGGGATGACCGTCGCGGAGCTCTGCGCCGCCGCCGTGACCGTCTCGGACAACACCGCGCACAACCTGCTCCTCCGGGAGACCGGCGGCCCGGCCGCGCTGACGGCCTACCTGGCCGGCTTGGGCGACGCCGTCACGCGCGCCGACCGGCCGGAACCGGCGCTCAACGAACCGGCCGGGGACCAGGACACCACCACCCCGGCCGCGCTGGCCGCGACCCTGCGGACCCTCACCACCGGCGACGCCCTCCCTGCCGCCCGGCGCGACCAGCTCGTGGCCTGGCTGCGTGCGAACACCACCGGCGACGCCCAGATCCGGGCCGGGGTCCCGGCGGGCTGGCAGGTCGGGGACAAGACCGGTAGCGGGTTCGCCGGGGAGAAGAACGACGTCGGCGTGCTGACCCCACCACAGGGGGCGCCGATCGTCCTGACCGTGTTCACCGTGCCCACGGACCCGGACGACGGGCGCGGCGAGGAGGCCGTGGCCGCCACCACCCGGGCCGCGCTCGGCGCCCTCGGCGGCGCCCGGTGAGGACCCGACCCGCGCACGGCGGACCGGCCCCGCTCCGCGGGCGACCTCGCACGACCTGGCGCGACCTCACCACGTGGGTCCCGCCGGAAGCGGAGCGCTGAGCTCCGCCGGGCGCCGGGCGCCGGAGACGCTGTCCTGTCAGGCCCTGCAGGCCCGCAGGGAGTGGTGTCGACGGGTCCAGGTCACAGGTCCCCCTGTGTCTCAGAATTCGGGTGGTCAACCGCCGACCGAGTGTCGGCCCGCTCGCCGTGTCTCGCGCGGCTCCTCCGGGCCGGCCCACGCACGGAAGCCCGACCATGAACACCGCCAGCGCACCCGAAGTCCTCCGCACCGACATCCCCGCCCGGCTCGACAGATTGCCCTGGTCGCGCTTCCACCGGCGGATCGTCATCGGCCTCGGGACCGTGTGGGTCCTCGACGGTCTCGAGGTCACGATCGTCGGTGCCGTGGCCTCCCGGCTGACCGAGCCGGGCAGCGGGATCACGCTGAACTCCGCGGACATCGGGACCGCCGCGGCCGTCTATGTCGCCGGGGCCTGCATCGGTGCGTTGTTCTTCGGCCAGCTCACCGACCGCATCGGGCGCAAGAAGCTCTTCATGATCACGCTGGTCGTCTACCTCGTCGCGACGGTCCTGACGGCGTTCGCGTTCGCCCCGTGGTACTTCTTCCTGTGCCGGTTCTTCACCGGCGTCGGCATCGGCGGGGAGTACTCCGCCATCAACTCCGCCATCGACGAGCTCATCCCCTCGCGCGTCCGCGGGCAGGTCGATCTCGCGATCAACGGCAGCTACTGGGTCGGTTCCGGGCTGGGTGCACTGGCCGCGCTGCTGCTGCTCGACCAGTCCCTGTTCGCGTCGGACATCGGCTGGCGGTTCGCCTTCGGGCTCGGCGCCGTGCTCGGCATCGGGATCCTGCTGGTGCGCCGGCACGTACCGGAGAGTCCACGGTGGCTGTTGTTGCACGGCCGGGTGCGGGATGCCGAACGCATCGTCGAGCAGGTCGAGGACGAGGTGCGCGCGGAGACAGGGGCGGGACTACCCCGCCCGCCTACGCGATCACCATCCGGATGCGCGGCAATATGCGGTACCGGGACCTGGTCGCGCTCGCGTTCCGGCGCTACCCCAACCGCGTGCTCCTGGGTCTCGCGCTGTTCATCGGGCAGGCGTTCCTCTACAACGCCGTGGTGTTCGACCTCGGGACGTTGCTGAGCGGCTTCTTCGGCGTCAGCTCGTCCTCGGTCCCCCTCTACATGGTCCTGTTCGCGGCGAGCAACTTCTTCGGCCCGCTGCTGCTGGGCCGGCTGTTCGACAACGTCGGGCGGATCCCGATGATCTCGGGCACCTACCTGGGCTCGGCCGTACTGGTCGTCGTGCTCGGCGTCCTGCTGCGCAACGGCAGCCTCACGACGGGCACGTTCATGGTGCTGCTCCTGGCGGCGTTCTTCCTCGCCTCCGCGGGGGCGAAGCCGCGTACCTCACCGTGAGCGAGATCTTCCCGATGGAGGTCCGCGGGCTCGCGATCGCGTTGTTCTACGCGGTCGGGACGGCGGTGGGTGGCATCACCGGACCGCTGCTCTTCGGGAACTTCATCCACAGCGGCAACGTGAACCTTGTCGCGCTCGGCTTCTTCGTCGGTGCCGCGGCGATGGCGATCGGCGGTATCGCCGAGCTGTTCCTCGGGGTGCGGGCCGAAGGGCAGTCGCTGGAGAACATCGCCACGCCGCTCACCGCCGAGGAGGCGGAGGCCGACCCGCACGAGCAGGGCGCCATCCTGGCCGCGCGAGAGCCCGCGCGGACGACCGATCAGGAGCATCAGGCCACACGCGAGCGCAACCTGCGGATCGTGCGACGTGCGGCCGAGCGCGCCGAACACGAGCGGCACGGGGCGAGACGTGTCCGCCCCGGCCCGGGGTCGGCGTTCTACTCACCCGGCCAGATCGGCTCGGCGGGAACCACGAGCCGGTGGTCGGCCGCCTCGGACGAGGCCCTGGACCGGGAGCTCGAGGTGATCGGCCGTGCGGTGGACCGGCACGGTCCGATGCGGCGCGGAGCCCTTGCAGGCTATGTCGACGGCCGTCGCTGGGGCCCGCTCCGCTTCCAGCGCGCTCTGCGGCAGGCGGTGGCGGAGGGACGGGTGCAGCGGATCTCCGGTGACGCCTACGGCTCGCGCGGGCCGGCCGGCACGTCGGAGACCATCTCCTCCGATCGTTGAGCCCCGCCCCGGCGTCGCAGGCGCGGGGACATCGGCCTCGGGTCACTCGCCCGGTGGGACGCTGCGCGGCCCGCGCCGGAGCCGCTCCTGCGGGGTGACGACCGAGAAGTCGACGGGAACCGAACCGGGGCGCGTCTCGTCGCCCGGGACGCCGGGGAGCGCATCGGGGTGCTCGGTGCGCAGGAAGGCGATCAGCTGCTCGCGGATCTCGCAGCGCAGGTCCCAGTTGCTGGGCGCGTCCGCGGACGAGGCCAGGACGCGCACGACCATGGTCCACGGGGTCGAGTCCACGACCTGCAGGACCCAGTCCCGCCGGTCCCACAGGGGCGACAGCTCGACGATCCGGCGGGTCTCGGCGCGCAACTCCTCGACGGGGGCCGTGTAGGCCAGGTGCAGCTCTACCGACCCGAGGACGCGTGCCTCGTTGCGCGTCCAGTTCTGGAACGGTGTGGTGATGAAATAGGCCGTCGGCAGCATGAGGCGCCGCTCGTCCCACAACCGCACGACGACGTGGGTCAGGGCGAGCTCCTCGATCCGGCCCCACTCGTCTTCGACGACCACCACGTCGTCGAAACGGAGCTGGTCGCTCAGCGCCAGCTGGAGCCCGGCGAGCACGTTGCGCAGGGTGGTCTGCGCGGCAAGGCCGGCAATGGCCCCGGCGACTCCCGCCGACGCGAGGAGGGACGCGCCGAGCGCACGCAGCGAGTCGAACGTCATGAGCATAGTGCCGAGAGCCAGCACGGCGACGATCGCCGCGGTCAGACGGCGGAGCACGCCGATCTGGGTGCGGACCTTCCGGACCCGCCGGTTGTTCTGGACGTCCATGGGGAGCCGGCGGAACGCCATGTCCTCGATGACGTAGAGGACCCCGATCACCATCCAGGCCGCGGCACCGATGAGCGCGAGCAGGAGTACCTGGTGCAGGGCGCTGCTGATGGGGCCCTCCGCGGGCACGGCGGTGTAGAGCGCGTAGACCAGCAGCAACAGCATCCAGGCCTTGTGGCAGCGCCTGTGCAGCAGGCCCAGCACGTAGTAGTGGTACCGACGTGTCGCCCAGTGGATGACGAGGCTGGACACCCGGCCGACGACCAGCGCGCCGGCGGCCCACGCCGCCACAGTCCCGATCTCGCGCAGAACCTGCTCAGTCGGCACGATGCGCACTCCCGGGTCCGCGGTCCGCCCAGCGTTCGAGGTCCCACATGCGCCGGTAGGGCCCGGGGACGGTCAGCATGTCCCCGTGCGTTCCGCGCTGGACCACCCGCCCGCCGTCCAGGACGACGACCTCGTCGACCGCGCCGAGCATCGCCAGCCGGTGGGTCACGAGCAGCGTCGTGCGTCCCGCCGTCGCAGCCAGGAGGTCGGCGGTGAGGGTGTCCGCCGTCGCGGTGTCGAGGTGCTCGGCGGGCTCGTCGAGCAGCAGGACCGGGGGGTCCGCGAGCAGGGCGCGGGACAACGCGATCCGCTGCCGCTGCCCGCCGGAGATGCGCGACCCGTGCTCGCCGACGCACGTCGCGAGCCCGTCCGGGAGCTCGCGGACCCAGGTCAGCAGCCGAGCGGTGGCGAGAGCCGCGTCCAGCTCCTCCGGCGTGGCGGTCCGGCGCGCGAGCAGGACGACTGTGCGGGTGGCGATCTCCGCGCCGAGGGCCTCGACCACCGCGCGCTCGCTCGTGGCGTCCAGCCCGCTCGTCGGTTCGTCCAGGACGAGAAGCGGCGCGGTGGCCAGGAGGGTCCGGGCCAGGGCGATCCGCTGCCGCTGGCCTGCCGAGAGCCCGGCGCCCTGCTCGCCGAGGACCGTCTCCACGCCCTGCTCGAGCCCGTCGATGAAGTCGGCGCCCGCGGCGCGCAGGGCTCGCCGCACCTCACCGGCGGCCGCCGCCGGATCGGCCAGCCGGACGTTGTCGGCGATCGTCCCCGCGAGCAGGTGGGTGATCCCGAACTGCCATCGAGCGAGGTCGAGCGCGTCCACGAGACCCTCCGCCGCTCGCCGGGCCCGGGACGTTCTCGTCCTGGTGCCGCGAGCGTTCGGCCAATGGTCAGCGCCACGCCGCCGTGGCGCGTCGGCCCCGCAGCGTGAGCGACCGGACGGGCGGCGGACCTGTCAGCACAGGGTGCCCGGGGACGGCAGGACATCCGCCGGGCGGCGTGGCATCGCCTGCATGCCGACCGGTCCGGGCTGGCGATCTAGATCTTCCGTGCTCGGGTGGCGACATATCGGAAGCTGTCCTGCTGGGCAGGCACGTAGTCGAACTCCACCCGATCGCCTTCCTCGAAGGATCGGAACCCCTCGGCTTCGATCACGCTGAAGTGGATGAAGGCGTTGTGGTTCGCCGGCAGGTCGGGGCTGGAGATGGCGCCCCATCCGCGCTCTGTCTTGAAGAACTTGACGGTGCCGTACATCATCCAGGCAGCGAACCGCATGCGAGGCGGTCGAACAACATCGGACGGACAGAGAGCCGTCGCCACGCGCCGCACAGCAGGTCCTCGAGGGGCTGGCGGCGCGAGGGTGGCGGGCACGCTGCGCGAGGACGACTCTGGCCCGCCCAGGGCTGGGCTCACGTCCCGACCGCGACTGGCTACTACCCCTGCTCGCGATCAATGCCGGGGCGCTCGGGCTGCAGAGCAGCGCGATCCAGCGTCTCGGGGTGTCGGGCCTGTCGACCGTGTACCTGACCGGCACCTTGACCTCAGTGGTCATCCGACTCACTTTCGTCCCCGCGCTCGCGGGGGTGGTCCCGAGTCGGCCGGCGACACCACCGTCTGATCCAGGTCGTCCCCGCGCTCGCGGGGAGTACGGCACGCTCGAGGTGCCTCAACTCCGACCGCGTGCTCAACACCGGGCAGATGGTCGCGTGAGTCGACCCAAGCAGCCCCCGCGAAGGGCGAACGAGTGCACCTGCGAATCGAGCAGGGCCGGGAGCAGCTGTTCTCGACGAAGACAGTTCAGCGCTTGAGCAGTTAACCGACCTGCGGGGTCCGCTGATTGACCTTTGGGGATTCGCGGCGCGTACCGGCGGACACGCCGTCTGCTGGTCGCTCGCGTCGTTCGGGGCGGTCCTGCTGGTAGCTCGCCCTGGTCGGGTTGATGATGGAAGGTTCTAGTCGTCCTGGTCGGCGAAGCTGATCAGGGCGGCCGCTGCCGCGATGGCCGTCCTCACCGAGCCGTTGTGTGTGCCATCGAAGTAGAAACACACGTTCCCGTTGGGACGCTGATCAGCACTCTCCAGAGTGGCGGCGAACTCTTTGACGCCGACATTGGCGCACGTGATGTTCCGAGTGTTCAGGTACAGCGTCACTCGGTCCTTGCGCCCGACGTACAGCAGCCGCAGGTACTCCTCGTTCTCGGTCGCCTTCGTCGGCTCGGGCGCTACCGCGGTCCATCCAAGGCTGATCAGCTGGTCGTGAACGTCTTTGACCTCGGGTGCATGACGCGCGAAGCGATCAAGGATGCGACCGACACGCAGAGCTGCAGGATCTGTAGAACTTGGCTCGACGGCCGGGGTGACTGCAGCCGCCGCGGCCGGAAGGGGGCGGACGATCATCCCGTCATCTGTGAACCGGATGTCGCCCGTGAAACCGGGCTGCAAAGTCAAATGCACCGTTCGCGACATGTGGCCTGCTCCCGCTCGTGATCGATCGCCGCCACGGCTCGTCACCGCGCGCCTAGAGCTCGAAAATTTACCCCGTAAAACTCCAAAGGTCTAGTGTCGGGCGACCACGCGGGTCGAGCAGCCCCTACGGCCCACCCAAGCCCAGCCGGCGCCGCGACACCGCGCGGCAGGGGCTCGAGGAGGGCGCCTCGTATCAAGTCGGGTCGACGACGTATCGACGACGTATCGCGATATGCCGATAAGGCACATTATGACAGTTGCTCCTCGACAAGGCTGGTACGGCCTCTGATGGCCGCGTCATCCCTCACGTCAGTTACGGCGCGGGTTGTCGCCCGGCCGCGACCGCCCGGGTCGCCCGCCGTGGTGAAGGACCGGCGCAGGTTCGATCTCCGGCGCAGGCGCGAGGACAGCACGGGTGTGCGCGCCCAGCCCGGGATCGGCGGCACGACGTGGGTCGTCGAGGATGTCGACGTCGCGCCGTAGGCCCGGCCGGCCCCCGGTGAGCGGTGAGGCACCCGTCCCGCACGCGCCGCAACGCCGCCTCGGAAGGGGGAGTCGCGGCGCACACGGATCGGGGAGAGCGTCGGTCATGGTCACGCAGCGGGGCCGTCCGCAGGCACCCAGCCCTGATCCTGTCGGGGTGTCCAGGCCCGCATGAGGTCCAGCAGCGGGCGCACCTCGGTCTCGGCCAGGATCAACGCTCGGTCCTCCTCTCGGAGGAAGCGCTCCGCCACGGCGTGGTCGAAGAACCGGAGCAGCGCCTCGTAGTACCCGGCGGTGTTCAACAGCCCGGTCGGCTTGTGGTGCAGCCCCAGCTGCAACCAGGCGATCGCCTCGGCGAACTCCTCGAGGGTTCCGAGCCCGCCGGGCAGGGCGATGAAGCCGTCGGAGAGCTCGGCCATGCGCGCCTTGCGCTCGTGCATCGAGTCGACGACATGCAGCTCGGTCAGGCCCTCGTGCGCCCACCCCTGGTCGAAGTCGTATTTGGGGATGACGCCGACGACCTGACCGCCGGCTTCCAGGACGCCGTCGGCCAACGCCCCCATCGTCCCCGTCGAGTTACCGCCGTAGACGAGCCGAATCCCGTCGGAGGCGAGAATCCCCGCCAGTTCACCGACGGCGTGCAGATAGACGGGTTGGCGACCCCGGCTGGAGCCGCAGAACACGCACAAGGACCTCATCTGCAGAACCTCTCTCTCGGGCCCAACTCGTTGGGCGCGCGGTGTCGAAATCCGGGTCCCGTCGGGGCGGGGGAGCGTGCCCACGGGCTCCAGGCCGAGATCGGTGGCCGACTGGAAGGCGCCGCGACATCGTCGAGTACTCCGGCCGGCGCCCCGACCGCCATGCAGGCCGTGGCCCACTCCGCTGCGGGGCGGGTGGCGAGGAGTTCGACGTGCAGAGGTGCGAGTGCACTCGGCGGCGGAACCATGACCGTGGGAGGCCTCCGTCCTCGGGTGAACCGTTTCAAAACGCAGCCCTGCCGCTTGGACAGCCCAAACCTGGGCCCCGGCCGAAGGTCGCACGATGTGCTAGCTGACAGTGCCCTGATGAAGAACGTGCGTCGAGGCCTTGATCGAGACCGTACTGCAAGATACGTTTCTACCATCGTGATCCCAATCACTGTCAATATCTGCAGGTGGCCCCTCGCAACCTCTTCGGGTTGAAACGTTTCTGTCATGAGCAGCATGACAGCCTCCACGGCCGCGACCTCCGGAGCGCCCAGGCTCCCGGACGGCTCGTGCGGGCTGCTAGTTCCGCGGCTCGTATCTGGGCGGGCGTTTGGTGGTTCATCGGGCGCGGTTCCGTTCACTGGGGCGCCGGGAGAGGTACGCCGGCGCCTGATGAGGGGCGGGCGGCAGGTGAGCGGGGTGGACGTCGCGGGCCGGTCGATCCGGCCCGCGACGTCTCCGCCACCCGGCTAGGGCGTGTCCTGTAAGTCCTGGCGCAGCCACAACACTGCGGCGACGATGGTGATCTCGGCGCGGAAGTAGGCGGCGCGCTTGGCGTAGCGGGTGGCCAGGTCGCGGAACTGCTTGAGCCGGTTGAAGCAGCGCTCGACGACGTTGCGGCCTGCGTAGACGGTTGGGTCGAACGCCGGTGGGCGTCCGCCGCGCAAGCCCTTGGCCTGGCGGCGGGCGATCTGATCCTCTCGCTCGGGGCTGCCCCTCCAGGAAGGCGATGACGTGCCCCCGGTAGGAGTTGCGATCCTCGGCCACCGCGAACAGTGGCCGCTGCCGGTTCGGGCAGGACATGGCCCAGTTGTCCCTGGGTTGCGATCCTCGGCCACCGCGAACAGTGGCCGCTGCGCGTCCGCGCCGCCGCCCGGCGTGGGCAGCATCAGGTTGCGATCCTCGGCCACCGCGAACAGTGGCCGCTGCCGATGTGGTTCGCGGCCTTCTCGATGACCTTGGTGTTGCGATCCTCGGCCACCGCGAACAGTGGCCGCTGCCGGTTCGGGCAGGACATGGCCCAGTTGTCCCTGGGTTGCGATCCTCGGCCACCGCGAACAGTGGCCGCTGCGCGTCCGCGCCGCCGCCCGGCGTGGGCAGCATCAGGTTGCGATCCTCGGCCACCGCGAACAGTGGCCGCTGCCGATGTGGTTCGCGGCCTTCTCGATGACCTTGGTGTTGCGATCCTCGGCCACCGCGAACAGTGGCCGCTGCCGCCGCTGGGCCTGATGCTCGACGAGGCCGCGCAGCTGTTGCGATCCTCGGCCACCGCGAACAGTGGCCGCTGCCGTCGAGATCTGCGAGTCCATCACCACGGCCGTGTTGCGATCCTCGGCCACCGCGAACAGTGGCCGCTGCTGGCCGCCGAGTGGACCACGGCGACCAGCACGATGTTGCGATCCTCGGCCACCGCGAACAGTGGCCGCTGCGCGGTCTGGTGACGACCTCTTCCTGCTGACCCGGGTTGCGATCCTCGGCCACCGCGAACAGTGGCCGCTGCAGGTGCAGGCCGACGACGTGGCCGCCTCGGTGAAGTTGCGATCCTCGGCCACCGCGAACAGTGGCCGCTGCCCTGCGTCGAGGTGGTGGATTGACGCCGGGTCGGGTTGCGATCCTCGGCCACCGCGAACAGTGGCCGCTGCCCGAGCTGCACCGCCCGGTTCCACCCGTCGGTGATGTTGCGATCCTCGGCCACCGCGAACAGTGGCCGCTGCCCCGGGGTGGGGAGGGGGGCGTGGTGTCGTGCGTGTTGCGATCCTCGGCCACCGCGAACAGTGGCCGCTGCGGTCGCCGGCTACCTCGAGGAGACCCGCGCGAAAGTTGCGATCCTCGGCCACCGCGAACAGTGGCCGCTGCGAGCACCTGGTCAAGGTCGCTCAGGCCAAGGCCGAGGTTGCGATCCTCGGCCACCGCGAACAGTGGCCGCTGCTCCCGGTCTCGTCGGCCTTGCCGCCGAGCAGCCCGTTGCGATCCTCGGCCACCGCGAACAGTGGCCGCTGCCTGTGTTCGCGACCGTGCTGTGGGACCTGGACCGGAAGTTGCGATCCTCGGCCACCGCGAACAGTGGCCGCTGCGGCGCGAGCTTGTCACGACCGGCGCGGGCGGAAAGGTTGCGATCCTCGGCCACCGCGAACAGTGGCCGCTGCCCGGTCGAGCAGGGCGTCGCGCAGCTCCTCGAAGTTGCGATCCTCGGCCACCGCGAACAGTGGCCGCTGCCCCAGATCCGGGCCGTCCCGGACAGCGTCATCGTGTTGCGATCCTCGGCCACCGCGAACAGTGGCCGCTGCCCGCTGCCCTTGTTCGACCCGGATGCGCCTGCGGTCGTTGCGATCCTCGGCCACCGCGAACAGTGGCCGCTGCGGCTCGACGCCGACGCCACGTGGGGCACGCCGGAGTTGCGATCCTCGGCCACCGCGAACAGTGGCCGCTGCAGTTCGAGCCGAACGGCGACGTCCTCCTCTCGAGGTTGCGATCCTCGGCCACCGCGAACAGTGGCCGCTGCGGCGCTGCTTGTTGCCCTCGTCGCCGAGGGAGTCGTTGCGATCCTCGGCCACCGCGAACAGTGGCCGCTGCGGGTCCCGGCGGGCGGGGCCACCGGGCAGCTGTTGTTGCGATCCTCGGCCACCGCGAACAGTGGCCGCTGCGGCTACGCGTCCCGTGGTGCCGCGTGCACCGACGTGTTGCGATCCTCGGCCACCGCGAACAGTGGCCGCTGCCGGTGCCGTTCGACCAACCAGGAGACCCCCGCATGTTGCGATCCTCGGCCACCGCGAACAGTGGCCGCTGCACGGGCGCCGCCCGCACGTCCGCCGCCTGGAGCGGTTGCGATCCTCGGCCACCGCGAACAGTGGCCGCTGCGTTCGTGGACGGCCCACTCGGTGGCGACTTCCAGGTTGCGATCCTCGGCCACCGCGAACAGTGGCCGCTGCTCCCGGCCTTGACCACGCCGGCCGACCAGCGCCGGTTGCGATCCTCGGCCACCGCGAACAGTGGCCGCTGCTGCAGGTGGAGGACGCCCGGTCCAGCGCGACGATGTCGTTGCGATCCTCGGCCACCGCGAACAGTGGCCGCTGCACTAGGTGACCACAGCACTCGCCCCCCCAGCCGGTGTTGCGATCCTCGGCCACCGCGAACAGTGGCCGCTGCAGGGCCACGAGGGTGTCCCCGTCCACGACCCGCTGTTGCGATCCTCGGCCACCGCGAACAGTGGCCGCTGCCGCCGAGGACGAGGGTCCCGTGGCCGAGGTAGAGGTTGCGATCCTCGGCCACCGCGAACAGTGGCCGCTGCGTGTTGATCGCCGTGGGAATGTCGTCGACCTGGGAGTTGCGATCCTCGGCCACCGCGAACAGTGGCCGCTGCGCCTGCTCGGGGCCGGCGCCGATGCCGTGCACGATGTTGCGATCCTCGGCCACCGCGAACAGTGGCCGCTGCTCGCCGCCAGCGCAGCCTCAGCGGCGTCGACCATGGCGTTGCGATCCTCGGCCACCGCGAACAGTGGCCGCTGCTGCCGACCCACCGCGGCGCCCACGCCTCCTCCCGCTCGTTGCGATCCTCGGCCACCGCGAACAGTGGCCGCTGCCTGACCTCGGACATGGCTAACCCGATCAGCTCGGTGTTGCGATCCTCGGCCACCGCGAACAGTGGCCGCTGCGTGTCGACACCCGCGTCGCGTGCCGGCACTGCGGGTTGCGATCCTCGGCCACCGCGAACAGTGGCCGCTGCTGCCCCACCACGAAAGAGGACACGCTGTGAAGCAGGTTGCGATCCTCGGCCACCGCGAACAGTGGCCGCTGCTCTGCGCCGCGTAAGTGATGACCTGCCGCTCCGAGTTGCGATCCTCGGCCACCGCGAACAGTGGCCGCTGCCCTGATTGAACAGGAAGAACGTTTGATCGCTGCTTCACAAGCGCGCTTCATCGCTGTAGCTGGTGCAACACGCCTGCTGCGCGGTTGGGGATGTGCAGGCGTGTCGTCCACCGCTTCAGGTTCCGAAGTGGTCAGACGATCAACGGGCCATGGTGGGGTGGCGCGATGGCAGCTCCCAGGTGGTGGGCTTCCGCGAAGGTGCCCTGGTTGAGGCGGTACACGCGCACGCTGTCCCGCTGGTGGTCGATGACGTCGGATAGCGCCGCTTCGAGGCGGACGCGTTGGACGGGATCACACACGATCTCGAACACGGATTTCTGGACTCGATGCCCGATTCCCTCGCAGACCTTGGCGACGCGACGCAGCCGGCGCTCACCCTCCCGGTCGGTGGTGTCGACGTCGTAGGTGATGAGAAGTTCCATCAGGTCACCGTCCACGGCAGGTACGACTCGCTGTCGCCGCGGAGGTGTCGGGCCAGCAGTCGGGCCTGAACGAGCGGCAGCAGGGCGGCCGGAAGGTCGCTGACGAGGCCGGCATGGTGCCATTTCCGCTCGCGGGCAGTGGACCACTGTTCCAGGAACATCCGTCGCCCCTCGTCGGTCAACTGCACTGCCCCGCCGGGGAGCGTCTCGGTGTGGCGGGTCGCGACCTGGCCACGGTTGAACAGGGTCAAGACGAGCCGGTCGACGAGCAGCGGCCGGAACTCCTCCATCAGGTCCAGAGCCAGCGCCGGCTTTCCCGATCGCACCCCGTGCAGGTAGCCGATGTACGGGTCGAGGCCGACCTGCTCCAGCGCGCCGTGCACGGCGACGCGCAACATGCCGTATCCGAAGGACAGCAAGCAGTTGACCGGGTCCAGGGTGGGCCGCCGTGTCCGTCCGGCGCCGACACCGGGAGACAGCACGTCGAGGCCGCGGAAGTAGCCTCGGGCGGCCTGGCCCTCGATGCCGAGTACCGCGGTCAGCGATCGGGCGGCGGCGAGCTCGGTGAGCGCCTCCGCGTGTCGGGCAGCGATCTCACGGAGTCGTGTCTGCCGGGCGCCGCTGCTGTCACGTGCCGCGCGGAGCAACAGCTGGCGGTAGTTGTGCAGTTTGCCGGCGACAAGACACCGTCCGAGCATCAGACGGTGCCCCGGATCCTCGTAGGCGCGGAACTGACCGAGCCGCAGCATCGGGTTACCGGTCTGGGGGCCGCTGACTCGGCCGAGGAAGCGGCCGTTGCGGGTCACCCAGGTGACAGACCGGCCGTCAGCGGCGCACCGGTGCAGCAGGTCGTCGGACAGGGCTACGCCGTTCCACGCGACGATGTGGTCGAGCCGCACCAGCGGGACGAGGTGGCGGCCGGTCCGCTCGGGGTGCACGAGCCGTAGCGCGTCGCCGTCCAGGTGCAGGCTGGTGCCTGGGGTCGTCGCGTAGAGCGTGTTGAGCAGTTCAACCATGCCACTCACCTTCGGGACGTGGCATGAACAACCCGTCGACGTGCTTGGGTGCCTCAGGCATGCAGCCTGGCCGCAGGGAGCAGCGCCGACACCGCGAGTCATGCACGGGTTCCGGGAGAAGGCTCTGCTCGAGCAGCGCTCGCACCGCTGTAGTGGTGGTTTGGACCCGGGCGACCAGAGCATCATCGACGCGGATTTCGTGGCGGCGGCGATCCTTGCCGGCGAAGATCACGCCGGTTGGGACCTCGGCCTGGAACATCTCGCGCAGGCAGAGCACCTGCGCGCCGACCTGCACATCGGCGGGCCCGCCCGGCCGGTAGGAGCCCGACTTGTGCTCGACGGGCAGTGGGCCGGTGGGATCGAACTGCACGACGTCGCAGACGCCGTGCAGCCCGAATTCCTCGCTCCACACCGGCAACGAGCGGAACAACCGGCTGTGGTCGCGGCCGTGCCCCATTCCGGGGCGATTCACCGCAGCGTGCGCGAGGTCGCCCCGGACGGTGTCGACGGTGGTGTCGAAGTACCCCTCGACGTGGATCAGAGCCGCCTGCCGGGGGCAGTAGGCGTGGTGCTCCAGCGCCGAGATCGGGATGCTTCGGGGCCCCTCGCCGGGCCGGTCCAGCACCCTCAGCTGACCAGCTTGGTCAGCTGTACCCCGGCGGGCAGCCCGTCGTCGTCGACCGAGACGATGTAGTCGGAGAAGCTGCGGGGCACCGACTCGATCGCGTCCTCGATGCGCTGGATGCGGACCCGCTCGGTGAGCCGGTGGGCTGGGGCGGCGCCGAAGGCATCGGGGTGGGTGAAGACGTAGAGCCCGCGGGGGGTGAGCCGGCCGCGGGTTGCGGATCGGTCGTGGTCGAACATCATCTCCAGGCTGCGGTGCAGCAGGTCGAGGTCGCGGCTGTCCACCCCGGTCTGGGCGCCGCGGTTGGCGGAGTAGTAGATCTCGGCGCGGTACAGGCCGTAGGGCACGGTCCACTTGCCGCCCATCTCGGTGGACTCGCCCTTGTCGATGTCTTCCTGGCGGGTCTGGGTGACGCGGGTGATGGCGTGGTCCATCGGGAAGACCGGGTCGATGCTGCGGCCCATGGTCACCTGTACCGGGCCCCGGACCTGGCCCAGGGCGGGGGTTTTACCGACCGAGAGCACCGCGCCGAACAGCCGGATGTCGACGTAGCGGTCACACAGCCAGGCCCGTGCGGCGCCGGCCTGTTCGGCGGTCACCTTGCCCTTGCCGCCGACCTCCAGACCGGTCGCTTGGTAGGAGGCCTCCAGGCGGGGGTTCAGGGCGTGTCCGGCCTGGACGAACACCTCGTAGCGGGGGTCGTCGCCGGCGGCGAGGGCGATGGTGTCGCGGATCTTGCGCTTGAGCGACACGTCGGTGACCAGGCCCTGGCCGGACTCGTCGTCCATGCGCGGGCGGTTCCCAGCGTCCGGGTCGCCGTTGGGGTTACCGTCCACAACGTCGAAGAGGAACACCATGTCGTGGCGGACCGTGGGGTCCAGGTGCGGGGCGGTCATCAGGCGGTCTCCTCGACGGCGTCGACGTCATCGGTGGGGGTGGCGTGGGCTGCGCGGATGGAGGCGAAGCGGTGCGCGCGTTGGTGGTGGTAGCCGAGCAGGAACAGCGACTGCTCGTGCAGCGTGGTCCGCGCCGGCACATCCCCAGTGGGGTCGAGCAGACCGAACAGCTCGTCCAAGGCCTTCTGGTGGCGGACGGCGGCGGGTGGCTTCGTGCGGCGGAGCTTGCGTAGCCAGGCGATGGCGTCGCGCTGCCCGGTGACCAGCGCGGCGCGGGGGTTGCTGATCGCCCCTGCGAAGAACCGGTCGCCGTAGGTGGCGTTGCGCTGCCCGCTGGCGTCGTACTGGATCTGTTCGAGGACGGCGAAGGCGCGCCCGGCGACGTAGGCCGGGGTGGTGTTGGACGGGTCGAGTCCGGGCATCGGTTTCTCCGTGGTCAGGGGGTGGCGCGTCAGGATCAGCCGGAGCAGCGCGGCGCGCGCGTCATCAAGGCGGCCGTCGGTGCGCACCCGGTGCACGAGATGCGCGAGCAGCGAGGGCGGTAGCGGGGTGCGGCGCAGCGCCGCACGCACCAGGTCGCGATGCACCCCGTCGGGCCGGTCGGCCCCCTTGGCTCCGAACTCGGCGTAACGGCCCCCGTCGCGAGCCCGCACCAACCGCCCGCAGACCAGGGCGAATCGGCCCAGGCCGTGGTGGGTGGGTCCATCGGGGCGGGTGGAGACGATCTCGTGGTCGGCGAACCAGGCCGCAATGTTGGTCTTGACCTGGTCCAGCGGCATCTCCAGCCAGTCCCGCACCATGATGCGGGCGACGTTGCCGCCGACGGTCAGGGAGCAGAACTTCGTCGGGTCGGGTCTCTGCCCGCCCGCGGGGCGGCCGCGGTGCACCGCCTCCAGCAGCGCGGTGACCTCCGCTGCGGAGGGCTGCTGCAGGATCGTCATCGCGTCGAAGCTGGCCTCCTCGGTGGTCCACCACGCCAGGCGGCTGTCCTGCCCGCCGTAGGTCGAGGAATGCTCGGAATCCAGGGCGCGGACCAGTCCGGCGGTGACGGCTTCCCCGCAGCTCATGCAGACCGGGCTGGCGGCCAACTGGGTGGTCAGGTCGTAGCCGAAGACCCGCTCGTTCACACTGACCAGGGCGGTGTCGTTCGTGGCGCCCGGCACCAGCCGCGAGGGAACCCGGCCGGGCAGGGTGTCTAGCAGCGGCCCCACCTGGCCGCAGATCAGGCACAGCCCGTGTCCTGCTAGGGAGCCTTTGCGGCGGGCCACCTCCGTGGCCCAGAACGCGGGCACCGACGCGGCCCGGTAAGCGGGCACCCCACCGACGGCGATGAGCACGCCGCTTTTGGCGGTGCAGTCCTCGGGGCGCTGCAGCGCGGTGGCGGCGCCGCTGCGGTAGAACGCCGACACCGCGCGGGCGACCGGGTCGGCGCCGCCCTCGTCGCTGTCCGCCCAGCGGTGGGTCAGGTCGACGAACGCGGCGTGGCACTGCGCGACGCGTTCGGGCTTGCTGTCCTCGTCGGCCCAGCCGAGCACGTATTGCGCGTCGTCCGCGGCGAGGTTGGCGGCGACTCCCGCGGTGCGCACCATGGTCGGTACCGCGTGCACGACCCCGCGGGCGCGTCCCTTCGCGTCGACCTCGACGAGGGGCTGCAGGGTGTCGGTCTCCGGCTGCCCGTCCAGCCGGAGGTCAAGCCGCCAGCCGAACTGCCGTTCGCGGTGGAACGGGGCCGCGGCTTCGTCGCGGCCGGCGTACTCGACGAGCCGGTGTAGCAGCATCAGGCCGCCCCGGAGCCGGGGATGCCCTGGGCGGGGACGTGCAGCACGCCGTGGTCGAGGCGGGCGGTGAACCAGGTGAACGACGCCGGGGTGGTGGAGTGGTCCACGGTGTGCAGCATGATCCCCAGGTCCTCGGTCACCTCGATCGCGGGCCGCTCGTCGGGCTCCCCGAAGTAGGCGGTGAACTCCCGCGTCCCCAGGTAGGGCTGGCTGAAGCAGCTGCCCCGCCCGACGCGGCGGCGGAACTGGTCTCGGTAGGCCGCCGCCGGTTTGGTCGCCCGCTCCCGCAGGTCCACGTGTGCGTGGATGCGGTAGGCGACATCGCGCAGGCACACCGCGTTGCGCTGCACCCGGTGGGCCACGGTGTCGATCCGGCGGCGCCCCGAGGCGGCTTCGGTCAGCGAGGCGAGGTCGGTGGTCTCGTTGCGGCGCTGGGTGAACTGGCGGATCGGGTTCAGCACCTCGATCGCCACCACCCGCCAGGTCATCTCCGGCTTCCAGAAGATCGACTCCAGCACGCCGACCGCGGCCGACGGGGTCATCACCGGGTAGGAGACCCGCTCCACTTTCAACTCGGGACGGGTGAACAGCGCGCCGTCGCCCCACACCTGCACCACCACCGGGGGCGCGCCATCCGCGGACCGCGGCAGGTTCACCGTCACCACACCATCTCCTTCGCAATCTCGTCCTCATCGATGCCGTGCTGCGGGTGGTAGTCGCCGAGCCACTCCCGCAGGTCCCCCACCACCGGGGCGGACAGCGCGGCGACGTCGGGGCGGGCCATCAGCCGCTCGGGCATCGCGACGGTGAACCGCTGCAGCGCCCGGAAGAGGTCGCGCCGCGCCCCGTCGGTGGCGCGCAGCTCGGCGAGCAGCCGGGCGGCCTCGCCGTCGCCGTCGTAGCCGGTCACCACCACCGGCACGGTCTCGTCATCGAGCATCCGGAACGCCAACCGCGGATTGCGGGCGCCCGACTCCCCGGCCTCGATCCATGGCCCGTCCGCCACCGCGGCGAAATCCAGCCCTCGACGGTTCCGCTGAATCGTCGTCGCCCGCTGGCCGCGATCGGTGCCCATGGCCTCGTACAACCGCCGGTAGTAGTCCTCCAGCACGATGAGGTCATCGGGGTCCGCGCGGCCCGGGCCGAAGCAGATCGAGGTCACCCCGACCGGGGTCCGATAGCTCGGGGGTGCCCCCGCGTCGGCCGCGTCGAACACGACCACGCGACCCGGCTCGGCGCGGCGGCCCTCCCGGTTGGCCCGGCCCGCCGCCTGCTGCAGCGAGTCCGCGGGGGCGAGCGCGCGGTAGACCGCGGGGAAGTCGACATCCACGCCGGCCTCAATCAGCTGGGTGGACACCAGCAACACCGGTTCGTCCGCGGCGAGGCGGTCCTGCACTTCGGCGAGCACCGCGCGCCGGTGCGCCGGGCACATCCGGGTGGACAGATGCCGCACCGCGCCGCCGCGCTCGTTGAGCAAGCCGGCCAGCTCTCGCGCATCGCGCACGGTGTTCACCACGACCAGCGCCTGGCGCTGGGAGGCAACCCGGTCGGCGACCTCAGCCAGCGTCGGCTGGGGATCCAGCCACCACTCGTAGCGCACCCGGCGCAGCCGGTCGTAGACCGCGGCAGGCTGGTCCACCACGTCGGTGATGCGCATCTGCTGCCACACCTGCAGATGTTGGAACGCGGGCTGGGTCGCGGAGGCGAGCAGGACAGTGGTGCCGAAGTGCTCGGTCAGCAGCCGCAGCCCGTCGAGGATCGGCACCAGCAGCTGCGCGGGCAACGCCTGCACCTCATCCAGCACGATCACCGCGTTCGCCAGCCGGTGCAGCTTGCGCGACCGGGCCGGTTTGCGCCCGAACAGCGAGTCGAACAACTGCACCGTGGTCGTGACCACGAACGGGGCGTCCCAGTTCTCCGCGCCCAGCCGGGCCCGATCCCCGTCCTGCTCGACCGCCGAGTGGTGCTCCACGACGTTCTCCGCGCCGAGGAGCTCACGGTAGACCTGGGCGTTCTGCTCGGTGATCGTCACGAACGGCACCGCCACGATCACCCGGGACTGGCCGTACCGGACCGCGTGATGCAGCGCGAACGCCGCCGCCGTCATCGTCTTGCCCGACCCGGTCGGCGCCGGCAGCCGGTACAACCCGGGCGGGCCAGCCGCCGCGGCCACCGCCGCCGCGTACAGCTCCGCGCGCACACCGTCGACCGGGGAGGCTGGCCGGTCGGCCAGCAGCGCCGCCCGCCGGTGCTCGAAGCGGCGCAGCAGCGTGGCCATGTCCGCCGGCGGCGCAACCTGCGGGCCGGCGAGCCCGGCGAAGTGCGCCCCGGTGTCGAGGTGATCGGCATCGACCAGCGCGGAGAACGCCAACCGCAGGCCCATCTCCAGCACCAGCGGATCCCGCCGCCACGCCTCGGGGATCAGTGGCTCCCCGTCGATGATGGGGCGCGCCTCTGGCAGCTCCGCCAATAGCCGGTCGGCTGTGGCGCGATCGGCCGGATCGAGGTCCTTCGCGACGAACCCCCGCAGGTCTTCCAGCGCCCCGAGGCCGCCGTGGTGGCCCAGCACAGCGAGCGCCGCCGGTCCCGCCGCGTCGAGCAGCAGCCGGGCGCCCAGCGACTTGTGATCCCCACCCACCCGGTTGCCGGTGCCGTCGGCTCCGCGTAGGCGGTCCTGCCAGCCACAGTCGGCCTTGCCCGCGTCGTGCAGCAGACCCAGCGCCGCGCCCAGATCACCGGCCCCGAACGGCGCGGTGAAGTTGCGAGTGAGGGCGGCCGTCGACCGGAGATGCCCCGCCAAGCTGTGCCAGCGACCCGCTCCGTTCCGGCTATGCGCCCACAAAGCGAGGCTCGGGTTGTAGCCCGACCGCGAGGTCAACGTGCGACGTAGTTGCTCAGCAGCGCCTGCACCTCGTAGACGTCCGCACCTTTGCCGAACTGCTTACTGATCGGCGTGGGGCTGCCCGACAGCCAGATCTTCAACTCCGCGTCGAGGTCGAAGGTCCCCGCCGTCTCGACGCTGAAGTGCGTGATGCTCCGGTACGGCACGGTGTGGTACTCGACCTTCCGCCCGGTCATGCCCTGCTTGTCGACCAGGATCAACCGCCGATCGGTGAACAGAAAGGCATCCCGCACCAGCTGATAGGCCGCCTGGACCTGCTCACCCTGCCCCAGCAGCCGGGAGTACTCCTGCGCCGCGGCGGCGGGATCGATGCGGGAGGCGTTGCCGATGATTCCGTCCAGAAGGCCCACAGGGCTGCTCCGTTAGTCAGAGGGGTCTGACTCTGTGTCGTTCCCCTCAAATCGCGCGTTACGTGCTGCTCGTCGGGCCATCAGGACTGACTAGACGCCGGGCCCGCGGCGGGATCTGCGGGGCTGTGGCTTCCACCAACTATGGGAGGTGCACGGTAGACGCCGGGTGCGTTCACCGGCTCCACGTGATCATCTCAGGGCGCCACTCCGCCCGCCGTCTTCGCCTGAGCCGCCGTGGGTTCGGGCACGAGCCCAGGCCGCCCAGTCCGCGGTGAAGTGGGCGACCAGACCACTCACGAGCGATTGGTCGCTGACGACATGGCCGCCTGACCCACCTCCAAATGAAAACAACCGGCAGAGACGGGAGTTGATGAGGCGGGAGTAGCGGGAGGCGCTAGCCTCGGCCACGATGATCCGTGATCGGAGGGACGAGGACCTCGACCGCCTCGGCGACATCGTCTCCAAGCTGGATGACCAGGCCAGCATCCTCGCGGGGCGACGGCCACGGGACTGGCTCCAGGAAGTCGAGGCCGAGCGCTCATGGGTGTTCGACCAGGCGCCGGTGAGCGTCGCTCCCACCAAGAACGTGGTCGGTCACGTCCAGATCTACCGACCGCGACACGCGCCCTGGGCTGACGACGTCAGCGCGCACACCGGCCGCCAGTTCGATGACCTGCTGGTGATTGGACGACTGTTCGTGAAGCCGGTCAAGCACGACTACGGCATCGCGCGGTACCTGCTGAAGGAGGCAGTGAAATATGTCGAGACCCGGGGGCGTCTCGCGGTGCTCGACCCTGCCAGCCTCGCCTTCGTCCCTCGATCGCTGTGCGCAAAGCTCGGCTTCGAGGAGGTCCGGACCGATGCCCATGCTGCGGATCAACGCGTCCTGGTCCGGCAGCCGATGGGCGCCGAGCGGGCGATATCCTGACTCGGCGTTGCTCGAGCCCTGACCAGGCATGATCGGCACCAGCCAGCTACGCGATGTCCAGCGCCCTCACCAAGAGGTCAGCTCCTGCATCTGCTGAAGCTCCCGTCCTTGAACTTGATTGCCGATAATCAGACTTATGACAGTGGGGCCCGCGGCTCTTGTCGAGGTGCCGGTAGACGGTGGGGCGGGTGCCGCCGAACTCCGCCGCGATCTGGGCCACGGTGTAGGCGCGCTTACCGTCGTTGCCGACCTCGTCGTACATCTGCTGGGCGAGCTTGACCTGCCGGGGGCCGAGTTTCGGCTTCTGTCCGCCAATGCGGCCGCGGGTCCGGGCACGAGTGCAGGTGAGAATGCGGTAGACCGCCGGAGGCAGACGTCCTGAAGCGACCGTGACAGGTCATGTGGATTGCCGCGACGCGGTTCGCGCTGGGAGGCTGCTCGGGCTTATCTCCGGCGCGGTGGACGGTGGACGGCGTGGGCTCGGTAGGGCGTCCCGGAGGGTCTCATGGTTAGGCACGGACGACGAGTGGTCCGGTGGTTGACGGCGGTGAGTGCGGCCCTGGCCACGCTCGGGCTCGGGCTCGGGCTCGGGGCGGCGGCGCCGGCGGCGCTCGCGGAGCAGGCACCACCTGACGAGGCGGCGAAGGTGGTGGACACGGTCCGCTCCACGATGGAGTCCGCCCACCTCAGGGCGGTCATCGTGAAGGTCACCCGGGGAGAAGACGTCGTGCTCCGGGAGGCCTTCGGCCCGTCGATGGAGGGCGTGCCCGCCTCGCCCGACATGCACTTCCGCAACGGTGCCGTGGCGTTCGCCTACGTGAGCACCCTGCTGCTGAAGTTCGTCGATGAGGGCAGGGTGGGGCTCGACGACCCGATCGCGCGCTGGGAGCCGACTCTGCCCTACGCGGACACGGTCACCCTCCGGATGCTGACCAACCAGACCACCGGCTACCCCGACTACGAGACGGACCCGGCGTGGCTCGCGGCCTTCAACGCCGACCCCTTCCACCTCTTCACCTACGAGGAGCGGCTGAAGTACGCGTTCAGCAGGCCGCAACAGTTCCCGCCCGGCACGAACTGGAGCTACGCGCACACCAACTTCATGATCCTCGGCGAGATCCTCGCGAAGATCGGCGGCAAGCCGCTCGACGCTCTGCTCGCGGAGAAGGTGCTCGGCCCGATGGGCTTGGAGGACACGGTCGGAACCCTGACCTCGGAGGTCCCGGAACCGGCCCTGCACACCTACACCGGTGAGCGGAAGCCGGCGCTCGGCACGCCGCCAGCCACCTTCAGCGAGGAGGCGACC
The DNA here is from genome assembly GCF_038039215.1 of Pseudonocardia sp. T1-2H. Lineage (NCBI taxonomy): Bacteria > Bacillati > Actinomycetota > Actinomycetes > Pseudonocardiales > Pseudonocardiaceae > Pseudonocardia > Pseudonocardia sp. T1-2H. Next base: position 110,498 of record NZ_JBBPCL010000003.1, read on the forward strand.
TACTGGAATACACAGTGGGGCACGCCGATGGGCGCGAACCAGACCACCACAATCGACGACCTGGCCACCACTGCGGTCGCCGTCGGCACCGGCTCTCTGCTGTCCCCGGCGAGCCGGGAGGCGATGACCGGACCGAGCCTGCTGGGCTTCGGCACGAAGGAACCGGCGTGCGAGCCGACCTGCTTCACCCAGGTCGACGGCTACAACTACGGCCTGGGCGTGGTCCGCTCAGGCTCGTGGATCCTGCAGAACCCGCAGTTGAGCGGCTTCTCCGCGACCGAGGCCTACCTCCCATCGCACAAGATTGCGATCGCGGTCGCGGTGACCTACCTTCCCGAGGCGTTCGACGCCCAGGGCAACTTCGCGAACAGCAGCGACCTGCTCTTCCGTCGGATCGGCGCGGTCGTGGCGCCGGACGCGGCCCCACCGATGCCGAAGTAGGGATCGCACGGCCCGGCATGCTCCGAGCCCGGCCGGCACCGGACGGGCCTGACGCGCTTGGCCGAGTTCGGCGCCCGACCGGAGCGGAGGTCAGCTGCTGACCCGCGCCGGCGGCGTCTCCCGCCGACTAGCCTCGAGTTCGTCGAGGCGGTCGAGATGGCGGTAGATCGTCGGCCGGGTGACGCCGAACTCGGCGGCGATCTGGGCGACGGTGAGTTCCCCAGCCTCGTACATCTCCCGCGCCAGCCGGGCTTGGCGCTCCCCCAGCTTCGGCTTCTGCCCGCCCGTCCTCCCCCGCGCCCGGGCGGCGGCGAGCCCGTCGCGGGTGCGCTCGGACATCAGGGCGTGTTCGAACTCGGCGATCGCACCCAGAATCTGGAAGAACATCCGCCCGACCGCGGTCGAGGTGTCGATGCCCTGATCGAGCACCACCAGATCCACCCCCTCGTCCTGCAGCCGGCCGGAGAGGTCGATCAGGTGCTCCAGCGACCGGCCGAGGCGATCGAGCTTGGTGACCACGAGCTGGTCCCCCGCACGCAGCGTCCGCAGGGCCTCGTCGAGCTCGGGCCGGCGCGCCAGCTTCCCCGACGCGGTGTCGATGAACACCCGCTCGCAACCGGCCGCACTCAACGCGTCGGCTTGGGCCTCGGGATGTTGGTCGCGGGTGGAGACCCGTCCATAACCGATCCGCACGCCGTGGAATGTATCGCAAACCCAGTTGTGCGTGACTTAGGCGCGGACACGAGTCTTGTTACAACCTTCACCTGCGGAAACGCCCGGTCGTCGGAAGCGTCTCGCGAACGATCGTTTCTCCGACACCACGTCTCGGACTCCTGGCCTGCTGTCTCCGATGGCGCTGGGACAGGTGAGGTCATGCCGGTGTCAGCTGGCTCCTCTGTTCATCGTGCTCGTATGGCCCACCTCACAGGCCCTTGCAAGACAGTTCGCAAGTCAGGTGTTGCGGTTACTGCGATTATTGCGGATAGTGCATCTAGCGGCTCCGCACGCCCGCGGCAGCCGCTAGCGATACAGAGAGGCCAGGAGGCCGTCATGGCATCCCTACTGCTCGACCCGGTCCGCCCGGACGACACCGACGTCACCACCGCAGTTGAGGCGCTCCCGCACGTCAAGGACTACCTGACCCGGCACCCGGGTCATGAAGCTGTTCGACTGGTCGTCGACGACGAGCGCCAAGACTCCCTGACTGTCCCGCGTGGTGCGGTCGAACTGCTGGCCCGCATCCTCGCGCACATGGCCAAGGGTCAAGGCGTCTCCGTCGTTCCCTCACATGCGGAACTGACGACCCAGCAGGCCGCCGACATGCTCAACGTCAGTCGTCCGTTCCTCATCGGACTGCTCGACGCGGGCGAGATCGAGTACCGCAAGGTCGGCAAGCACCGCCGGATCAAGGCCGAGTCACTGATCGCCTACATGCGCGAGGACGACCGCAGCCACCGCGCGGCCGCGGACGAACTCTCCTCGCTGAGCCAGGAGATGGGCCTGCTCTGACGTGGCTTTCGTAGTCCTCTATGACGCATGCGTGCTCTACCCGAACCTCCTGCGCGACCTGCTCATTCGGGTCGCGCAGGCAGGTTTGGTACAGGCGAAGTGGACGAACGAGATCCTCGAGGAGACCTTCCGCAACCTGAAGGAAGACCGCCCGGACCTGGACCCGGCGATGCTCGACCGCACCCGCGAGCTCATGGGCCGGGCGATCCGTGACGTCCTGATCACCGGCTATGAACCCCTGATCCCGATGCTCGAACTGCCGGACGCGAACGACCGTCATGTCCTCGCGGCCGCGATCAAAGCGCGTGCGCAGGTCATCGTCACCACCAACATCAAGGACTTTCCCAAACCTGCGCTGAGCCCATGGCAGATCGAGGCCCAGCACCCCGATGAGTTCGTGCACGACCTCGTCGACCTCCACCCGAAGGCCGTCTTCGGCGAGGTTCAGCGCATCGCCGACTCGACGAGCAAGCCACCGCTGAGTGTCGATGAGGTGCTCACCGGACTCAGTCGCTGTGGACTGGTCGAGTCCGTCGCCGCACTCCGCTCCTGATAGGTCTGCGGCGCCGGGCCGTTAGACCTCCTCCAGAGGCTCGACCCGCTTGAGGAACGAGCGGACGGCGAGGTAGTCGGCGAGCGGCTGCTTGTGCTCACCGCAGGCCACCCAGACCTTCTCGCGGTCGGGAGTGTGCAGCCTGGGGTTGTTCCACACAACCGCCCAGGTCGCGGGGGCCTGGCATCCCTTGGCCGAGCAGATCGCTGGGCCCTCCTGGCCACTCACCGGGTCAGTCTGGCAGGCGGGCGTGACCTGCCGCCAGGAGAGACCCGCCCGTCGTCGGCCGCCTCGACGGCCGCTCGGCTGTGCCGACGGCACGTCGTACGTCGCGGAGCAGACGCGCGAGGCGCATGCCCAGGTGATCCGCAGCCCCGGAGGCTGAGCTCCTGGCCGAGCACGATCTGCCGTTAGCGTCGAACGACGTGCTGGTGATGCCGTCCGAGGCGTCGGCCGACGGCTGCGGATGACCGAGCTGGCCGGCCGGGTGCTGCTGTTGCGGTCGTGGCTGACCCGGCTGAACCGCCGCCCGTACAGCAAGATCCACTCAGTCGGCGACTCACTACCGACGGCTGGGTGGTGGATCCGGGCCTAGGCTGGGGTATGGCGCAAACATCGGGGGACGCAGGAGGGGACGCGGTCAGGCCGGCGGTCCGCGACCGCCGCGCCCGACCACTGCGCGACCTGCGGATATCGGTCACCGACCGCTGCAACTTCCGCTGCGGCTACTGCATGCCGCGCGACGTCTTCGGCCCCGACCACGCGTTCCTGCCGCGCAGCGAGCTGCTGTCCTACGAAGAGCTCGGCCGGCTGGTACGGGTCTTCGCCGACCTCGGCGTCAGCAAGGTCCGGCTCACCGGCGGTGAGCCGCTGCTGCGCCGCGACCTCGACGCCCTGGTGTCCCTCGTCGCGTCGACACCGGGCATCACCGACGTCGCGCTGACCACCAACGGCTCGCTGCTCGCCAGCCACGCGCAGAGTCTGCGCCACGCGGGGCTGCACCGCGTGACGGTCAGCCTGGACAGCCTCGACCCGACAGTGTTCGCGGCCATGGGCGACACGAAAGTCCCTCTGTCGAAGGTGCTCGACGGCATCGCCGCGGCCGCCGACGCCGGGTTGTCGCCAATCAAGCTCAACACCGTGCTGCGCCGAGGGATGAACGAGGCCGGTCTGCTCGACCTGGTCGAGTTCGCCCGCGACGGCGGCCATGTGCTGCGGTGCATCGAGTACATGGACGTGGGCAACTCCAATGGCTGGGACCGGTCGGAGGTCGTCACCTCGGCCGAGGTGCTGGACCAGATCGCCGCAATGCACCCGGTCGAACCCGTGGCGGCGGCGCGCCCGGGCGAGGTCGCCCAACGCTGGCGCTTCCTCGACGGACGTGGCGAGTTCGGGCTGATCTCGTCGGTGAGCACGCCGTTCTGCAGCACCTGCACCCGAGCCAGGGTCACCGCGGTCGGCGAGCTCTACACCTGCTTGTTCGCCGCGCACGGGCGTGACCTGCGCGGCCTGCTCCGGGGTGGGGTCGACGACGACGCGCTGCATGCTGCGATCGCCGCCGCTTGGGGCGCCCGGGACGACCGCTATTCCGAACTGCGTGGCCTGAGCACCGTAGACCTCCCGAAGCCGGAGATGTCCTACCTCGGCGGCTGATACCCGGCTTTGGTGCGGACGCCGGTCAGGACTGCGATGCCGCGGTCCGGGGCAGGGTCGACGACGAGGGGTTGCCCCAGGTGCTCGCCGACCCGCCGGATCTGCTGGCGCGGCGGCTGGATGAGTGGGTGGTGCGCCACCGCGAGCCCGGCGATCCGATCGCCGGCGAGCATCCGGTCAGCGACGCGCTGGAGCGGATGAACCCGCTGCGCGAGCTGCTGCACCTCGAGGGGGTGCGCCGCGAGCTGTGGGCCTCCTCCGCCGGCGCCCCGCCGCCGGCGCTGCTGGCCCCGCTTGCGGAGCGGGAGGCCGAGCTCGAGGAAGCCCTCGCGAAGGCTGCCCCGCCCAACGAGGCTGGCGAGCACGCCGCAGCGGCGGCGAAGGCCCGCGCCTACGCCGCGCAGTTGCGCGGCCCGACCACTAGTACTTGCGGCGGCGAGTACCCCGCCCGCGGAATACGTCCTTGACCTTCTCCCAAGCCCGCTTCACCTTGCTCTTCACCTCATCGGCCCCGCCTTCGACTTGGAGGCGCCTGTCTCCGGTGACCTCGCCGGTGTTCCGCTTGATACGGCCGCGGAGCTCCTGCGCCTTGTTCCTGACCTTGTCCGCGAAGCTCACAACAGCCCCTTCCTCGTCGCCGAAAGTGGTCAGCCCCGTGCTCGGGGCGCCGCCGGCTCGACCCCACGACGCCCCGATCGGAACCGTGCCGGCCGTCGTCGATATCGCCTTCCGCCACCCGTCCCGAGCCCTTCTCCCTCGGCGCGTGCGCTGGACGAGCGGGCCGAGCCGCCGCTGCCCGGCACCCGCCAGCGCGTCCTTCGGCAGCGCCTCGGTGAGGCCGCCGGTCTTCTCCTGCTCAGTACCCGCGTCGTCAGCCATTGCTGTTGCCCGGACGGGCTCGAGCAGGGCGGGCGCCCTTGCCGGCGGCCGCGGTCTTCTTCACGGCGCGGCCCGGCCCGCCGGAGGTCGAGGTAGCGCTGCGCTTGACCGTCGCGGTCGCGGCGCCGCCTCCGCCGCCGCCTGCTCGGGCCGGTGCCGCCTTCGCTGCCCGGCGGTTTGGACCGCGCGGGGGTGGCTTCACCTCGCCGTTTTCGTCCGCCGCCACGTCGTCGGGCTCGGGTTCAGGTTCAGGCCTCGCGCGGCGCGGGGTGCCGAGGTCGCCCCTGGACTCCACACGCTTGCCGACCCGATCGGCCAGGGACTCCACCTGATGGGCGGCCATGCCCATTGCGGCGCCCTTGCCCGCCTCGATGAGTCGGCCCCGCACCTGATCGGTGAGTTGAGCAAGCTCCGGCGAGCTGCTCAGAAGCTTCGCCCCGCGGGCAAGGAGCTCACCGGGACCCCCGGCGCCCTCGCCCGCTGCCCTACCGGCCAGCATCATCGCGAGCTTCATCTTTTTGGTCCGCCCGAGGACGTAGCCACCGACGATGCCGAGGGCTACCCGCGCTCCGCACTTCACGGGATCTCCTATGTCGGTTTACCGGGCCCCGCCCGTACCGCGTACCGCATCACTCACATGCGAGCGGCCGTTCCTCGCGTCACCGACTCTGCGCAATGCACGACCGCCCGTGGGGACGCCAGGATCCACCTATGATCAAGCTCTTGCACGCCTTTGAGGACTGCTCTGGACCAGATTTGACCATTCGGCTGCACTGACCAGGTCCAATAGCCCTCGACGTGGACACAGATACGACGGTCGAGGGACACGACCCTTGTCCCCGGACGGCGGAACCGGCGGACACGTACCCGGTCTCGCCCAAGATCGTCTGACACGACGGACCCGGCAGCCGGAGCCAGACCCCCGCGGAACGGCTCGCGAACGCTTCGAATCTGACCGTCGAAATTGGGATTCCTCGACCCGGCTCGGCACCCCGGGACGCGCCTACCTGGTGCACGGCCAGAGCTCGGCGCGTGATGATCCAGGCCGGTGACAGGCGCTCGTGGTGAGCAGAGCCGCGTACGGCGATCTGAGGCGTCCTACCCGAGGACGACGCGTTGGTCTCCGAAGTTGGCCACCACATCGACAGTGCCGCCTAGAGCCTCCACGTACGCGCGGATGGTGCCGAGACCAGCCTTCGTCAGCTCGCCGCGTTCAATTGCGGAGACAGACGGCTGGCTGACATGCATCCGCTGGGCGAGCTCGCGCTGAGTTACACCCTGCTCGGCTCGGATCTCGCGGAGCTGGTGTGCACGGACGACTTCGTCAAGGTGTGCACGGTGAAGGGCCACGCGGTCCTCTCGCGGCGGCCGCTTTGCCCGAACCTCGCGCCAGTTACTACTCATCGCCCTCGCCCTCCATCCAGCGTTCGTATCGCTTCTCTGCGACCGGTACGGCTTCGTCGTACCAGTCCTGCCAGCGCCCGGACTTGTCTCCCGCTACCAACAGCACAGCCCGCCGGGCTGGATCGAAGATGAACAAGATCCGCACCTCCGACGTTCCTGCTGATCCGGACCGAAGCTCTTTCAGGTTGTGAAGCGGTGATCCCTTGATCTTGTCGACCAAGGGTCGTCCTAGCGTGGGTCCGTCCTGCTCCAGCTTGTCGATAGCGATCCGGGTCAGGAGCACCTCTGGCGGTGGGCCGGTCGAGCCGCACCGAGTTCCCGGCCCCCGGTTCAGGGCACGTAAACGCGACGCGCGCTGATCGCCGCACACGACGGCTCACCGCCGAAGGTGCTCCTGACCCGGCTCGCCGACCGCGAGCGCACTCTCATCGCGACGGCGTCCGCCGGCCGTGACGGGCTGACCGTTACCCGGGCCGACTGATGGTGTCGACGTCGGCTCACTGGCGCGCGAACACAGCCAGAGCACGCCCGAGCTCGTCCTGCGCCGGCGTGTCCGCCGCCGATTGTCGCGCTGACCTGCCCCGACGAGGAACGGCCCACGGTTCGGGAAGCCAGCGTCTCCGAGGCACGGTAGAGCCGGATGGTGGTGCTCACGTCTGTCGGGGCACGAGGGTCCCCATCCTCTCGATCGTGGTCAACATCCGGTCGAGCAGATTCGCGGCGGCGCAGCGGCGCGCCGGCCGCCGGGACCAGACAGGACGGCCCGGCGTTGGTCTCGGTCTCGGTCAGGTTGGCGAGCGCGGGGAAGCTCGGCTGGTGATTCCCGCGAACGGATCGCGCATCTCGGTCGCTTCCCGCCGATCGTGTTCCGCGGAGGCTCGATCACCGTCGAAGCAGTCCGGCGACGGGTGCAGCGGCTCAGATCCCGAGCATCGTCGTGGCGTTCTCCTGTCACGGCGGCGGCAACCATCCAGCTCTTACAGCCCGAGCTGGGTGGCCGCGTTGTCCTGCCAGGCCGTCTCGAGCCGCACGTAGGCCCCCAGCGTGGCCAGCGACCGGTGTCGGGTCTGGTGGGCGATGGCGCGGTCCGACGCGCCGCGCAGGTGGGCGTAGGTGACGAACCCGGCGCGCAACGAGTGCGCGGAGAACGGGCCGCCGGGCAGCCCGGCCCGCGCGACGGCCGCCTGGACCAGGTCGTTGATCGACTCGGGGTGCAGGGCGCGGCCCAGCACCCGGTTGCCCCGGCTGATCTTGCGGAACACCGGCCCGTCGGCGATGCCGGCGGCGTCCAGCCAGGTCTGCACCGCGGTGACCGGGCAGTGCGCCCGGCGCCCGGCGCGGGGGAGCACGACGAGCTCGTGCTCCTCGCCGCGCTGGTTCGTCTTCGACCGCGGCAGGGTGAGGACCAGCCCGCGGTCGTGCGCGCTGATCTCCTCGACCCGCAGGGCCGCGAGCTCGGAGCGGCGCAGCGCGGCGAAGAACCCGACCAGCAGCAGCGCCCGGTCCCGGAGGCCGGCCAGATCGGGTTCGGGCGGGCGGGTCTTCCAGACCTTGGTCTGCGGGCAGTGGTCGAGCACGTCGAACAGCGCCGGCGGCATCAGCGGGGCGGCCTGGTCGGGCGGGGCGCCGTGGGTGCGGCGGATGCCCTCCCAGACCGCGACCACCCGGGCGCCGGTGGTCGGGTCCGGCAGGTCGCGCAGCTGGTGGGCGAACCGGATCGAGGACAGCCGACGGCTCATCGTGCCGACCTTCGCCCCGGCCCGGGCCAGCTCGGTCAGGTAGGCCGAGATGGTGTCGGCGGCCGCGGGCAGCGGATCGCGGGGCAGCCGGGCGCACCAGGCGGTGAACTCGGCCCAGTCGCTGCGGTAGCCGCGCAGGGTGTTCGGGGCGCGGGCGGCCTCGACGTAGGCGGCCTCGTCCTCGGAAAGCGGGAGCTCCGTGGCAAGCTCGAGCGGGTCGGCGTGGAGGCCTGGGACAGGCGGGCCGCCGCTCGGCTCGATGGTCATGCCGATTCCTCGGAGGCCTGGCGGGCGAGAAGCCGGTCGGTGAGCTCAATCGTGGCCAGGTACCACCAGAACACCCAGTCGTGGAACGCCGGGTCGTAGTCGGTGTGCTGCTTCTCGTTGCTGTGCCGTAGATCGAACCTGTTCGCGATGAGAAAGAGAGCATCCTCGTCTGCGCTGAACAACCCAGCCTTCAGCAGGCCCTTCCGCTTCTCCAGGATCCGGTGCAGCGCGACGACTGCTGAGCGCTTGTCGTGTGTTGTCGCCTCGCGCCGTCGGAACAGCGAGATCGCGTGTTGGACCTCATCAGCGGCTTCGGGGTCGGGGGAGGCCAGGGCCCGCTCGATGAGCTCGCTGCGTGCCTCGTCGGTGACCCGCACCAGCCGGCCCTCGTCCTCGCCGGTGTCGGCGAGCCGCAGGTCGTCTCTGCAGTCGGCCAGGACCCGGTTGACCAGCACGCGGTACACGCGACGACCCGCATCGACGTCGAAGTCCTCGAAGTGCGGGCCACAGACCTCGGGCTCGTGCAGCCAGCGCCGCCGCGGCCGGGCCACGAGGTCGTGGAGGACTTCGACCAGGCCGTAGAACGTGTCCGGATCAAGCGTCTCGGGACGCACCGGCCAGAGCTTCCGGCCGGGCGGCCCGGGGTTGTTCAGGCGTTCCATCAGCTCGGCGTCGAGGTCAGGCTGCTTCGAGGGGCCCTTCTCGACGCACGGCGTACTGAAATCCCGGGCCAGGTAGCCCAAGTCGTCGAGCCGCCAGACAAGGAACGCGAAGTGGAACGGCGCATCCACCGGCGTGAGCGGGGGCTCGATGAGGGCTCCGGGTTGCCGCGCGGGCCAGTAGGGCCGGGGCTCGACGTGCTCGCGGAGCTCGTCGAGGTGCAGGAGGAGCTCGTCGACCCAGCGGCGCCCCGCCCACTGCTCGCCCTGGGCCATGTCGACCTCGAAGACGTGGTGGAAGTCGCCGGCGGGGATCTGCGTGTGGAAGGCCTCCTCCAGCAGTCCGTAGACGTCCGAGGGCGCCCAACCGCGGAAGGGATGTTCGTAGAGCGCGAGCAGCTCGTCGCGGACGAGCTCGCGGGGCCAGTCCAGCGCGTAGTCGACGGAGGTCCAGATCGAGGGCGGCACGCGGGCGCACGCTACCGGCTATTACCCGGGATTCCGTGCATTATCCCGGGTAATACGAGTCGGTGAACGGATCTCGGTCCAGCCTCGGTGCCGGCTCGGTCAGTGGCCGAGCAGGGTGGCTAGCGCCGCCGCGGTGGTGCCGCACGACAGGTAGCCGGTGACCTTGTGAAAGTTGAACACGCCGACCGGAGTGGTCAGGTCGGCGTCGATGCCGGTGAAGTACCCGGCGGCCAGGCCGCACGGGACCGCGATCACATCGCCCGGGTCGGCGATGTTGATCCACCGCTGGACTCCCGGCGGGCGCTGCCCGCGTCCCCTGGTGGGGCCAGGTTGGAGCCGGTCGAAGATGACGTTCGGCATGCCCAGTGGCGACCCAAAGGTGACCAGCAGCTAGATGTGGTGACCCACCAGGTTGTTGACCGGCCCTAGCTTGGGGAGTCGGGTGATGGGTGGGTGGCCGCCGATGGCGGAGTGGGCTCGTTGAGTGTTGTAGGCGTGGACCCAGCTGTCGAGCGCGGCGAGCCGTTCGGTGTTGGACAGCCACGCCTGGGCGTAGGCGAACTCGTCGAGCAGGGTCCGGTTGAACCGCTCGGCCCTCCCGTTCGTCCAGGGACAGTGCGGGCGGGTGAACCGGCGTCGGATCTGGAGTTCGGCGCAGGCCCCGGTCCACTGCCTCCCGACGCGGTAGACCCTGGCGTTGTCGGTCAGGACACGGCGGACGGTGACCCCGTGGCGGGCGAACCAGGCCGTTGCCCGGCGCAGGAACCCGGCGCAGTTGGGGTCACGCTCATCGGGGAGTGCTTCGAGGTAGGCCAGCCGGGAATGGTCGTCGACCGCGACATGGAGGAAGTCGTAGCCGTTGCCACGCCCACGAACCGCTTCGCTGCGTCCGTGTAGCCGCCAGCCGCCGCCCTCGGGGACTCGTCCGAGCTTCTTCACATCGACATGGAGCAGGTCGCCGGGTCGGGGGTGCTCGTAGCGGCGGGGGGAGTGTTGGCGGCGCACCGGGGCGCCGGTGATCGGGTCGATCGCGCGCAGCGGCAGGACCTGGTTGCGGCGCAGGATCCGTCCAACGGTCGAGGCCACCAGCCCGAGCCGGCGGGCCAGGAACACCGGGCCCCGACGAGCGGTGGCCCGCAAGGCCAGGACCCGTGCTTCGATCTCGGCCGGGATCCGGGCAGGGCTGCGGTGTGGGCGGGAGGAACGGTCGAGTAGCCCGGCCCAGCCCTCGGTCTGGTAGCGGCGGATCCACTTGTAGACGGTGGCCCGGGAGATCCCGAGCTGTTCAGCGATCCGAGCCGCCGGCCACCCCGCCCGCCAGCGAGTCACGATCAGCCGGCGGGCATAGACCGTCGTGCGGGCATTAGCGTGTGCCACCGAGGACCTCCGGTGTTCGAGGCGGATGCGTCAGACACACCCACTTCGCCCGGAGGTCCTCCCTCAGATCAACCCGACACGCCCTGCGGCCCGTCAACAACGTCCCGGGTCACCACAGCTAGACCTCAAGATCGGCCCGCGCCCACAAGGTCTCGTAGGCGACCACCGAGCCCAGAGAGTGCGCGAGCACCACCCGCGGCCGCTCGCGCCCGATCGTGTCGGCGACGGTGTCGCGCACGGCGGCCCGTCGGTCTGGGTCGGTGAGATAGCGGTTGACCTCTCGACAGGAGGTGGCGACTAGTAGCCGCACCAGCGCATGATCGAGCCCGAACTCCTTCGCGATCCAGTTCGCCGCCGCCCGGGCTGGTTGGGTCAGCCGCCCCTGCGCCACCTCGGTCGGGGCACCGAGCGCGTGGGCCCACCCGAGCAGGAGCTGCTGCTCGGGATCGGTCAGCTGCGCCGGGTCGCCGACACCTTGCGCGGTATCGCCGGCGAGGTGGTGGGCGTAGTAGGCCACCACCGCCTCGACCTGCGAACCGGTGCCGAGACCCTGACGGACCGCCGGTGTCCACCGGCGGCCCAGGATCGCGGCTGCGTCGTCGGGGGTTCGGCCGGCCTGACAGTTCCCGATCCCGTGGATCCCCACCACACGGACCGTCACCGCGGCTCCTTCTCGGTCCGCTCAAGGATCACGATGTCCCAGCCGATCCCGGCCACGATCACCTCTCCCGCGCCCACTGCAAGCGCCTGGCAGCTCCCCGGCAGATCCACGCGGTCGATCTCCCCCGCCCGGACAGGTCCCAGATCCGCACCCTGCCGCCGACGCCGCCGGTGACGGCGATCGGGCGCCCGTCGAGCGTCGTGCAGGCCACCGCCGTCACGCCGCCGCGGTGGGCGGTGAGCGGGTTGCCGATCGGGGTGCCGGTGGTGAGGTCCCAGATCCGCACCGTGCTGTCGCCGCCGACGCCGACGCCGCCGGTGACGGCGATCGGGCGCCCGTCCAACGTCGTGCAGGCCACCGCCGTCACGGCGGCGGTGTGGCCGGTGAGAGTCGCGCGGAGGGCGGTGTTGACTTGGCTACCGGTAGCCCAGCGTGGCCGCCACCAAGGAGGCGGTGGCACGGCGGAGATGCTCTCACTAAGGCGCGGTACGCCGTAGCGCGCCGCGTCGATGGCCAGGATGTCGCGCCGTTGCCGGGTAGTCCGGGTGGCGTGCCGGTCGGCCGAGGCCCGGTAGGTGGCGGCGGCCAGTCGGGCGTTCGGGTCGATGGCGTGGTCGAGGGCAGGGGTGAGCGTGGCCGGGTCGGCGTGGACGAGGAACCCGGGATCGGTGAGGAGTTCATCGACGCGGTGCGCGTCGGTGGCGTGCTGGATGAGGTGGTGCACCCGCCCGGACTCGCCGTGGCGCCGGGCGCTGCTCCCAGCGGCGGCCACGGGGCTCGATCGGAACGGTGCTCAGGAGGCCGTCGAGGTTTCGGTCGGCGCCGGTGTCGGGGTCAGTGGCACCGATTCGGGGGTCGGTGCGAAGGTGGTCGGCCAGGCCTTGGTGGAACAGCCGGTACAGCGCGGCGCCGTCGGTGTCGGCGGTGGTGCGCAGGTAGAACGACAGCGCCGCGAGCTCGTCGGCAACCTCGTTAACATTCGGCGGCTCCGGGCGCCCCGTGACCGCTGCCAGCACCGCGGGGAGCACCGCGCGTGCGATGCCCGCCCCGCGTGCGGCCGGGCCCCCGCGCCGCGACGTAGATCTTCGCGAAGACCTGGTGGAGCAGGTGATACTGCCGGACGAACTCCGAACGATCCAACGTCGTCTCCACCACGGCGTGCTGCAGGTCGTAGAGGTCCCAGCGTGGGCGGCCGTTGGGCTGCAGCTCGACCACCTGCTCCAGGTGGGCGCCCCACTCCGTCCCGGGGATCGGGGTCAGGATCGTGAAGGTCGGATAGTCGACGTCGTTGTCCCGGATGAAGGCTACGACGTCGGCGAACTGGCGGTGGGTGTAGCTGGGCTTGATGATAAAGTTGGACATGGTCGCGATGCCGAGCTCGCGGGCGGTGGCGAGGGCCTGCACGATTTGGCCCCGGCGCTGGCGCTTGTGGTACTCGGCCAGCTCGTCGTCGAAGATCGACTCGATGCCGAAGAAGACGCGCCGCAGGCCGAGGTCGTGCCAGCGCTCCATCAGCGTCCTGTCCCGCAGGAACGAGTCGATCCGGCAGTAGCTGAAGTACTCCTTCTGCAGGCCTGCCGCGGCGATCCGGTCGGCAAGGGCGTGCATGCGCCGCACATTGACGAAGGGCTCGTCGTCGACGAGGAACACATCGGACTCGGGGATCGCGGCGATCTCGGCCACGACATCGTCGACGTCCCGGACCATGTACTTGCCGTCCATGATCTTCCAGAGGGAGCAGAACGAGCACCGGAACGGGCACCCGACCGTGGTCCGGACCAGCGCGATCGGCTGCATCCAGTCGATGAAGTACCGGTGCCGGTCACCCCGCGTCAGCTCGCGGTCGGGCCAGGGCATCCGCGTGAGGTCGACGGCCGCCGGCGGCCCGCCCGACACGAACTGCCGGTCCCGCAGGCGGCTCCACAGCCCAGGGATGCCGGTGCCCGAGCCGCCGCTCCCGATCTGTTCGAGCAGCGCGCCGAACGGTGCGGTGCCCTCCCCCACCACGACGTGGTCCACCGGCGGCTCGAAGAAGTCGTCAGGGAGCAGCGTCGCGTGGTGGCCGCCGACGACGGTGCGACACGCCGGGAGGACGCGCTTGACCAGAGCGCAGATCTCCAGGTTGCGCAGGACGTGCATCGAGTAGCCGGTCACGCCCGCGACGTCGGGTCGCCATGCCGCGAGCACGCCCTCCAGGTCGTCGGGGTGCAGCCGCAGGTCGAGGATCCGCACCTCGTGCCCGGCCAGCCGCGCGGTCGCACCGACGTACTCGAGGGCGAGCGGCTCGGCGATCGCACCCAGGTCACCCCACCCGATCAGCTCCCAGGCCACGTTCGGGTAGATCAGCAGCACCCGCATCGCCGGCTCCTCATCCGTCGGTCCCCAGGCTCACCGGATCCTTCGCACTCACCGGAGGGTCACCGTCAACGTCCACGACCGGAACACCCCGAGGCTCAACCGGAACCGGTCGGCGACCCTCAGCCGCCACCGTCCGCGGATCGGCTGGCCGGTCAGGCCCAGCAGGCCGGGCGCCGACGCCGCGTCGTACACCATGACGAGGTCCGTGCCCGGGTCGGGATCCGCGGTACGCAGGACGACGTTCGTGCCTGCTGGGCTCGTTACCGTGACCTCGAGGTCGCCGCGGAACTCGTGCGCGACGTCGACCGCCACCTCGACCGTCCCGACCACGCCGTCGACGTCGAATGACACCTCGCTGGAGATCCCGACCGGATCCTTGTCCGGGATGGCCCGCCGGGGCCGGGCCGTCGCGCTGTGCCGCGTGGGAGTAACGACGGGGATCCCGGGCGTCGAGAAGTCCTCGACGAGACCGTCGAGGCGGGCCCCGTCGCTCGACGCCCCCGGCCCCATCCCGAACCGGGCGAAGGCCGTCCACAGCGCGGTCCGCGCCGCGGCGTGCGCGACGGCGGTGAGTTTTCCGCTGGCACGCATGCCCTCGAGCGCGCGCAGCATCGCGTCGCGCGCGTCGAGGAAGCTCGGGTTGGCCGGGGCGAGCTTGAGCGAGTCGACCACGACCTGCAGCGCCAGCGGCGTGCCGGTTCCGCGGGCGAACTCCATCAGGGTCGCACACCACAGCTCGCCGATCTGGTGCTTGGTGGCGAACTCGGGCGTCCCGAGGTCGCCGAAGCTGCCGGGGTAGTCGGCGTCGTAGCGGTGGCGGCGGATCCCGTCCGGATTGTCCACCACCCACGCACCGATGACCGGCTCCTCCGTGATGCTGCAGGCGAAGAAGTCGCTCCAGCCCTCGCTCATCCCAGCGCTCTGCGCTGCGGTGAGCGACAGGGTGTTGATCGGCCCGCCGACGAGGCGGCTGGTCACCCCGTGGGTGTACTCGTGGAACACGACGGTCGCGTCGAGCGCGGTGTGCCGGCCGGTCGCCTCGACGATCCCCACATTGAGGCGAGGCCGCGCCCCGTCCTTCGGGGTCGTCATGTTCGCGGTGGCCGCGACGGTGCCCGGGAACACCGTCGCCACGACCGAATCGCTCGCCACCCCGCCACGGCTGAGCGTGTCGGCCTGGAAGTTCCCGTCGGCCTCCCGGAACCCGAGCAGGTAGAACAGGTCGTGCAGGAGGCAGCAATAGTAGAAGAGGTTGACGACCCGTTGCGGGCCGGCGTCCGCGCCGCTGAACTCGACCTGCCCCCCACGACGGTGCCGCTCACCGGCTCGCCACCCTGCGTGTCGACCGCGGACACGCTGTTGCCCACCGTCTGCAGGCCGACGAGCCAGTCGTCGGGGAAACCGGCCGGGAGCGCGGTCGCGGTCTGCACCGGGTACTCCCCCAGTGGTCGCGGGAACTGCACGGTGGTCCGCTGTTCGGCGCCGTTCTGCAGGAAGACCTCCCCGCGCCCGGCTATGCCCTGCGTGATCGAGGTCGCGTAGAGGATGGCGCCGTCGACGCCGTCGACGATGACCACGACGGACCGCACTGGCTCGGGGAGGTGCAGCTCCATCAGCCAGCCGAGGCGCAGGCCGCCCCGGACCGGCAACCACACCAGGTGGCACGCGATGCCCCTACCGGCGAACGGCCCCGGCTCAACGACCGTCGGTCGGGCCGGCAGGTCGGGAAAGGCGGCGATGACGTTCACCGGTACGACGGCGAGTTCGGGGAGGGTCCCGGTGCTCTGGCCGAAGGCATCGATCTCGGGCTCCCGGTTCTCGGGCTCGTTCAGGAATCCGACGGCGCGGGAGACGGCGTCACCTGCGTCGACCGGAAGGGAGCCCGGGTCAACGCGGCCGACCTCGACGGTCGACCCGATGCTCTCCTGAAGTGCACCGTCGGGCCCGAACAGGACCGTGGTGTCGGCCTGGAACAGCGGGATCCCGCGGTGGACCTGCTGGGCGTGCACCGCGACCGCGCCCGAGCTGGCCGTCTGGACGTTTGGGTCGGTCACGAACTCGATCTGTTCTCCCTCTCTGAGCCCCGACGACGGCCGCGTCTCCTGCAGGTGCAGGAGGGCTCGGCCGAGGAAGGTGCCCGGCCGCACCTCCAGCCCGGAGGCGGCGGCTGCCGACGTCTGGACGTACCGATCGAGGTCGCGGGTGTCGACGTCTTTCATGTCTGAGCCACCTCCCACGGCGCCCCGCCGAGCGCCGTGCTCTCTAGGAGCCGCCGGCCCTCGTGGTCGTCGAGCGTCAGGTCGAGGACACCGGCGGCCTCGAGCCGGCGCACCGTGCGCACGGTCGCGTCCGGGTCGACGCCCAGCCTCTCTAGGAGGTCCGCCATCCGGGGGACGGTCGCCTCCGTGGCGATGTGCAGAACCTCCTGCTCGTCGGGACGGAGCAGGCGAGGTCGCCGGTAGCGGTGGAAGCGGACGCGGTCGTCCCCCGGCGCAGGGCGGCCGACCGCTGCGGAGACCGTCACCCGGAGTCGGAGCAGCGCCGCGCCGGCCTCGACGGGGTCGATCCGGTGCTCGCGCCCGGCGATGACGAGCCGTCGGACACCCAGTCGCAGGGCGCTCTCCACCGCATGCGTCGGTCGGCACGGTAAGCCGCGGCGAAGCCGGTCGTCGACCAGCACCGCCGGGGACCGGCACCAGTCCGGCAGCGGTCGCTGCGTAGCGAGTACGTCGATCACGGCCTGACGCAGGTCGGTACGGCAGTCGTCGCGCTCCGGCGGCGTGACGGTGCGGGCCGCGGCCAGGACGACCGCCCAGTGCGCCTCGACGACCAGGGCGGCGTCCGGGTCGACCGGTGTGTCCGGCGCGAGCCAGGCGATGCCGGCGGGCCGGCCGGACGCGGGCACTGCCCAGCCGCACCCGCGCAGCCGGGCGAGCAGCGCGTCGGTCACCCGCCGCGGATCCGGGGTGCCGCGCAGGTTCACGGTCCCGTCGACCGCCGCGGCGACCCGCGCGCCCACGGCCTCCGGATGATCGATCGCGGCCCACAGCAAGGCCGCGCGCAGCCACGACCACGCCGCCCTCCCGGGCGCCCCTTCCAGCGCGTCGAGGTGTGCCGCGCACAGCTCGGCGTGCAGCAGGTCGAACTGGCTCCCGACGCGATGGGTCGTCGCGAACGCCGCGGCGTAGTGGGCCCGGGCGGCACCGGCCTTCCCGCGCCGCCGGTGCAGGCGGGCGAGGTTCATCTCGTTGACGTAGCGCAGCCGCTGGTCGGGCTCCGCCGACGAGCGCAGCGCCGCCGCGATTTCGTCCTCGAGGGCGAGGGCAGCGGGAAGGTCACCGTTGCGCAGCGCGGCCAGCGCGGTGATGTTCATCAGGTAGAGGAACTCGCGGCGCTGCCGCCAGCCGGCAAGGGAGTCGGCGGCCGCGGTGAACTCGGCGAGTGCCTTCTGCGGTTCCCCGGACATCACCAGCCCCCATCCGCGGCTCTGCTGCAGGAAGCCCCGCAGCTCGGCCGGTGCGGACGCCGGTGCCGGTACGGCCGCCGCGGCGACGTCGAACCGCCGCAGCGCGATCGCGAGCCCGCACAGCTGGGCTTCGCACACGGCGCGCGCATGCGGGGTGCGGGCGCACCGCACGGCGTGGCCGAGCAGGTCGAACGCCGCCTCCTCGTGGTGGTGCGCGAGCTCGGCCCACGCCTGCCGGCACAGGAGGGCGAGGTCGATGAAGTGGGCGTTCCCATAGCGCTGTGCGTAGGCGCACAGGCCGGACAGGCCGCGGGTCCGGGCTGCGAGGCGGTCGAAGTCCAGCGGGCCGGCCGCGGCCGCCGTACACCGCAGCGCGGGCGGCACCACGAACAGCCCAGAGGGGGTCGGGAGCAGGGCCGCTACAGCGGGGTCGTCGGCGAAGGCGCCCTGCAGCGCAGGATCGACCAACCCCGGGACCAGCGCGAGCGTCGTCCGCGCGGCCGAGCCCGGATCGGGACGCCCGAGGTTGCCCGCCGCCGTGAGTGCCTCGGCATCCGCGACGACCAGGGTCAGGTCGGGCTCGATCCGGCGGCGCAGCCCGGCCAGGAACGCGCGGTCGTAGCGGCTCGGCGCCTCCGGTGAGACCGGCAGGACGGCCAGGCAGCCGCCGACCCCCCTGCGGCGCAACCGCTCGCCCACGATGTCCGCGGCCGTGATCGCGTCGATCACCAATAGGTCGCCGAGGGACTCCCGATCAACCGCGTGCCCGATGAAATCCGCGTACTCAACGGCGCGCAGCGACCAGTCGACGTCGGTCGCGGCGGCATCGGCGATGCCCAGGTCGATGCCGGACCCGAGGGCGGCATCGACCTGGGCGGCGAGCTGCGCCGCCGCGCTGCGGCCCCCCCAGGCACCCAGGCTGAGGTCGGCGACGACCCACACGCCCGACTCCAGGCCGCGAGCGTCCAGCCCCGCCGGCAGCACGGTCATCTGTCCGGATCACCGCCTAGTGCGGTGAGGTAGACCGTGGAGTGGTTCAGACCGTCCAGGTCGAGGTAAGCGTCGACGTCACGGTCGAAGTAGCCGCCGACGTTGACAGCTGCGAAGCCGAGCGCCGCTGCGATGAGGTCGATGTTCTGCCCGACATGCCCGGCCTCCAGCAGGACGAACCGGTAGCCCCGGTCCCCGTACTTGAAGGTGGAGCGGTAGAAGATCGCGGTGATGAAGATCGTCGCCGCTGCCGCGCGGGCGATGCCGGGCTGGACGAGCGCCGATTCGAAAGCCGGTGCGGGTTCCTCGCGCAGGAGCCGGAGAACGTGCCGCACCGGCTCGTAGTGGAACAGGCCGGCGGGGAGCCCGACGACGGCGGCGGCGTGGACGTACATCTCGAGCGGGTAGAGCGCACCGCCCGACGGGACGCTGCGGAAGGCGCGGGGGAACGGACCGTCGGGTTGCTGTTCCCGGACGCCGTAGGCGTAGTGGAGAACCGTCGAGAGGTCGCCGAGGGGTATCGCGCAGGAGGTCAGTTTCCGGCCCGTGGCTCGGCGGTCAAGCGCGGTCTGGAGGTCGACGGTGCGCAGCCCGGTCCGTCGGGGCAGCTCGAACAGGGGGTGGCCGCGGTAGGACAGCGACTCGTGCAGGCGCTGCATCTGGTCGACGACGACCTGGTCCGGGGGAACCCCGCGGTGGCGGCTGGTCTTGGAGTTCTCGTGGAAGATCTCCCACGCGACGTCGTCCGACGGCGGTGCCGTTGTGCGGGGGGCCGGGATCCTGCTCACCTCGGGCTCCTCACGGGAAGGGGTGGGGCGCGGGGTTGTCCTCGGCGACGATGCCCGGGTGGCCGAGGCGCTGCGGCACCTCCCACAGCCGCGACCCGCCCAGCGCGCGGTAGCGGTGCCCCATGTAGAGCGGATGCAGGCCGGGCACGATCGCCCGCACGACGGTGAAGCCGGCGGATGCCACGTCCGGTGTGGTCAGATCAAGCAGCAGGACGTCGTGTCCTGCCGCCGCGAGCTGCCCTACGATGTGGCGGAAGCGCTCGCCGTCGTCACGGCCGGGGACCTCGCGCCGCAGGTCCGCCGGCCCGCCGCCGGAGAGGAAGTCGGCCCGATCGGCGTTGCGGTGATCGCACCAGAAGTTGAGGTGGTCGAGCTGGTCGACCACGTTGTCGTGATTCTCGCGCACCTCGAGCCGCGGAAGGCGGTCCATGATCTGCTGGGAATAGCGGCGGGTGTGCTCGAGCTCCTCGAGGGCCTTCCGGACCGCGTCGGCCGGATCTGGGGCGCATGCCGCTGCAAAGACCAGCGCGGCGCGCTCCGGCGACGTCGCGAGCAGAACAGTCATGATCGCGGGCACACCCAGGTCCGTGGTGATGTCGAGGATCCGGACCTCGAAGCCTGCCGTGCGGAACCGCTCCACCCGGTCCCGGTTTCGCGGGTCGAGGCCCGCAGGATCGAGCCCCGGTGGCGCGATCATGGCTTGCCAGGTGATCGTGAACGCGTCGCGTTCGACGACCTCGCACACGGCTCCGAGCGCTGCCTCGAGCGGGCTGCGCCCGCAGGCAAGACCGGTCGAGATCGGTTCCATGACCGGGGCCTCGCCGCTGCCCTGGTAGTAGAAGTAGGGGACGAACACCGCCGGGGCCGGAACGTGCTCGAGCGATCCGGTGGTCGCGTTGAACGCTGGGACCCAGCGGGCCGGCGTGTCGTCGTCAAAGGGCACGAACTGGAAGCCGGGGTCGGCGTACTGGGCGGCGCGGTAGAGGGCGAGCCGGGCGGGCGCGAGGCACGGGAAGTCCGCCTCGCGGCGGGTCACCAGCGGCAGGTCGTTCACATCGTAGACCGCGGCGCAGTAGCGCTCGACGGCCTCGCCGACCGCCTTGGCCGCTGCCGCCTCGGGATCGGTCGAGGCTCCGCCGCTGTTGCGGAAGTTCTGCTGGTGGGTGAATGCCCGGGTGTCGCAGGCCCGGGCGGCGTACTGGAAGAAGTCCGGGGCACCCGCGGCGCGAGGTACCTCCTGCAGCTCGGAAACGATGCCGACGTGCTCGTCGCAGAGCAGACCCATTCGGAAAGGCGGCTCACGAACCACGGTCGCCCGCTGCGCGCTCCTCATCCGTGCGGTCCGTGCGTCCCCGGCAGGAGCACGTTGCAGAACAGCTCCGTCGTCGAACGCCTCTCGGCGGTGCCGCAGACGGGGCACCGCGGAAGTTTTAGGACCGGCCGGGCCGTCAGCTGCGGGGCAAGCAGGTCGACCTCGACGAGGGTGCCGATGGTGCGGGGGCTCGCCCACTCCCCGAGGAACCGCGACACCTCAAGCGCGGCGAGGTTGCCGAGCACGGCCGGCAGCGCCGGGTGGAACGCCGCATTGACGCCCTGCCCCACGAACGCCAGCTCCTCGGCGGCCCGGAACGTCTCCGGGTTGTCGACGTTGGAGTTCCGGCGGACGCGGGCGCACTCGAAGCAGGCGGTCTCGCCGGGCAGGAAGAGCGGTCCGACGTACCCGACGAGGTCTTGGAGGACGACTGGAAGGAACGCGATCCCGCGGCGGGCGCAGTAGACGTTCCAGACCCGCATGAGCTCCAGGCCGCCGAAGTCCGACGTGGCGACCAGGCAGTCCACGTCGTCGCCGACGTCGGACACGGCCGCCCACGAGGCGTACTCGACGGGCTGCGGGAGCGACGGCGTCCACTCCCGCGGCTCGACCGTCCCGCTCTCGTCGAGCAGCCGGAGGTTGCACAGGAAGGGGTAGTTGACGACCTCGACGGACTCGAACCCGGCCGCGAGGAGGTTGCCGACGAGGGTCCGTGACACCTCATTGACGCCGACGACGGTCACCCGGGCCTTGGCTGCCCGTTCCGCGGCGTCTGCGGCGGCAGGTCCGGCCGACCAGTAGAACAGGTCGAGCGGCGTCTCAACGTGACCGTCACCGTCCGCCGACGCCGCGGGGACGAGCAGGCGGTGCCGGTCGAGCTCCTCGAGCAGCCGACGGACGTTCGGGTCGTCGCCGTCGTCCGGGGGCAGTCCGCGCGCCATCCGGTCCAGCACACGCAGGGTGAGCCCGTAGGCGCCCGCGCCGGCCACCCGCAGCTCCATCCGCCCGCGCTTGATGATCACGCCGTCCGTCACAGGGACGAGCTGGAGAGGCAGGACCGCCGCGCGGCCCGGCCGCAGCTCACTGGACATAGAATCGCTTTCCGGACCGGGCACCACAGACGGGACCACGGGCGCCGGTCACGCCGCGCGAATCATGGGCTCCGGGACGGCCGCCGCCGTGCAGCAACAGCACGGGGTGCAGCAGCAGCAAGCGTCGCCGTCGCTCTCGACCGTCTGCAGCCCACTGACGTCGAAGCTCTGGTGGAAGGCCTCTTCGACGGTCTTGAGGTCGTCGAAGGTGATGTTGAGCTCCGCCATCTTCGCTTTGCCACCCGGCTCCTGGAGCGCGAGCAGGTCCGCCTTTGTCAGCTTCATCGCCGCAGGCGACAAGAGCTTCGCCTGGTCCGGCGACAGCATCTTGAAAATCGGCGTGTCGAGCGGGAGCGGGCCGCTGTGCCCGCCGGCCGTCGGCCCCTCCACTTCAGCCGTGGCGTCCAGGGCGTGCCGCAACGCCTGCAACGCCAGCAACGGATGCGCCAGCACCGCATCGCGCAGACTCTGCAGGCTCAGCTCGGGAGCCGCTGGTGGGGCGCTCGTGTCGACAACGAGAATTCGGAACTCGATTGCCATGTGGGCCCCCTCAGGCACGGACTACGCGACATTGCCCACGAGTGTCCCGACGCCCATAAAGTATGTCAACGGTCACATTCTGATCTGGAGAACGTTTTGTCAAGGGCGCAGGGTGAAACGGTGTCCGCGGCCGTCGCCGGGGACACCGCTTCGTTGACCTGGGTGAGGTAAGTGGTGACGAGCGTGTCGGCTATCGACGCGTCGTCAGTCTGATATACGCGGGTTGGTTACCGCAGGACGGTCTGTTCGGCTCGAGCAGGTCCGCTTGTCTAACACCGAGCGTGACCGGCACCCACCCGGGGCGGCGGTTGCTCATAGGACTTTCGCGGATTCGCTCACAGGCGTTGCCGTCACCTCTGCTGCTCATCCAGGACATCTGCCGTTGATCGTGGAGTCGACCGAGACGTCCCAGCGGATCAACCCGCCGGCGTCGGCCCAGGCTAGCAGCGTCGACCACACCAGCGCCCATACCTTCTGGCGCTGCCAGCGCCGGAACAGCCCATAGATCGACTGCCAGTGCTCGTAGCGTTCCGGCACGTCGCGCCACGGCGCACCCACCCGGGTACGCCAGCGGATGCCGTCGATGAGGGTGCGCCGGGGCCACTTGCGGGGGCGGCCGCTGCCGGTCGGGGCCAGGAGCAGCGATTCCAGGATCCGCCACTGCCGGTCCGTCAGGTCCTTACGTGCTCCGATCGATCGGCTGCTCAACGAGGTCTCCGGGCGGGCGGTCTTCTTGGTCGTTGATCACTTACCGGAGACCTCGCCCATGCCCGAGCACCGACACGCTCCCGCCGGCGTCCCGGAGACTTCTTAAACAGCGCCTAGTCCCAATGCCGATCACTTAGGTTGATCTTGCTGGTCGCGGTTGGCGTCCGGACTTGGACGGTGGGGCGATCGTGACTGCGGAGTGCGGTGGCCAGCTATAGCGGTGTCGTTGTTGATGGTGGGGCCTCTTGGCGGCGAAGTTGCTCATTTTCCGCTTGATCACCCGGGGGTAGGAGCGGTCGCGCCGTGGCGGATTGATCTCGGCTGCGACCTTCTGGACAAGGCGCTGGTAGTGATTGTCATTGCAGGTAAGGGGGGAAAGAACCCGGAATCCAGACTCTGGATCGGATGATTCGGACGGCGTTCTTGTGGGATATGCGGTCCGGGTCCAGGCCTGCGTGGCGGATAGGCGGCCTTTCCCTCACCCCGACCTGACCCGGGGCGCCCAAACTCGCGATCGTTTTCCTCGGAGTCGGGCACCGTGAGGTGGTCCCATCGAACGTAGTAAGGCGCCAGTTCCGATACCACACGCCACAGGTTTCCTTGTCCGCCGCGGGTCGAATCACTGCCCGGGCGATTGTTTCCATGGCTCGGATCCCAGCCTGCGACGAGCCTTGACGATCGCAGCGAGCGCCGGCACTCGGCACTCCGCCGTCGGGCGACCGAACGCTCCCATGAGGATCTTCAACATCGACCGATAGGACTCCTGCGGAAACAGACACAACGCCAACACGAAATAGAACACAAGGCGGGTGGGCAGCGCCCGAATCCGCTGTTCCCTGCGCCAGTACTGGTCGATCACCCGATCAAGCAAATCGACCGGAAACGCCTGAGCCAGCACACCGACCGCGGTCCACTGCGCAAAGCGACCGCCTGGCTCCGCGCCCCCCTCAAAATCCACAAAGGTCAAGCTACAGCACCCCTGGCCTCCCTAAGTGATCGGCATTGGGCCTAGCCCCGACGGGCGCGACGAAGATGTGATTGTGCTTGACGGTGCGGGCGTTGGCGTTGGCGGGAACGGCGCGGAGGTCTACCTCGTGCGTCGTCACGACCGCCGAGGGCGCGAGCGGTGTACGGGCCATGCCTCAACGTAGGCCCCCCGATCACCCGAGATGAAGCCGCGCGGCCACCCGGATCTGCCAGTATCGGCCGCCATGGGGCGCAGATCCGCATCGCCGTCGCGGCCAGGCCGGTTCCGGTACGGCGTCGAGGCGCCGTACGCGCTGGGCGGCCTGGCGGCGGCGGGGCTCGTGTTCCTGGCGGCGGCCGGCTGGTGGCGGTCGCCCGCGCTGGCGGTGGCCGCGGTCGTGCTGTTCGTCCAGGCCGGGTTCTTCCTGCACAGCACCGTCCGTGGCAAGCACCGGGTGTGGGAACGCGAGGTGGACCGGCTGAACCTGGACGGGCCTGAGCGCCTGTTGGACCTGGGCTGCGGACGGGGTGCGGTCCTGATTATCGCCGCCCGGCGGCTGCCCTGGGGCCTCGCGGTCGGCGTCGACCTGTGGCGCACTCGCGACCAGAGCGGCAACGCCTCGGGGGTCACACTGGCCAACGCCGCCGCGGCGGGGGTGGCGGACCGGGTCGGACTGTGCACCGTGGACATGACCGCCCTGCCGTTCGCCGACGGCACCTTCGACGTCGTGACCAGCGCACTCGCGGTGCACAACATCCCCACCGCCGACGGCCGCGCCAGGGCGCTCGACGAGGCGGTCCGGGTGCTCCGCCCGGGCGGACGGCTGCTGCTGGCGGACTTCCGGCACACCGAGGAGTACCGGCGACACCTCGGCCCGGCGGCGGACGTGCGCTCGCTGGGACCCTGCTACTGGTACGGCGGGCCCTGGGCCGCCACCAGAATGGTCACCCTGGCCAAGCCGTGAACCAGCGGATCTGCGAGGGCAGGACGACGACATGCACCCCTCGTGTTCGCAGTTTCGCTGCTGCTGGTCCCGGTCGGGCGGTCGTCGTGACACGCCGGTGACGGGTGGTTCGTGGGTCTTGGAATGTGAAGAGGAAAGCATCGACGGTCCTTCCACCGTCCTCGTAAGATGATCCGTCGATGCCTCCCGGCCCCACCCCACAGTGCTCGCTGGCCGGGCTCCTTGCCGTCTTCCGGTAGCACTCTGAACTGGATCTGGATCTGGCCCACATTTCGTGATCATCTCGACCCCGGCGGTCCGGTCAGCGCGCAAGTAGGACTCGCTTGCGGAGCAGGCTGAAGCCGGCCCTGCCGTACATCTGCCGCTTGATCCGGTTCACTGAGCTCTTTCCAACCTGGTGGAGAGCGGGCTCGTCAGACTGCGGCGTGGCGTCACCGGAATGAGTGAAGCTCCTGGTAGACGGGCGAGTGACTAGATCAACTCGTCCTGATCAGGAGCTTCGGGTGCCTTCCTACCCTGCGGGGTTGTCCGTGTCCAACCACGCCCTCATCACCCTCGCCGACGCGCTGCGCCAGCGCCGCTCCTCGGTCGGGACCAGGTGGCGGCGGCTCTCGGTCGGTCAGCAGGCGATGCTCGTGCTCGCGCACCTGCGCAAGGGCGAGACCTATGCCGATCTCGGCGCCGGGTACGGCATCGGCACGACCACGGTGTTCCGCTACGTCCGGGAGGCGATCGAGGTCC
Organism: Pseudonocardia sp. T1-2H; assembly: GCF_038039215.1. NCBI lineage: Bacteria > Bacillati > Actinomycetota > Actinomycetes > Pseudonocardiales > Pseudonocardiaceae > Pseudonocardia > Pseudonocardia sp. T1-2H. The sequence goes on from NZ_JBBPCL010000003.1 coordinate 136,033, forward strand.
TCGCCGCGCTCGCCCCGACCCTGCAGACGGCGATGGCGACCACCGTCTGCACAGCGTTCGTGATCCTCGACGGCACCCTGCTCCGCATCGACCGGGTCGGTATGGGCTCGGGCCGAGACCGGCCCTACTACTCCGGCAAACACAAGTGCCACGGGATGAACGTGCAGGTCATCTCCGACCCGGCAGGGCGCCTGGTGTGGGCCTCACCCGCGCTGCCCGATCTGTTTGAACAGCCGGAAGGTGTGCTCGAGATCGAAGCGGCGCAGGAATGACTGCCAGCCGCGGTCGATGTCCGTGGCCGAGGCGCCGGTGGCCGAAGACCACAGCCAGACCGGCTTCGGGTCGCGGTCACCGGGTAGGTGCTCGACGTGGAGCCGGATGAGGGTCCCCTCGATGACGGGCAGGTCGCCGTCGTGGTCGGCCCAGCAGCCGCGGTGGGTCAACCGCGGATGGAGCCGGTCCCAGCTGGTCGCGGTCGCCGTGCCGTAGCGGCTGGTCTCGGTGGTCGTGGTGTGCGCCGGCCTGGGCCAGGTGGCGGGCTTGCTCAGGGCGAACTCCGGCCCGTGCCTGGGCGGGCGACCGGTGGTTGCGGGGAGCCGGGGTGGCTTTGGTCCTCGCAGGACTCGGTCGGAGCGGATCCGGCCGAGCAGCTCGACGGGCAGGTCGGCCAGGACGAACGCCAGCCGGGTGATGTCGTAGCCGGCGTCGGCGACGATCAGAATCGGCGGATCACCTGTGCGCCAGTGCCCCGCCGTGATCAGCCGCTCGACCACGACGCGGAGCTGGTCGGCGGTCAGCGCGGTGGCGTCGTCGGTCGGTCCGAGGCGGACCGCGTCCAACAGCGCGGTCCACGAGGTGCGTCCGGGCTCCAGCGCGGCGACGAAGGGGTGCGGCCAGCCCGGGACCAGCTGGGCCTGGCCTTTCCCGCGGCCGTAGACGTGGCAGAACAGCCGGTCCGCGCTGGTCGGGGCGTCGGAGCGCAGCCACGGGCTGACATCGACCGCGAGCATGATCCGCCCTCGGTGGAGCTGGGCAGCGGGAGTGAGACCAACGATCGGCGCAGCCGCTGCGGTTCCACCCTGCCCTGGCCGAGCGCGTCGTACATCGCGCCGTGCCCGCGCCGATGCTCGGCCACCAGGGTCAGATCGACCAGCGAGCGGACCGGCCCGTCGGCGCACAGCACCGCGTCGGTCAGCTCGAACAATGCGTCCGCCCGCGCGGTCAAGCACTCGTAGAACTCCACCCGGAACCGAGCAAGCTCACTGCGTCGGGCCGGGTCCTCATCCTGGTCTCGCGCCGATGCCTGCGCCACACGGGCCATCGCGGCCCCCGCCTTGGTCTTCGAGCTCTGCGAGAGGAACCCGAAGATGCCAAGCGGTGGCCGTGCCATGTCCGGTCGACACGCCGGAAGCGAGGAAGAAAAGCCCAGCTCCGAGCGGCACAGGTTAAACGACAAGCTAAGGATTGTCGGTGACCGGCGCTAGGCTTCTGACCAGGATGAATACCAGGCGGGTGGTCGTTCCCGACCTCGGTGACGCGGTCATCGAGGTCGTCAGCGACCTCACGGAGATGCTCATCGCGCTCGTCGACGAAACGCTGGAAAGTGAGCTGCCGTCGGTGCTTGCCGATGGCTTCGGGCTCGAGGCCCTGGACCGGATCTGGTGGGTCCTCAAGCCGACTCAGGAGCGCACGGCCCCGCGGCTGTTCGCCCCTGAGTGGCGAGCGGAGTATCTCCGGCTTTCCGTGGTCGAACTCGACGCCGCGGATCTCGCGACCATGGGTGAGGCGATCCGAGCGCTGGGTGCTGGACTGCTGACCGCAGATCCGCAGATCACCGGAGCGCTTGTGGACTTCGCGGACGCCGCTCCTCCTGCTGCGGTCGCTGGCACGACGCCGGCCGACATCATCGCCTCCTTCGCGAGGCTGCACGGGTTGCTCGATCTCGCCTGGACCGACGACGCCGAACGCCTCGCCGAGCAGCTCAACAAGGCCGGCGCCGCCGAGGAGCTCGTCCTGGACTCCCCTACCGCAGCCGCATACCTGAGGCTGGCCGCGCGCTTCGGCGCGATGTGGGGACCGCACCCCGACCTCGAAAGGTCAGACGAGCGATGACGACAGGGGGCTTGCCTAGGTCGCAAGCTGACCACAAATCTCGTATGAATGGCATCGGTCAGCGTGACTGTGTACCGGTGTCGTGATAGCAAGCTCTTGGCAGCCGGTCTCGAGGGCTAGTTCCCGTAGCCTGCCCAACACTGTTTGCTGCGATCCAATGATGTACCCGTCGAGCATCCGCCGGATGATCGCGTGGTCTTCCTCTGTGAAGCGATGGGCGTTCGCCTTCTCCGGTGGAGGCAGTAGTACATGCTCCCCCTACTGCGTTTGAGGAGCCGCAGCTTGATGGACGCAGCCAACCAGTGGGCCTGTTCGTCGGCATCCGCCGCGATGACCGGCACGCTGACCATGACCTTCGGTTCTGCCTGACCGGTCGTTGGCGCTTGGAAGGACTGACGGTAGGCCTGTACGGCACCAAGGCCGGCCGGGTTGAGGTGCCCGGCGAAGGCGTAGGGCAGGCCAAGCGCGCCGGCGAGGTGGGCGCTGAACTCCGTCGACCCCAGCAGCCACACCGACGGCCGGTTGCCGACTGCGGGAACGGCCGCCGGCCGGCCCGCCTGATCGGGGTCGAAGCAGGAGAGGAGCTCACGGATCTGCTCTTCGAAAGGAATGGCCGTCCGCGCCGCTTCGCTTCTGATCCGGTCGAACACCTGGCGCCGCCCTCCGAGCGCTCGGCCGACACCTAGGTCGATACGCCCGGGGTGAAACACCTCGAGGGTGCCAAACTGCTCAGCCAGCAGCAGCGGAGGGTGATTCGGGAGGAGCACGCCGCCGGAGCCGACTCGGATTCGCTGCGTCGATGATGCAATCCGGCCGATGATGACGCTCGTGGCCGAGCTTGCGACACCTCTCATCCCGTGGTGCTCGGCGACCCAGTAGCGCTGATAGCCGAGTCGGTCTGCGCGTTGGGCCAGATCGAGGGTATTCCGCAGTGCCTCGGCGGCACTTGAGCCTTCGACGATAGGCGACGTATCGAGCACGGAGACCGGCACGCTAGTTGGTGGCTGCGACTCCATCGCACCCCACCCTTCGGTCACCGGAGCGTGTCCTGTCGAGTTCGTGACCGACCTCAGCCATCCAGCGTGCCCTGTCGCGCCAACCGGCGAAATCCGGCTCAATCTTCGGGTACGGCGGAAGCGCAGTCTCCCGTTCTCCCCCGGCCCAACGGACGCGGCGAGCCTCAGCGCGGGCCCGCAAGGCATGGTCAATTGTGACCGCGGCTTGGCGGGGATCCGACACCCCTGCTGGGTCTGCATGGTCTGGTGGGTAGTAAGGGGCCAGGTGAGCTAGCCCGTCGGTGATCTCGCTGATCAGCAGTTCAAATCGGGCATGGACGCTCGTCCGGCGACGCTGCAGGGCGTCGGGCGGGTGGGGAAGAACGATGTAGGGGAACTCGTCGGTCAGACGCTGCCACAGGGGCTGCAGCTGGCGTGTGTACCGGCGTTTCCGCACACCATCGAGGCTGTCTCTGGCCCGGGGCACCAACGCAGCCAGTGGCGCGGCCGCAAGGCCGGCGGCCAGGATGATCTGTCCTCCGAGTCTCCCTATGTTGTACAGATCTTTGAGAAGGGGCCACTTCGAACCGGGGTAAACAATGTAAAGAAGCTGACGGAGAAGTGAGATCGCGTCGACGCCTATCTCCATGGCAGCTGTTCCGAGAACGACTAACGTAACAGCCGTACGCGCCCATGGATGCACCAAGCGGCGCAGATAACGTAGCGCCCTGATTGTGCCCAGAATCCAGATCGCGAAGGTGTATCCAGATGAGCTGAGATAGAAAACAATGTTTTGCCAGGTCCTGTAGTCCTCCGGAAGTCTCGGAGTATGCCAGGTCCCCGGCGGTGCTGTCATCGCAACGACTAGCATCACCGCCATCGCAGCCGCCAGGCCGGCGAACTCGTGAACCGTCCGCCGCCGTGTTTCACCAAGAGTCTTCTGCGTGGGACCAACGAGGAAGAAGAACACAGCATAGCTGCAGATCATGAGCGAGAATGTGATGTTGCTGAAGTAGATTGGATCCAGCGCTTCGTGGAGTGGTTCGAAGAAATCGAAGGGGAGGCCGAGAGTCAGGACAAAAGCGATACTGCTGACTCCCGTAACGAGCACTTGGAGCGGCAGGTCCTTGGGGTTGCGGACGAGCTGGCGCCATTGCCACACCGCGACTGCGACGAGTACGCCGGCGGTCAGGATTTCAAAGATCAGCTTGACGTTCATGTCCAGTCCGTAGCTCTTAGACCGAAGGCTGCGGCGATGCCGTGTTCAGGATGGTCTGAGGGGAGCAAGAGACTGTCCGGACGAGCTCGCCGGCGGGAGAGCTGAGCCAGGATCCGCCCCCCGGCTTCCGCTTCCCACTCCTGCCAACCCGAGTACAAGCTGCCGGTCAGCTCCGGGCTGGCGTCGTCTTCTTCAGCTGGGGCACCGCAGGTCAATGCCGCCTGGCCCGACAGGTGGTCACGGACGAGATGGATCACCTCGTGGTAGATCACCGTCGCTTGCTGTGCGATCGGAGCAGAGCGCTCGTACAGAATCCTGTCGCGTTGCTCCTGCACGACCAGATGGCCGATGGAAGTGGTTGCTCCGAGATCGGCAGCTTGGAGCTTGATCGCCCGGCCTCGACGCCGAGCCAGCCGATCGCAGAGGTCTTGAGGGCTGAACGGCGGCCGAAGAGCGAGGTCGGCGAGAAGCTCGAGACAAAAGGCCTCGAGGTGGGATCGACTGAGTTGGCGAGCCACGCGGAGATCCCCTCCACCAGCTGATGGCCTGAGCCAGACCAGACCGAGTCCCCACCTGCACGTCTTGATCATGATACGTGTCGATCCACCGCGCCGAGAGCCGCGGTAACCCATCGACGTACACGATCATGACCAGAGTCACTGGTCGTCATCATCGAGGAGGGCACGTGCCAACGCCCGCATCATCGAGGCACGTTCCCGCCTATCGACGCCTTCGCCTGCGACCCCCCGGTGGGCGGTCTTCGTAACTCCCGAGGTCCGGAGTGCTCGTTGCAGCTCCAACGCGGCTTGTCGCTCGTCCTCCTGAGCCTTCTGGTCAGCTTCGAGCTTGGACTCCAGGTGAGAGGCTCGCTTATCGAGCTCACGCTCGACCTCCTCTGCGACCTCGGGATCGACGAAGTAGCCAACTCTGATGTCGAAGAACCAGGCCAAGGCCTCCAGGGTTTTCATCGTGGGGTTGCGCTTGACACCCCTGCGCAACTCGCTGAGGTGTGACTCGGAGAGTTCACGCCCGTCAGCCCGGCAAGCGGCCACGACCTCGTTGTTGCGCCAGCGCCGCGCGGGAGCATGTGGTGGTCGGTGGACTTCGAATAGTCGCTCCAGACGCGTGGCCAACGTCTGTGGTGCGCCGCTGGCGCGATCCTGGTTCTGCACGAGCACCCCCGGTCAATGACCACCTACCTGGATAACGCTGCAGCGTAGCTGACCGTGAACTACGACACCGAGAACTTCGCTCAGATGTGTCCGTGTCGCGCTCGCGAGCCGAAGCGCCCGAACGACTTACTCCTGCTGAACTCGGTCGCCGTGTGTAGCGATGTCGGCGCGGATACGTCGCCATCTCGTCCTAGCCCCCGTCCGAGTTAACCCAGGTAGACCAAGCCGCCGTAGCAGAAGGCCCTCCACCGTAGCGAAAGACGCCGTCACGCCCCGCCGCTTGGCGGCGCGGTGGGAAGCGTCCCCTAGACACACGGGACATCTCAGCGTAGAAAATCTTCGTCAGTGTCACCTTCTGGATCGCTACGGCGGACGTCTGCGTCACGCGAAGAAGCATCCAGATTCGCAGGGCGATCGTCGCTGGCTCACCGACACACCGGGGAGGAGGGCTGGCGTGGGGACGTTCATCCGGCGGGCTTCTCGTGATCAACCCGCGCCCGGGTGGCGGATTGCTCCTGGCTACAGCGATCCGCCGCCTACGAACTTCGAGCCCGCGGCGGGGCGATCGCAGTTGTTCCTGCCACGCGCAGGCTCACCAGCGAGCGATCTGGTCTCGCCGGAAGCCGCTCAGGACGACGGTCCAGAAACCCCGTCAGGCCTGCCCCAGCAGACGGGGACGCCTGTGCTCCTTACCCACCCGGCCTCCTTCTCCGCCGCTGTGGGCTCGCCGGCTGTCGAGCTGACGCCACTCCACGCCGGCGTACGGCTCACGGCCGCTGAGGGAGCGCAGTTGTGGATTCCCGAGCCCGGCGGGAACACGCGACCACAGCCCATCGCGCCGACGACCGAACGGCTCACCCCGCGCGCGGCCCAGGCCGCAGATCGTCCAGCGGACCGCGGCGTCCGGCCTCAGACAGCGGGACCGCCCCCGCATTCCTCGCCGGCATGGCAGATCGAACGGGCCCTGTCGGCGTGGGAACCGATCGGAGTGGCGGAAGCGGCCGCATTCGCGGCCCGGTTCGCGGCGGATTACATGTCCTGGGACGAGGACGACCCCACACGACGTGCCGAGGTATTACGCGAGTACCTCGGCGATCCCAGGGACGCCACCCTGGGCTGGTCCGGGACGGGCAGACAGCGCGCCGATGTGGTCCTGCCAGGCCGCACCCTGCGCACCCGCGACGACCGCTTGGTCGTCGAGGTGACGGTGCGCGTGACCACGTACGAGCGCGCCTGCCCGTCCCCGGCCCCCGCCGACCCCCCGGCCGAGGGCCGCGAGCGCCCGCTGGGGAACGAGCCACTTCCGGCCAATGCGGTCGGACGTTCCAGCGCCCCGGATCCGTACTCACCGCGTTGGCGCGTGGTCTCGACGCATTGGGCCCGTCTGGCGCCCCCGATCTCCCGCGATCAGACCGGCCGGCTGGTCGTCGACATCCCCCCAGCCCCTAACCCCGAGTGAGGTTGACGATGCAGCCCGACCGCAGTGCTTCCTGGGCAGAGGACCCCGCGCTCGCGCCGTGGAGTCTTCCGCCGCGCGCCCCGTCCCCCACGTCGGCCACCGATCCGTCGCCGCGCCCGCCGCAGCACAACCCTGCCCCGGCAGCACCCCGGCTGCCGGATCCCGGTGCGCAGGACCGGCAGCCCACGGCCGCGGCGCCACCCCCGGCGGCGTCCTCGTCCTCACACGCCGCCCCGACGCCCGCTGTGCTGCCTGGTCCCTGGCGCCTCGGGCCGCCAACCACTGACGACGTCGACGAGGTCGGTCCGTCCCGCCCGGCAGCTGCGGTGAGTCCGGGACCACGGGCGGAGGGCACCGCGGATTCGCTGTCCTACCAGCAGCTGGTGCGCACCCGCCGGGATCGCCCCCGGGAGGGCTGGCGAGGGGCGGTCTACACCCTGAGCCGGGGCCGGATGAACCCTGGGCTGTCCCCGACCGAGGCGGATCGCCGGCAGAAGATCGCCCGGATCCAGACCCAGCTCGCGGGCTGGCACACCATCACCGTCGCCTCGATGAAGGGCGGGGTCGGCAAGACCACCGTGTCGGCGCTGCTCGGGCTGGTGCTGGCCGAGTACCGCGGGGACCGGGTCGTCGCCCTGGACGCCAACCCCGACGCCGGCACCCTCGCCGATCGTGTGTTGGGCCAGCCGGTCCCGTACACCGTCCGAGATCTGATCAACAACCTGGACACGATCGAATCGCTGACCGACATCGCCCGCTACACCAGCCTGGCCGGGCGGCTGCAGGTGTTGGCGTCCGAGCAGGACCCGCGGATGAGCGAGTCGTTCAACAGGCAGGAGTACGAGCAGGTCACCGACGTCCTCAAACGCTTCTACAACATCATCATCACCGACTCGGGGACCGGGCTGATCCACTCGGCGATGGCCGGGGCGTTGGAGGCCACCCGCAGCCTGGTGCTCGTCGGAGCCCCGACCGTGGACGGCGGGTCCCGGGCGGCGAAGACGCTGGACTGGCTCAAGGAACACGGTTTCGAGGACCTCGTCGCCAACGCCGTGGTGGCGCTGTCGTGCGACCGGTCCTCCCCCGACATCGACCGCGCCGCCGTGGTCGACCACTTCGCCCAACGCTGCCGGGCCGTGGTCGAGATCCCCGGCGACCGGCACCTGGCCAGCGGCGGGCTCATCCAGCTCGAGCAGCTGCGGCCCGCCACCCGCGACGCCGCGATCACCCTCGGCGCCTGCGTGGCCGACCACTTCCACTACTCCCAGCACCACCGCCACCGCGGCCTGGACTCCACTCAGAGTCCGGTCGAGCGGCCCCGGCAGGACTGACATGAGCGTCGGGATGCTGGCCGCCGCGGCCGCGGCGCTCACCCTCGGTGCCGGCCTACTACCGGCTGCGGCCGCGGACGCGTCCGCGGAGTGTGCATGGCGCTTCTCAGCGGTTCGGCTCTACCAGGAGCTCGCCGGCGAGTCGAGCGACCGGGCAGTCGAGCTCCGGGCTCTGCTGGCTGACTCCGGTGTCGCCAAGACGGGGTTCGTGCCCGAGAGCTGCCGCGAGGGTGGCGGCAGGTCCACAGGTGCGGGCTCAGGATCTGGTTCCGGAGGCGGGGGCTCCGGAACCGGTGGGGGACCGGTTCCGGAGGATCGGCCGGGTCGAGCGGCGGTGGCTCGACTGGGTCGTCCTCCGGGACCGGGACTACCGCGGCGGAGACGTTGGGCTGGGGTGAGCCGAACCGGATCAACAACTTCGATGACGCCTCGGAGCTGGGCGACTGGTCGATCTATGACGGTCCGGGGCATGCCGGCAACGGGCGTCGCACGCCGGATGCGGTGGCGATCGCCGACGGTGTCCTGACCCTCACCGGTGATGAGCAGGGCAACACCGCGGGGATGGCATGGAACCCGGGGCAGAAGTACGGCCGCTGGGAGGCCCGCGTGCAGTCCCCGGCCAGCGCCGAGGCCTACCACTCGCTGTTGCTGTTGTGGCCGGACGCGGAGAACTTCCCGGTCGGCGGCGAGGTCGACTTCATGGAGATCAGCGACGCGGCCCGGCAGACGATCGAGATGTTCCTGCACTACGGCGCCGAGAACTCCCAGAAGCAAGGCGACACCGAGGTTGATGCGACGCAGTGGCACAACTGGGCCGTCGAGTGGACCCCGGATCACATCGCCGCCTACGTCGACGGCGAGCAATGGTGGGAGACCACCGACACCTCGATCCTCCCGCCGGGCCCGATGCACCTGTGCATCCAGCTCGACTACTTCCCCGACGACGGTGGCGCCGAGGGTGGCGGGCTCGAGCACGTCGACTGGGTTCGGCAGTACCCGCTCGACGCGACCTCCGGCTCAGGAGGCTCCGCCACCAGCACAGGCTCCACCGGTTCCCGCTCGCCGAGCGATTCGGCGACCGACTCCGGGTCTGCCGAGTCGGGTTCGGGCGGGTCGGGTGCGTCGGGATCGTCCTCCGATCGCTGAATGCCCCGCGTCCTGTTTCTCCCTCTCCCCTCGTTCCCAGGAGCTTCTCCCATGTCCGGAATGCGCAAGGCCGCGTTCGTCGCCGTCACCACGGCCGCGCTGACCGCGGGCCCGGCGGCGGGCGCCGCATTAGCGACACCCGTTCTCACCGACGCCCCGACCTGCACTCAGACCTCCTCCGCAGGCCAGGCTTCTGACGGCCAGGCTTCCGGCAGTGGAACGACCGGTGCGCCTCAGCTCAGCGAGGAGGGGCTCGCCCAGGCCGAGGAGCTCGTCGAGAAGACCCGCGAGCTCCTCACCACGCTCACCACCGCGGCCGGGGACCCCCGAGCCTCGGCACTGGGTGGGCAGCTGCGGGCGATGGGGGTCACCCCGGCGGTAGCCACCGGATGGCGGCAGCAGGCGCACGATCTCGCCGACACCTTGCTGACCAACCCGGACCCGAAAGCCGCCCAGCTCGCCGTCACCCTGGCCGGCTCGGGCTACTCCCCCACCCCCGCGGACCTGCGGACTCCCCCCGCCCAGGACCCCACCCCCGCCTCGACGGGCGGATCCTCCCCGGCGCCGGCGCTGGTCCCGGCCTCCCACCCCAGCACGTCCTCGGCCGGGGGAAGTGCGATGGCGGCGGTACTGCAGAACGCCCTGGACGCCGCCCTCGACGCGGACACCGGGAGCTCGCCGGCCGACACCACGTCCTCGGGGCTCCAGACCTGCGGGCAGAACAGCCCGAGCGCAGGACCGGATCCTGCCGGCGGCTCCGCAGCCGAGGGACCCGGCGCGGGGAAGGGCGAAACCCCGCAGCGTGCACCGGCCGGTCCGGCCGGGTCACCAAATTCCGCAGATGGCGCGGGGTCCGCGGGGCGCGACATCTCCAGCTCGGCACCTCGTTCGAGCGTGCACGACGCCTGGGAGCAGCAGGCCCAGGACCTGGTGGAACAGTTAGACGAGGCGCCCGCGGACCCCGATGCCGCCGCGCTGGCCGAGAAGCTCAAGGCCACGGGCCTCCTCGGCGCGGGTCCGGACGGGGCGGATGCGGGCAACGACGTCGGCACCGGTCGGCAGGACGACAACGCCGCTGCCGGGACGCACCTCGGCGGGCAGAGCAGCTCCGACCCCACCGCCTCGGCCGGGAACACAGCTGGCGCGGCCGGCTCCTCGACCGGGTCCGATGAGCCCGGCACCTCCTCCTCCGGCACCTCCTCCTCCGGCGCCTCCTCCTCTGGCACCGCCGCGGGTAGCGGTGGATGGGAGGCCGAGGCCAGCCAGCTCGTGGCCGATCTGGCCGCCGCCCCGGACGACCCGACCGCCCAGGAGCTCGCCGCCAAGCTCGCCGCGGCGGGGATCACCAGCCCGGCCGCCGACAGCGCTTCCGGCACCACCGGCGCAGAGACTGCCGACCGCAGGACGGGTGAGCCCGCGGACAGCGGCGCCAACCCCGACGAGCCCGCCGGCGCCTCTTCGTCTGGGTCCGGGTCGACGCAGGAGCAGCCCGAGGACGGCGCCCCTACGGCCGGGACGCCCTCCGACGGATCATCCTCGGCTGACGTCGCGACGGCCGAGCCTGCCTCGGAACCCGGGTCATCCCGCACCTGGGAGCAGCTTGCCCGGTGTGAGAGCGGCGGGGACTGGACGACCGCCACCGGCAACGGCTACAGCGGCGGCCTGCAGTTCGACGCGGCCACCTGGAAGGCCTACGGCGGCGATCGATACGCCTCCTCGGCGGAGCAGGCGAGCAAGGACCAGCAGATCGCCGTCGCGGAGAAGGTCCGCCGGGACCGTGGGGGCTACTCCGCGTGGCCTGCGTGCTCGAAGAGGCTGGGCTTGGCATGACCACGGTGGTGAACGGGGCCGCTCGCGGTCGGCCCGGGCCTGGGCGCGGCCCGACGGTCAACGACGTCCATCACGCCCTGGGGCGCGCTGCCCGCGATGGTGCCGGGGACCGGGAGCTCGACGACGTCGACGTGGAGGCCGCGGTGGACGCCGCGGCGGCGATGCTCGCGGGCGGGCACGCCGGCCAGGACGCGGCACGGGTGGCCGAACAGCTCGGGGCGAACACGGCCGCGATGGGCGACCTCGAGCTGCCCAGCTCGGCGCGCCGCCCGGTCGACTGGTCCGGGTTCGGTGCGCTGATCCCGGTCCTGTCCGGCTCCCCCGGCGCGGGCGCCTCGGCGCTGGCCGCGGGAATCGCCGATGCGCTGCAGCTCGCGGCACGCTGCGTGCTGCTGATCGACGCCGCGGACCCGGCCCGGTCCGGTCTGGCCGCGGCGGCCCCGGCGGAGGGCCCGTGGACCTTTCCGCTGACCGCGCAGCTGGCGATCCGGTACTCCTGGCGCGGGCAGGCGCTGCTGGCCCGGCTGGAGTCGGGCCTGCCGGTGATCACGCCGGGGATGATGCCGCCCCCGCCGCAGTGGCTGCCCGAGCTCGAGCCGCTGCACGTCACGGTCGTCGACATCGGGCATGACGGGTGGCGGGCGACGGCGAACCCGCTGGTCGGCGCGGGCGGCTGGCTACGCCGCGGATCCCCCTCGGCGCGTCCGATCCTGGTGGTGCGCCCGACCCGGCCGTCGCTGCGCCACGCCGAGCAGCTCCTCGCCCGCCTCGACCCCTGGGTCTCCGCCGGGGCGGCGATCCCGCCGTGCCAGCTCGCCGTCACCGGCGCGAAGCGGTGGCCCCGCGGGGTGGCCGGGGCCGCCGGGCGCCGGCTTCAGCCGCTGCTAGACGACGCGCTGTTCATCCCGCACGACGGCGACCTGCAGGTCGCCGGGGTCACCGACGAGCTGATGCCCGGCCGGGTCCTCGACGCCGTGGCTCCTCTCCTCGCCGACTGGGGGCTGCTTCCCCCGCCCGGCCGGGCCCGCTCCCGCTCACGAAAGGGACAGTCCTGATGTTCGCCTTGATGACCGCATCCCCCCTCGCCCACCAGGTGCTCGACCTCGCCGGGGCGGTGGTGGCGCAGCTACCGGACAACCCGAACCCGCAGGCGCCACCGGGAGCGGAGAAGGTCACCATGATCCTCGGCTACGTGAAATGGGGGGCCGGCGCGGCGATCGTGGCCGGGTTCTTCGCCGGACTGATCCTCTTCGCCGGGGGCCGCATCGCCGATCACCACCGGTTCGGCCGGATGGGCACGATCACGATGTTCGCCTCGGTCGGGTCCGCGTTCCTCTACGCCATCGGCTACTCGATGCTGTCCACCTTCGCCGGGGGCTGAGCCGACCATGGCGCGGATCCTGCTCGACAGCCCTCCCCGGGCCCGGAGGGCGAGCCCGGCGCGGACACCGGGCCTCGCCGGCGCGCGATGCTGGTGCTCGGCGGCATCGCCGCCCTGATCATCGTGCTGCTCATCGGTCTGGTCGCGTACCTGCTCGGCCTCGGCCGCGACCCCTCCGCTCCCCCGCCGGTGCCGGCCCCCGGCGTGTCGACGCCGCCCAGCGCGCTGGACGGCGGGGGCTGGGACATCGCCGCGGAAACCGAGCTCGCGACCCGGGCGATGCCGCAGTTCCCGGAGACGGCGACCATGCCGCACCCGCTGAGCACCGATTCCGCGGGCCCCCCGATCGTCCTGCCACCGCCCGGGGCGACGCAGGGCCGTTGGGTGCCCGGCGGCTTCCCCGCGACCGCGGAGGGCGCCGCGGCGCAGCAGGCCGCGCTCATGGTCGCCGGCCTCTCCGGTGGGGACCCGCAGACCTACGCCAGCGCCTACGCCTCGATCGCATTGCCCGGCGCCCCCGCACCGGACACCACGGCGATGTTCACCGGCCTGCAGACCTTCCGCTCCCACGCCGGGGCCCCGGCCACCGGCGCGATGGCGAGACTGCAGGTCAGCTGGACGCCGACCTCGGCGCTGATCAAGGGCACCACCGACGGTGGCCGCTACGCGGTGGTGTGTGTGCTCGGTGAGATGACCGCGGCCGGCAGCGGGCAGATCGCCTCGGCCGGGATCGGGGACTGCCAGGCGCTGCGCTACGTCGACGGCGAGTGGCGGATCGCGCCGGGCGCCCCGGCGGCGAAGGGCCCGAGCGCATGGCCGGGGACCGCGGAGGCCGTCGCCGCCGGATACCGGGACCTCGGCTGATGGGAGTTTTCGGGGACGTCGCAGGCTCCTTCGCTGCCTCGATGATCGACAAGATCATGAAGGCGATCTGGGCGGCCGCGCTGTGGCTGCTGCGCACCGCGTTCGAGCTGGTCGACTCGCTTCTCCGGTTCGGCGACGGATCCGGTGTGGCCACCGCGGAGGGGAAGATCCCGACCGACTCGCCGCTGTTCGGGATCTGGCCCACGCTGAGGTGGATCTCCCTGGTGGTGGCGCTCGGGCTGTTCTTCTGGCAGCTCACCACCACGGTGTTGCGCGGCGGGCACGGGTTCTGGCGCGCGGTGTCCGGCCCGGTCGCCTACGCGCTCGCGACCGCGATCACCATCGGTGCGGTCGCGACGCTGCTCGGCGCGGCGGAAGGCCTGACCACGCTGCTGCTGAACGAAGGGCTCAAGGCGGACAGTTTCCGCTCGGTCCTGGACTCGCAGAAGCTCGGCGGGAGCTTCGTCGACAACCCCGATCTGGGCGCCACGGTCGATGAGACCGCCCGGTCGGTGGTGCTCGGGCTGGTCGCGCTGTTCGGGGTCATCCCGGCCGCGTTGGGTTTCCTGCTGCAGATGGTGTTCCGCCAGGCGGTGATCCTGGTACTGATCGCGACTGTCCCGATCACTGCGGCCGGGCTGATGACCAACACCACGGCCGCGTGGTTCTGGAAGTCGCTGCGCTGGATCATGGCCGCGGTCCTGATGAAGCCGGCGCTCGCGCTGGTGCTGGTCATCGGGGTCAACATGCTGGCCGCGCCGACCGGGCTTGGCGGGCTCATGGTCGGCACCGGGGTCTTGCTGGTTGCGCTGTTCTGCCCGATGGCGCTCTACCGACTGCTCGCGTTCGTCGAACCGGGCACCGCGTCCGGGGCGACCGCACGCTCCGCGCTGTCGCTGGGTTCTTCGTCCAGCCGTGGCGCTGGCGCGGGCGGCAGCAGTGGCGGCGGCGCCGAGGAGACCAACACCGCCCGGTTCGATGCCGCCTCCGGAGGCGGCGGCGGCGGTGGCGGAGGCGGTGGGGGCGCTGCGGCGGGCGGCAGTGGGGCCGGTGGCTCCGGCGCGGCCGGTGGCGGGGCCGCCGCCGGTGGCGCGCTCGCGGGCGGGGTGGCCGCCGTGGGTGCGGCCGTGGGAGCTGCGGCGAGTTTCTCCAGCGGCTACGCGAACTCCCAAATGGACGCCAGCGGGATCGGCGCCGGCTACGGCGGTGGCGGCGGGCGTAGCTCCGGGTCCTCGGGTTTGGGGCAGTCCGCCTCGCCGGGCGGCGGATCCGGTGGCGGCGACGGCGGCGCGGCCGCGCTGCCCGGGGATCGGATCAGTCCCCGCTCGGCGGGGGTGACGGCGGGGGTGGTTCGGGTTCCCCTGCCCCGGCCCCGTCGGAAACAGATCATGCCGGCGGCGGGACGGCCGCCCCGTACAACGAGACACCCCCGCCAGATCAGGCCGACTCCCACGTCTCTGCCCAGGCGCCTTCTCCGGGCGGCGGTGGTGGGTCCGGCGGTACGGCGGCCGGCGGAGCGAGTGAGGCGGTGATCCCGTGAACGCGGCGAACCAGGCGACCGGTCCGCGTATCTATCGGGGGCTCAACACCCGTGAACGCGCCGGGTGGGTGCTCGGGTTGACCCCGTTGCAGGCGGCGGCCTGTCTCGGGCTGGCCGCGCCGGTGCTGCTGGCGATGTCGGTCGGCCGCTGGTCGCAGGCGTTCACCCTGCTGTTGACCGACGGGTTGGCGATTGCGCTGGTGGTGGTCCCGGTGCGGGGCCGCTCCGCGCTGCGCTGGCTCGGTGACCTCCTCCTCTTCCAGCTCGGAGTGCTGATGCGCTGGTCTGTCTGGCAGTCCAAGGCCGCGGCCGGTGTGCCCGGCCCCGCCCACGAACCCGACCTGCCCGGTGTCCTGGCCCGGGTCGGGTTCCCCGACGGCCCGCCGTTCCGCGACCAGGGCCGGGTCTGCCTGATCCACGACACCGCCGATGCCCGCTGGGGCGCCACCGCCCGGCTGACCCACACCGGGGTCGGGATGCTGTCCGACGCCGAGTGCGAACGCCTCGCCGCCCGGCTGGGGAACCTGCTCATCGCGATCGGGCACCGCGACGTCGTCGACCGGATGTCGCTGCTGGTCCGCACCGTCCCCGACGACGGCACCGAGTACGACGTCTGGCGGGCCGCGCACGAGCACCCCGGCGCCCCGCATCTGGCCCGCGCCGCGACCGACGAGCTCGACCACACCATCGGTTCGGTCTCGGTGCGCACCGAGCTGTTCGTGACGGTGTCCGGGACCGAGGCCGCGCTGCGCCGCCCCGCGCAGGCCGCCGGGGGCGGTGTCGCCGGGCGCGCGTATGCGCTCTACCGGGTGCTTGACGGCATCGACGACCAGCTCAAGGCCCTGGGCGTGCGGACGGTGTCCTGGCTGACCTCCGCCGCGCTGGCCGAGGCCATCCGCACCGGGTTCAACCCCGCCGCCGCGGCCGGGCTCACCTCCGCCCACCTCACCCACCCGGACCCGGATGGGGAGTCCGGGCTCCCGATGGCCGCCGCCGGCCCGACCCTGGCCCCGACCCCGGCCGCCCGGGCCTATCACCACGACGGGTTCTCCTCGGTCGCCTACAGCGTGCTGATGCCCGAGGCCGGAACGGTGTTCGGCTCCCTGGGCCCGCTGCTCGCGGTCCGCACCGCCGGGGAGCGGCGCACGGTCGCGATCCACTACGAGGTCATGTCGCAGCGCGCGGCGAACCGCGCGGTGCAGGCCGGGCGGTTCCGCAACAACGTCATGACCGACTACAAGGCGACGAAGGGGTTCAACACCACCGCGGCCGACGAACGCAAGGCCGGCGGCGCCCGGGCCCAGGAGTCCGCGGTGGCCGCCGGGCACTCGATGGTCCGGTTCACCGTGGCCGCCTCGGTCACCGTCCCGGCCGGCTGGAACCTCGAGGACCACGCCGCGAGGCTGGAGAACGACGCCTCGGGCCGGTTCCGGCTGCTGCGCCTGGAACTCGCCCAGGACGCCGCGTTCGTCTCCGCCGCCCTGCCGGTCGGGATCGGGCTGCCCCGCCTGAGAGGAGCGCTGGACTGATGGGCTCGCTCACCTCCCACCGCCGCGGACGGCGGACCAACGGACACCGCTCGGCCGGGGAGCTGCTCACCACGTTCGGCGCTGCCCCGGCCCCCGCCGCGGCTCCGGCTCCGGGCGAGCACGGCGGCGAACCCGACGGGCGGATCAACCGGCCGCTGGCCCCACGCCGCGGGCACGGTGACCCGGGGCGGGGATGGGCGCCGGTCGAGGCCGCTGCCCGGGTTCCGGTCTACCAGGCCGCGACCTCGGAGATCGGCGGGGTGTTCCCGCTGCTCGCCGCGAACGGGGTGCCCGCGGTCGGGGCCCGCATGGGCTACGACACCCTCTCCGGCGGCGCGTTCTACTGCCACCCCATCGAATGGCTGCTGCGCGGCATCGCGACCAACCCCAACATCGTCATCTTCGGCGAACCCGGCCGCGGCAAGTCCTCCACGGTGGTGGCGTTCGTGCTGCGGATGATGCTGTTCGGGATCAAGACCCTCATCTCCGGCGACGTCAAGGGCGAGTACACCCCGCTGCTGCGCGCGCTCGGGATCACCCCGATCGCGCTCGGCCGGGGCAGCCCGGCCCGGCTCAACGCCTTGGACCTGGGCCCGCTCGCGTCCAAGTGGGACGGATGGTCGGTCTCGCGGCAGCGCGAGGAGCTCTCCGGGGTGCTCGGTCGCTGGACCAAGCTGCTCGCCGCGCTCGCCGAGACCCAGGGCTACTCCCCCACGGTCACCGACGAGCTCGTGCTCGCCACCGTGCTGCGCCGCCTGGTCGGGGCCGGGGACGGCTACACCCGGCTGCGCCCGGTGACCATCCCCGACGTCGCCCGCGAGCTCGCCGACCCCGACGAGGCGCTGTGGCGTGACGCCCGCTTCGCCGGGCGCCGGGAGTTCCTCGACCACACCCGCCTGATCACCGACGCCCTGCACAACCTGATCGTCGGCCCGCTGGCCGGGCTGTTCGACGAGCCCACCAACTTCACCCTCGACTTCGACGCCCCGATCCAGTCGATGGACCTGTCGCTGCTGCGCTCGCGGGGGGATCAGGCGATCGCCGTCGCGCTGACCTGCCTCGGCTCCTGGTCCTCGATGATCACCGACCTGCAGGACGACGGCGACATTCGCATCGTCGTGCGCGACGAGGTGTGGCGGCAGATGCGCCTGGGGCTGCGCGCGGTGCACGCCGTGGACTCCGACCTGCGCCTGTCCCGGGCCGAACGCAAGATCCAGCTGCTGGTCATGCACAAGCCCTCGGACCTGCTCTCGGTCGGCGCGGTCGGCTCCCAGGAGGTCTCGATCGCCAAGGACCTCCTCGCGCTGTGCTCCACCCGGATCCTGCTCGGACAGTCCACCCGGGTCGCCGACGAGCTGGCCACCGAGCTCGCGCTCACCGAGCGCGAGCAGGAGGTCGCCGGCGGGTGGGCGATGGAACGCCGCGGCCGCGCCCTGTGGAAGATCGAGAACAACCCCGGCTACAAGGTCCAGACCGTGCTCTCGGGCACCGAGATGCGGATCTTCGACACCAACGCCCAGCTGCGCGCCCACCCCGGCCCCGCCTGAACCGGGCGAAGGGACAGCGCAGGTGAAATCACGCAGGCTCCTCGGCGGTTCCGCGCTTATGGTCGTCGCGACAACGGTCGTCGCGACAACCATCGTGGGCTTGACCGTGATCGCGAGCTTCGGCGGCGCGCTCGGCGGGGGCTGCGGCGGTGACGGCGGCCCCGGCGGCGGCACCGCCCAGGTCGGCCCCCGGACCTGGTCGGCCGAGCAGATGACCAACGCCCAGACCGTCGTGCAGATCGCGGTGGAGCGCCGGCTGCCGAAACGGGCCGCGGTGATCGCGATGTCCACCGCCATCGTCGAATCCGAGCTCACCAACGTGCGCTACGGCGACCGCGACTCCCTCGGGTTGTTCCAGCAGCGCCCGTCGCAGGGCTGGGGCTCGGTCGCGCAGGTCCTCAACCCCGCCTACGCGGCCGGCACCTTCTACGACCGGCTCCTCGCCGTCCCCGGCTGGGCCACCCTGCCCGCCGGTGTGGCCGCGCAGACGGTGCAGGCCTCGGCCTATCCCGACCGCTACGCCCCGGCCGAGCCCGCCGCGGCCGCGCTGGTCGCCCAGTTCTGGCAGGGCCCGGACAACCCCGTCCCCCGGCCGGGGCCGCGACGGCCCCCGCCGACCCCGCGGCGGTACAGCGCGCCTCGCTGTCCACGGTGCTGTGCCCGGACCAGGGCGCCGGCGGGCTGCCACCAGGCGGACCGACCGACGTCGACCCCGCCGCGCTGCCGCCCGGCTTCCAGCTCCCCACCGACCCGCAGCAGCGGGCGGCGGTGTCCTACGCGCTCGCCCAGCTCGGCAAGCCCTACGTGTGGGGCGCCAAGGGCCCCAACGCTTTCGACTGCTCCGGGTTGATGACCGCGGCCTGGGCCGCCGCCGGGGTGCCGATCCCCGCCGGCACGGTCAACCAGAAGTTCGCCGGCACCCCCGCCTCCCTCGGGCAGCTCTCCCCCGGCGACCTGGTGTTCATCCCGGGCTCGCTCGGCAGCGCCAGCAACCCTCGACACGTCGGCATGTACGCCGGGAACGGAATCATCGTGAACGCCTACGACGACACCACCGGCGTCATCCTCCAACCGGTCTCGCAATGGGCCGACCAGGTCGTCGCCGTCCGCCACCTCGCCGGCCCGGTCGGCGAACCCGCTGCCGGCTCGGTCCTCGCCGCCGGGGCTCCCGCATGAGCCCCCGCGCCCGCGGCGACCGCTCCCCCACCGCGGACCGCGACCTCGCCCTGGCCGGACTCGGGATGGCCGCCCTCGCCCTGCTCGCCGGGCTGGGCGCGCTCCTCGCCACCGCGCTGGTCGTGGCGACGTCCCTGCTCGGCGGCCCCCTCGCCTGGCCCGCCCCCGGCGGCTGGCTGCTGCTGGTCGCCCGGATCCTCACCCACCCCACCGACCCCGGCCGCGCCGCCGGACCGCCGTGGGACGACCAGGTCAGTGGGCACGCGGGCGTCTACTGGGGCACCGCCGCAGTTCTGCTCGTTCTTGCCACCGCCGTCCTGGCGACCGTCATCCGGTTCGGGTGGAAGCGGTGGGGGCCGACCGGGCCCGGGCACGCTTCCCGCGCGGAGATCCGCCGCGAGCTCTCGCTGCAGGCCGCGCGCCGGACAGCCGCGTGGACCCGTCCGGGCCTGTCGCCGTCCGAGCGCAAACGCGCCCCGCTGGCCGAGGTCGCCGCCCCGCTGCACCGCAGCGCGATCGGGGCGATGTGCACACCGCTGGAGAACCCGACCGGCACGCTGGCCCCGACCCAATCCGGCAAGACCCGCCGCGACCTGGTGCACAAGGCGATCGACGCCCCCGGCGCGCTGCTGTGCTCGACGACGAAACCCGACCTGCTCGAGTTCGCCGCGCTGGCCCGCACCCGCCGGGTCCTCGCCGGCCCGGTCCTGGTCTACGACGCCACCGGCACCACCACCTGGCCCGCGCGGCTGCGCTGGTCCCCCATCAGCGGCTGCGACGACACCCAGGTCGCCTACCAGCGCGCGCACACCATGGTCGAGGCCTCCGCCGTCGCCGTGGAGGCCGGCGGAGGCGGCGGCGCCGGGAACGACCGGGTCTTCCGCGAACGCGCCACCTTCGTCCTCGCCGCCTACCTGCTCGCCGCCGCGCTCAACGGCCGCGGGGTCGACTCGCTGATCCGGTGGGCCACCGCCAAACCCGCCGACACCGAACCCGTCGCGCTGCTCGAGCCCTATTACCCGCAGATCGCCGCGAACCTGCACTCCGAGATCGGGATGGTCGCCCGCACCGCCGACGCGGTCTGGATGTCGGTGCGCCGGGTCATCGAGCCGCTGCTCGACCCGCACCTGCGCGACCTGTGCTCGCCGCACCCCGGCAAGGGGTTCGACGCGCGGACGTTCATCGGCAACCAGGGCAGCCTGTTCCTCATCGCCGGGCAGCACCACGCGGCCCGGGCCATCCCGCTGCTGACCGCGCTGACCGAGCACTGGCTCACCACCGCCCAGCAGATGGGCCTGGAATACCCGAGCCGCCGGCTCGACCCGCCCGCCACCGCGGTCCTCGACGAGCTGCCCACCGCGACCCCGATCCCGTCGCTGCCCGACATCATCTCCGACTCCGCCGGCCGCGGAATGGTCATCCACTGGGCCGCGCAGTCCCTCGCCCAGCTCGAGGACACCTTCACCGAACCCCGCGCCCGCCAGCTCCTGGACAACACCACCACGCTGAGCGTGTGGGGCGCGCTCAAGGACACCGACGCCCTCGAATGGCTCTCCACCCTGTCCGGCCACCACGAACGCATCCGCCACCAGACCCACTCCGACAGCTTCTTCTCCCCCGGCCGCGGCTCGATCGGCACCGAAACCACCCCCACCTACCGGCCGGGCGACATCCGCACCCTTGAGCGCGGCACCGTGCTGGTGATCCATCGCTCGCTGCGCCCGATCCGGGCCAGCACCGTCGACGTCTCCGAACGACCCGACTGGAAACAGCTGCGCGCGGACTCCGCCGCGATCCGCGCCGCGATGCCCCCGGTCGACGACCTCGGCTACAGACTCGACGTCAGGCACGCTCCCGGCCAGCGGACGCCGCAGATCCGATGACAAGCACCACCCCGACATCTCCGGGCCGGTACCGCCAGCCTCCCCGGTTACGAACAGAGGCTCGGCGGCGGGCTGGCCCCGAGCCGTCGGCGAGCAGGGCGGCACGGCACCACGACCGTGCCGCCCTGTCCTGGCGGCCTTTGCGCAACTGGGCTCAGCCGAGTGTTGAGGGCCTGTGCCCGCCGGGGAACACGGCTACGGCCAGACACGCTTCGCGGACGCGAACAGCGCAAGACCCGCGCGGGCCCAGCTCGGCAGCTGTGCTCCTCGATCGAACGCGATCCCGCCCGAGAGAGCATCAGGTCAGCTGGCCGACGTGTTGCCGACCGCCGACGTCGTCAGCCTTCTAGCCCGGCGTCTTCCAGCAGCGTCCAGATCCGCGACGGCGACAGCGGGGTCGCCGTCAGCCCGGCGGCGATCTCGGGTACCGCGTTCGCGACCGCGTTCCCGACCGTCGCTGGGGGTGGCTGGATACCGCTCTCGCCCACGCCCTTGAACCCGCCGGTGATGATCGGGCTCGGAGTGACATGGTGCTCGATGGTGATGTCGGGGACGTCCTCGGACAACGGGATCACGTAGTCCAGGTACGACGTCGCCATCGGCTGCCCGGTCTCCGGGTCGAAGGCCGCCTCCTCCAGCAACGCGATTCCGAGACCTTGGGCGATGGCGCCGATGATCTGGCCGTCGGCGATCAGCGGATTGATGCTTCCAGACCGCAAAGAACGAGGTCGGACTCGACCACTACCAGGTCCGCCGCTACGACGCCTGGTACCGCCACACCACCCTCGCCCTCCTCGCCCACGCCTACCTTGCGGTCACCGCGGCCGTCGCCCCAAAAGACCTGGCAGCGGCCTCATCCCGCTCACCCTCGCCGAGATCCGACGTCTCCTGGCACCTCTGATCCACATCCCCACCCACACCCTCCAGCGGACATGGTCGACCTGGCGACGCCGCCACCAACACCGCGCCCGCGAAGCCCACTACCGACGCCGCGAACGACATACCTAACGAACTGCGGCTGGAGTACAGGACGTGTTTAAGAAGTCCTGGCGGCAAGCGCGCGTAACCAGACGTTGATCGTGGCGACGTGCACGGTGGCCTCGTAGCGCACCGCCAGCTTGTGGTACCGAGTGGCGAGCGCGCGGTGCTGTTTGAGCAGGTTGATGCCGCACTCCACGGCGTGCCGCTGCCGGTAGCTCTGCCCGTCAAACACCGGCGGGCGGCCACCGGCGGAGCCTCGAGCCCGCCGGCGGGCCTGCTAGCACCCTACTGTGCGACAGCCCCAAAGGAGAGTCCGTCGGGCTACCCCACGCGTACATACATCGACTGCTCAACGATGGCTGCGCCGCCCGCCGCCCGCCGCCCGCCGCCCGCCGCCCGCCGCCCGCCGAACACTTCTTGGTCCCCATTAGCCCTGGACTGCAGCTGGTGGCGTGTCCCAACAGCCACGACGAGGCCAGAAACACTGTCCCCGCGTCTGACGAGCTGGCCGCTATCTCCGTCGCGCCGGAACGTGCCCGGGGACCGCCTGAGGACCGGCCCGCTATGGGCGACCAGGAGGTCCCAGCCACCTCAACCGGATCCGGGGCAGCGGCGCCGACAACCGCGCATCCACCGTTTTGTAAGCCAAACCGTTACACCCAGACGAGTGGCGCCTCGACCATCCCCAAGGCCATGACCAGACACGACCGAGCTGCCCAAGCCCCTCGGGGGGCCTCTCGGAACCTCATTCCGGTCGCATGTGAGGTTGACGTACCTCACACGACCCATGTAGGAAGTGGATTGTATGACGAAGTTCCATCCGCGTAGGTGGAGGCGACCATGGGTGTTCGCACGAGGGAGATGGCTGCGCTGGAGCACGGGCGCAGCAGGCCAGAGCGAGAGGGATCGCAGCCCTGCAGCTCCTGGCACAAGGCGCCGTGATCGGGTTGCGCATGACCACAGTGGACCTTCGGGCGAACGTGCGCGGAGGGACACCTTAGGGGCGCAATTTCACCCGAAGGGACTTCAAGGGCCCGGAGCCTTGGCCAGCTGGAACGCGCCGTCTCATACACAGGCTGAACGCGATAGGTGGTTAGTTCCGCTGCTCGCAGTGCTTTGACGAGCGGCTTCTACGACGGCTGCAGCCAAGCAACACAGGATCATATTCTCCACGCCAACGCGTGGCGAATGCGAGAAAGTAACACTGCAGCTCCCTCACCCCATAGACCACGGTTCTAACAGAAAGGCAAGGACGATGACGGCCCCCAGCGGTAAATTCGTGACCACCGGTGACTTTCAAACGCACTACATCGAGGATGGCTCCGGCGACCCGGTCATCCTGCTACACGGCGGGGGCGCCGGGGCGGACAGCTCCTCGAACTGGAGCACCTGCCTGCCCCTGTTTGGCAAACGCAAGCGGGTCATCGCCATGGACATGGTCGGCTTCGGGCACACCGACAAGCCCGATCCCGGAACCTTTACCTACAGCCAGGACGCGCGCAACTCCCAGGTCCTTGCATTCATTGAGGAACTCGGGCTGGAGCGGGTCAGCATCGTGGGCAACTCCATGGGCGGGGCAACTGCGCTGGGCGTAGCGATGCGCCGGCCTGACCTCGTCGAGAATCTCGTTCTGATGGGCAGTGCCGGGGTACCCGGCGACACCAAGATGAGCCCCGCGCTCGAACCGGTCATGAACTACGACTTCACGCTCGAGGGCATGCGGAGGATTATCGCCGTGCTAGCCAACCCCGATTACGTGGCCAGCGACGAGCAGATCCGCTATCGCTACGAGCTCTCAGTGAAGGCGGACACCAAGGCCGCCTATACTGCCATCATGGGGTGGGTGCGCGAGAATGGGTTCGGATATTCATTCGACGAAATCAAGAGAGTGAAGACCCGCACCCTTGTGGTCAACGGCAAGGACGATGAGGTCGTCCCAATTGCTAACGCTTACAAGTTCCTGGAGCTACTGGAGAACTCGACAGGATACCTGATGCCGCACTGTCGCCATTGGGCAATGATCGAGTACCCGGACATTTTCTCGAGCGTTGCCCTCGATTTCATCGATGCCTACGGCGCGGACGAAAACTGAGGTACTGCGGCCCGCCGCGAGTGCATGAACTCACCGCCTGGCCGGAGCGGTTCATCCACGTAGTCCAACAAAGTGCTACTGTCCGATAATTTCAAGACTAAGAGGAAGGCAACACGATGAGCGTTTCTACCGGTGCTCGTGGACTGGCGGGAGCCAACCACGAGCAGGCGCACCCCGAGCCGGCAAGGTATGAGGACGCCGTCCTCGGATTCCGCAATCACTGGTATCCGGCCATGTTCAGCTCGGATATCAGGGAGACTGAGATCAAGACGCTCAAGCTCCTGGGCGAGGACATCCTGCTCAAGCGCGTGGACGGCCACGTTTACGCCGTCCGGGACGAATGTTTGCATCGAGGGTTCCAGTTCTCGGCCAAGCCAGAGTGCTTTACGAAGAACACCATTACCTGCTGGTTCCACGGCTTCACCTACAGCTTCAAGGACGGCAGTCTCGTCGGGATTCCGTCGGACCCGGAGAGCAAGTTGATCGGGAAGCTAAAGCTGCACTCATACCCTGTCGAGGAGCACAAGGGTATGCTGTTCGTCTTCGTCGGAGATCTGAACCCGCCGCCGCCTCTGGCGGACGATCTTCAGCCTGGCTTCCTCGACGAAGACAGATATATCGTTCCGTTCCATCAGGAAGAGGTCGCATCTAACTGGCGAATCGCTGCTGACTCGGCTTCGGAGTTCAATCACACCTTCATCCACAAGGAGGACGACCTCATCCACTATTGGCGGCAGCCCCTGCCGTTCGCGGAAACGCCAAGAAGTGACAATCCCTACGAGGGGTTCACTCTGCACGAGGGCCCTGGCCCTAAGGGATTCACTGATTCTTTCACGGACGTCATTCCGGTTTTCGAGTTCAAGATCGAATGTGACGATGAAGTTGAGGTTGTCCGGTCGGCGTACAACCCGATGACCGAGCAGGGGAGCCTAAGCGTCCAGGCCATTGATGCGACGTTGACACTGCCTTGTGGTCTGCGCATCGGCCCTTGGGGCGCAAATCCCGGCGATCCAGCGTCTGCCGACTACGTGCAGTACGAATGGTACGTCCCGGTCGACGAGACCCACCATCGCTACATCATCGCTTGGGCGAAGAAGGTGTCGTCGGAGGTCGAGGCGCTCAAGGTCGAGCACGACGTCCGCACTCGGTGGTCCTACATCGCGTACGACGGCTTCAACGCCAGCGACGTCCGCGCCAACGAAGGGTCTCAGCGCGCCTATTCCGAGGATGGGTACGAGTTCGGAGAGAAGGAGAACCTCTCGCGCATCGACGCCTACGTGCTCACGTGGAGACGGCTCGCGGCAAAGCATAACCGAGGCCTCCAGGTACGGTACGGCGGCAAGAAGTAGCTCTTTCGTCGGGAGGGTTTATCGCATGACCTGGCAGGTGCTCTGTTCAGCGCATGAGGTCGTCGCTGACGAAATTAAGGAATGCACGCTCCCCGACGGCGGTAGGGCGATCGCCGTACGGTTTGCGTCCGGGGAGGTGAAGGTGTTCCAGGGGACGTGCCCGCACCAAAAACGAGCGCTGGCCGATGGGGACCTGTACGGTGATGTTCTCACTTGCAGCGCCCACATGTGGGAATTCGACCTGCAGACCGGGGATGGCCTTAACGGAACTCCGGCAGGGCTCGCCGAGTATCCGACAAAGATTGAGGGGGACGACGTTTTGGTTGACGCGTCCCTTGTCGAACCGGTAGCACTCTGGCGCTAACGCAGACTCCCAATGTTGACCGGCGATCGCGCGCGGAATTCCTCCCAATCATTCAAAGGGGTGACATCCACGAACTGACGACCTCGAATGCGGCTGGTGCCCGCGCGATCGCCAACGGAGGGACGAGAACCGGACATCGACGGAGAAGTCTGGGGCCACCGTTTCTCACCCGAGCAGCGTGATTGGACTGATGCCGAGGTCATGGCCACGTATTCTGTCCGTTTATTCAAGCCTAACCGGCGACGATCGGCCACATCCTCGTCGCCGACGGCGACACCGAACATCCCCGACCGGGGCAGACCGGCTGGGGCCGGAGGGTTGCGATGACGCGTGTCGGGGCCTCAGTCCCGTCAACTCCCACGTCGTGCTTCATCTGGGCGTCGAGCAGGGATGGGTGGCTACGCATTTTGCGCTGCGAGCGGTGCGGGCACTGGGTCCATCCGCCACGACCGGATTGCCCTGCCTGCGGCACTTATCCGCTCGAGCCCACGCCTGTGAGCGGCCTAGGCCGCGTCGCGGCGCTGCTCGATGGCGAGATCCCGCGCGCTGGTGAAGCGGCCGGCACTTTCGCCTCCGTCGAGCTCGACGAGCAACCCGGATTGCTGGTGGCTGCCCACGTACTGGCCGTGAATCGCGATGAGCTGCTTATCGGCACGCCCGTGCAGCTTCGACCGGGCGATGCTCGGCCGGTGACTGTGCCAACATTTGTGCCGACCCGGCCCCCTGCTGGCTGACCCGCAGTAGAGCGAATGGTCGCTCTGTTTGCTCAATGGCGTCGGTGCTCCGGTCGGTGTCGTGCGGCCCTCGGAGGCGCACACAGTCCCATCGGGGTCGGCCGCGCGACGAGTATGTATGAGACGGCGCGGCCAAGTGGTTAGTATCCCTCAACGGGCGGCGAGCATCGGGATCATAGTGAAAGGATTGAGCGTGCCGCTTGTTACGCAGAAGGTCAAAGAACGGAGCGCCATGCCAGTCTTGGAGACCGTCCTAGGTTTCAACGAGGGCTACGTTGTTCTCGTAGGCAGCGGGCAGAGTGTCGTGGACGCCGGCTCGCATAGCTACTCCCCCCCTCTGCACTGGCGGAGGAGGGCGAATGAGTCCGACCACCGTCATTGTCGGCTCTTCGGTCGGCGGAGTCGGTACGGCGCGGGCGCTGCGAATCGCGGGATACGCAGGGGAGGTGGTGCTCGTTGGCGAGGAAAGGACCCTTCCCTACGATAAGCCCCCGTTATCCAAGGCATTACTCGCGGGAACCGCAACTGCCGAGAGCATTGCGCTCATCACCGAGCAGGACGCCGCCGACGCTGAGATCCGGTTGGAGCTTGGCCGAGCTGCCACCCATCTTGACGTCGCTGAGAAGAGAGTTGTTCTCGCTGACGGCACCGCACTTGATTTCGATGACGTCGTGATCGCCACCGGCGCGCGTGCGCGGCCGTCGCCTTGGGGCCGCCCGCCTGGCGTCCATCTGCTCCGCACCCTGGATGACGCGATCGCGCTGGGTGAAGATCTGCGCCGTGGGGGGCAACTGGTCGTTATTGGCGCCGGCTTCATCGGCGCTGAGGTCGCTGCGACTGCTCGGGGTATGGGGGTGGAAAAGGTCGTCGTCGTCGATCCGATACCGGTACCCCTTAGCCGTGTGCTTAATCCGGAAGTTGCGGGGATCTTCGCTCGGCTTCACCAGGACCGCGGCGTTGAGACGCGCTTCGGCGTGGAAGTATCCGACATTCAGATGGCGGACGATGAGCTAGAGGTCCTGCTCTCCGATGGCACCGTCCTTCCCGCAACCACGGTCGTCGTCGGCATCGGTGCAATCCCGAATGATGATTGGCTGCGCAACTCTGGTCTGCAGATCGACGACGGTCTTATTTGTGACGAGTACAGCCGGGCTATCGGCGCGCCGCACGTGCACGCCGTCGGGGACGTCGCGCGTTGGCTTCACAGTCGCCGCGGCCGTCTGAACCGGGTCGAACACTGGACCAACGCGGTCGAGCAGGCTGGCTGCGTCGCCCACAACATCACCCAGCCCGAGCAACTGAGGGCATATAATCCGGTCGAGTACGTTTGGAGTGACCAGTACGACTGGAATATCCAGTTTGTCGGGCGTACTGATGGCGAACTCGAGTACATAGTGATCGACGGCTCAGACCCGGCCCGTTCGTTTGCCGTGCTCTACGCTGAGCCTGGCGGCAGGTTGGCAGGCGCAGTCATCGTCAACTGGCCTAGGGCTGCCGTCGCTTCGCGGAGAGCCTTGCTTACTCCTGCCTCACTGGCGGAGACCCGAGAGGTAATCGTTAAATTGATCAAGGTGCCAGTCGGGCCACTGAGCGCCGATAGGCCGCATTCTCGCCAAACCCGGATACACCGTTGAAGTGCGGTTGATACGGCGCGCCTGAAAGGCCAAATGCCTCTGAGCAGGGACGATGTGGTTCTCGACGCTAATCGTTCCCCGGCCCGGAAGGCACCTGGTAGATGCGAGCTACCCACAATCTCAGCAGCCGTGTCGGTCAGCTGCGACGAGCCGAATCTCGTGTCGGGCGCCGGGCTGTGGCCCGTGGCCGTGCTGGCCCAGAAGATCGGGCTCGCCGGCCTGGTCGAGCAACGGGTGCGGCTGGCCCGGCCCGGCGCGAACGGCGGCACGAAGGCGCTGACGGTGGTCGGGGCGATGCTGCTGGGCGGGGACTCGGTGGCCGACACCACGCTGTTGCAGGGGGCGCGACCGGCGAGTTGTTCGACCGTCTCCGTGCGCCGTCGACGATCGGTCGTGGCTGCGCACCTCAAGTGGGCAGGCGTGCGCGAGCTCGACGCGGTGACCCGGGAACAGCTGGCCCGGTTGTGGGCCGCTGGCGCCGCACCGAATGATCCGGCGGGCCCGTTGACGATCGATCTGGACTCGACGATCTGCCCGGTCTACGGCCGGACGAAGCAGGCGCCGGGTTCGGCTATACCAACGTTCGAGGCTATTACCCGCAGCTGGCGACGCTGGCCGAGACCGGGCAGGTGGTCTTTTCCGGGCTCCGCGGCGGGCCGGCCAGCGCCGCGCGGGGCGCGAAGTCGTTCCTGACCGAGACGATCAGCCGGCTCCGCCGCGCCGGGGCCACCGGAGAGCTCACGGGCCGCGCGGACTCGGCGTTCTACTCCCGGGCGGTGCTGTGCACCGCCCGCCGGTCCGGGGTCCGGTTTTCAGTCACCGCCCCGGCAGGACAAGAAGATCCGGGCCGCGATCTCCTCGATCTCGGAGGCGGCGTGGACGCCGCTCCCGTAGTGGCGCTCCACCCCGGAGGTGTCCGGCGCGGGCGACGCCGAGGCCGCCTACACCTGCTTCGCCCACACCCCCGGCCGTGATCACGGTGCGGCTAGTCGTGCGCCGGGTGCGCCCGACCCCGGGCTCGCAGCTGGCGCTGTTCACCGACTGGGACTACCACGCCATGGTCACGACCGGGATGGTGACCTTGTGCAAGTCGAGCCGGAGCACCGCCGTCACGCCGTGGTCGAGCAGTCGATCGCCGAGCTGAAATCGGCCGGGCTGGCGTACCTGCCCTCCGGACGGTTCATGGCCAACGCCGCATGGCTCGCCCTCGCCGTGATCGCGCATAACCTGGGCGCCGTGCCGTCGGTGCGCTGGCCGGCATCGGCCGGGCCACCGCGCAGGAAGGGCAAGTCCGACCATCGTCAACGACGTCGTCCCCGGGTTGATCGAGCGTCGTGGCATCGGCCCGGTCAGCGCCGCCCAGGCCATCGAGTCGTTCTCCCCCGGGCGGTGCCGCAACGACGCCGCGTTCGCCCTGGCCGGTGCCAGACCACTGCAGGCCAGCAGCGGGCGCACCGTGCGGCACCGGCTCCACCGGGGCGGGGACCGCGCGCTGAACCGGGCCTCGCGCACCATCGCCGTGACGCGGATGCGCGACTGCCCGACCACCCAGGCCTACGTCGCCCGCCGCCCCGCCGAAGGCAGGAACCCGAAGGAGATCCGGCGTTGCCTGAAGCGGTACATCGCCCGCCAGCTCTCCCCCTCCCTGACCACCGCGATGACCCGCACCGTCGAGGCCACCGGATGAACCATCAGCGCGATATCGTTACCCCCCGCCCGGCGACCCCGGGCTCTGCACGGACCATCCCGGCTGCCTGGCCTGCCGCTGCACCCGCTGGCTCTGCGAGCGCACCTTCCACACACCCCTCATCCAGCGCGGTCAACCCCGCCGCTACTGCAGCCCGGCCTGCCGCGTCGCCGAACACCGCAGACCCCGCATATGATCACCAGGCGCCTGGACACGGACCCGGCTGGAGGAACTTCCTCCGGAGGCTCTTGGCATACATAGAAGTCTCGGAGAAGCCGGCCGACCGGCAGCTCGATCATGCGCAAACCCGACTCTGAAACCGCCCAAACCAAACCCCGACCTTATCAATCAGCAGGTCGGCGAGACGGTGCATCCGGGCAAAGTTAACTCCAACGGCGCCTCGGATCAGTCGACGCCCGAGGTCGTCCGAGCACACCCTAACGGGACTTCGACAGCGGGGCGGAATTACGCACAGATTCTGCGTTTCACCTAGTAGCTAGCCAGTGGAAAATTTAGGAAGTTACTGAAGACATTCGCACCATACCTGCGAGTTGAGTTCATTCATGTAGATCGGAAGACTCGGCTCTATTTCTATTTACATATCCCCCGGCGACGAAATAAGTCCTGGGTTCAATACGAGATTGAACTCGTGGTCGGGCAAGCCGTGGACGGCCGCGGCGACGCGATTGGAGTGTTCCCGGGCGTAGCGCTCGGCCGCGCGGCTGTCGCCAGCAAGGATCGACTCTGCGATGCGGAAATGGTCGTTCATCGAAGCCTTTAGGTCCGCCAGCCGGTATCGCTGGAAAAAGCTGAGCCGCTGCACGGGAAGCTGAAGACTGTCCCAGAACTTTACGACAAGCTGGTTCCCACCAAGATCAATAATTAACTGATGAAATTGATGGTTGTGTTTCGCGTATTCTTCTTTCCCGCAGGACTCCGGGGCTGCAGTCCATTCCTGCAGCCTTAGCATGTGATCGATGAGGCGGCCCCGCTCGGCATCGCAAGATGGCTCTCTGATGCGTCCCGCCGCAGCGGCTGCGCTGTTGCTCTCAAGCATGGAACGAACCTGAAAGAACTCTGCTATATCTCTCCGTGTTGTGACGCGGATGGTGGCACCTCGGTGTCGATGCAAGTCGATCACCCCATCTAGTGCTAGCCGTTTGAGGGCCTCGCGAACCGGAATACGACTCAGGCCTAAATCGGCCGTCAGTCGAGACTCCGTCAGGCGTTCGCCAGCACGGTACTTTCCTGTCAAGGTGTTGCGCAGGATCGTGGAGTACGCCCTGTCTGTAGCCGACTGCGCCGACGCCAGAGCTGCGCTGTCCTCGTCCGCTTGGCTTATCGCCACCGCGACGCTCCCTCCACTGCATGTCCCGAGTTCGGTCGCCCGATCTTCAACACGAAAATTCTACAAATTGTAGCGTAATCGACCCCCTCCTCCGGCAGATCCGCCGGCTGCTTGCGCGCGCCTGGTCTTCCGACTCACTCGTTTCTGCCGGCCGCACCTCTGGTCCCGGTAGTGCCGCCGCCGGGCTTCCGGCGAGCGGGACTGCCAACAGGATCGTAGCCAAGGCGGTGATCCGGCAGGCTGGAGCGGTTGCGGGCAGGATCCTTGTTTACCCAGGTGGGAGCTGCGGCGCCAGTCGCCGGCGAAGCTGGGGGCTCGACGGCATAGCCGCACAGGTCATCCGCCCCTAGCGTTTCCGTTCGCCGAACTCAGGACTGCGTCCGGGTCCGGTGCCGGGCTCCCAGCGATCTCGACCGAGATCCACCCGTTCGTGCCCGCTAACAGCCGCCAGCTGCCCCTACATGTGCACGCCCGTCGCCGCAGTCCCACCCGGCGGAACCGAGCTGCTACCAGCTAAAAGAGGTCACTTATGCCACCGGTCCGTACAGCAGCGTCCTCCTTCCTGTCGGTTTGCTCGAGGGACTCCGGCCTGAGCAGTCCTTGACAGCCCCTGGCCTGTCCGAGATTGTATAGCAACTTGAGCCGCCGGAGGGTTCCGTACTACGTGCGGCCTTCCTGGCTGACTGCGTTGCTCTCAAAGAGGAGGGGTTCGGGCATTGCCGCAGGTAGATGCACTGCACCGCGCGTCCTACCGGCCTGCGAGTTGTCTATCAATCCTCCAGGCCCGAGTCGTGCTCCACTTCGGAGCGTCGTCCCAACCCTCGCTGCCCAGGCGCGGTGCGATGAGGGGCAGGCCCATGGCTGGCACGCAAGAGGGTCTGGAGACCAGACGATCAAAACGGCGCTGGCGACCCGCGCATTTGTTCAAAGGCGAGCCCGGCGGCGCACCGAGGAGCCCAACTCCAGGAGGAGGCAGGTCGCCCCGTCCCCCAAGGGCGGCGGCGCGGTACGACCGGCCATCGAAACCTCGACATGCGGGGCAGCCCGATCCTGACGCTTCGTGACCGGGGTCGCGGCGTTGCGGCGGCGATCGAGGCCACGCAATGACCAGCCCAACGCGGCCAAACGTGGCGCGAGGCTGGTCATCGCCCGTCACGAGGTGACCCCGACACCGTGGGCGGCGACGTCTGACGGTTGTGCGTATTGGCGACCGACGAGGGCGACGGAACCTTCAGCGTCGATGGCCTGGGCGACGCAGCACGCAGCACGCAGCACGCAGCAGATGTCCTGGTCCGGGTCGCACCGGTTACATGGCCATGTTACTCGAATCGTTCTAACAAAGAAGGGTGGTCTTTCGTGAACATCGAACAGCTCGGGTACCTCGGGATCAACGCGCAGCAGCCAGAAGCTTTCTCCACCTACGCGACCGATATCTTGGGTCTACAGCCCGTGCGCGGGGATGGGGACCGGCGCTACTTTCGCATGGATGATCATCATCATCGCCTCATCGTAGAACCTGCCGAGGTTAATGGCGGGGCTTACTACGGCTGGCAGGTGGCTGACTCCGACGCGCTCACGGCCGCCGCCGACGAGGTGCAGCGCAGCGGCGTCGAGGTCACTGCTGCCACGCAGGAGGAGCTGGAGGTGCGCAGAGTTTCCAGCATGGTGCACTTTCAGGATCCCGGTGGTCATCGTGTGGAGCTGTACGCCGGCCCGAGTCGAACTAGCGATGGCTTCACATCACCTCGAGGGATTCCCGGATTCGTAGCCGGAGACCTCGGCTTGGGACACATCGTGCTCTTGAGTGACAAGTTTGCCGAAACCCAAAAGTTCTATACTGACATTCTTGGGTTCGACGTCAGCGACTATATGATCGAGAAGCCGTTCAGCGCAGTCTTCATGCGCACCAATCCGCGTCACCATAGCATCGCGATCGGCGACGCAAGCTTCTTTGGCGCACCGAATATCCTGCATCACTTCTTGCTTGAAGTGGAAGACCCGGACGACGTCGGCCGCTCCTGGGACCTCGTTGTAGAGCGAAACGTCCCGGTCACTATGTCCATTGGCCGCCACACGAACGACAATATGTTCTCGTTCTACGTTGAGTCACCGGCTGGGGTCAACACCGAATTTGGCTCGGGTGGCGTTCTTGTCGATGAGGACACCTGGCAGGCGTGTGAAATTCCCGGACCAGATGTCTGGGGCCACAAGCACTGACTGGTCCGCTACACCGCTCTCGGGCCCCGCCGTAGATCCCGGATCCGGCGGCCCGGCGACGTCAGCGATTTGATGGCTCTGATCGGCTCCCATTCGCCGCGATCGGCTCCCTAGATCGCGGACCCAGTGGGCCGGGCGAAACGGTCGCAGTCGCGCAGGCGCTGAGACCCCGGCACTTCGGAGGATGACTATGCTTGGCTCCAAAAGGGTTACTCGACCAGCGGTTTGGTCGACGGCCACTGACCACAATCGCACGACCCGCGCGACGTACCTCGGACGTGTATTCGTGGAGTGCACTACGGGCCCTCAGTCGTGGCGCGGTGGCCCTGCAGCCCGCGGGGGTGATAGCTCCGGTCGCGGCGTAATTCAGCTCCTCTCTCGCCCGAGGTCGAAGAATCGCGTCTGGGCTAGCGACGACATCGGCTCGCTGGAGGCCATCTGCCCACTAGAGGCCAGTGTCTCAAGCTACAGCCGAGGCGGCAGGGCCGTCCGCGGGCCTGTCCCGACCGCCGTCCTTGGGCTGTTGGGTAAACTGGTCGCCGGCCGCCGCAGCGACCGTACTTCGTTGTTCAGGTAAGCCGATGGACACCAAGGATGCTGCGCAAAGAAGTGTCGATGTTGCAATCGTCGGCGCCGGTATCGGTGGATTGACCCTCGCCCTGGCGTTGCGTCGGCACGGCATCGGGGTAGAGGTATTCGAACGTGCCCATGAACTCCGTGAGGTCGGGGCGGCGGTCGCGCTGGCGGCTAATGGTTCGCGGGTGCTTACCGATCTGGGTCTCGGTGACCAGTTGGCATCGGTTTCGACCGTCCCGTCGAGCCTCGTCTATCGACACTGGGGCGACGCTCGCCCGCTCGCTTCTCATACGGTCGGGGATTGGTACGCCGAGCGGTTCGGCGGGCCGTTCTGGGGCATTCACCGCAGTGATCTGCAGCGGGTACTTGCTGACGCGTGGGGCAGCGACGGGCTCCACCTAGGCCAGGCCCTCGTTGAGCTTCGGGAGCATTCAGCCGGGGTGGAGTTCCGCTTCGCCGGCGGTTCGCAGGTGCGCGCCCGCGTCGTGGTCGGCGCCGACGGCGTGCACTCGACGGTCCGGCGATCGCTCACCGACGACGTCCCGGTGTACTCGGGCACCACCGGCTTCCGGGGCCTGGTCCCAATCGAGGCCCTCCCCTCACTACCCGACCCACAAGCCGTTCAGTTTTGGATGGGGCCCGGAGCTCATTTGCTTCACTACCCGATCGGCGCCATGGTCAACTTCCTCGCCGTCATCGAGGGGCCGCCGATCTGGACGGAACCGCTCGGTACCGCGATAGCTGCAGACGGGGAGCTGGTCGGACACTTCACCGGCTGGCACCCCGCCATCATCGAGATGCTGACAGCCGTGCCGCAGAGCCCGCGCTGGGCTCTGTTGAGCCTGCCCTCGCTCGCCCGCTGGAGCCGCGATCGGATCGTCCTCATCGGGGATGCCGCGCATGCCATGTTACCTCACCACGGTCAGGGCGCGAATCAAACCATCGAGGACGCCGCCGTGCTGGCGGATTGCCTCGCCGAGGCCGGACCAGACCGATACACCGTGGCATTCGGATGCTACGAGCGGTTCCGGCGGGCACGTACCCGAGCGGTCCAGCTCAGTTCGTCGGCTACGTCGGGGCTTCTGCACCTGCCCGACGGGCCAGTCGCGCGCGCCCGAGACCGCGAGCTGTCCCGTCTCGTGGAGAAGTTCGGCTGGATCCACGCCTACGACGCTCGCAACGTGGTCATGGGCGCATCGTAACCGTGAATTGAACTAACGCCGTCTAAAGCCCGCCGTTTCGAAGGAGGATGGGATGACCTCAGTACAAAACGCAGCGCACCCCTCAGCGCATGCCGCTTCGCCGCCGCGGTTCGAGTTGGCGCACATGGCCCACGCCGAGCTGTTCACCCCGGACATGGAGGGCAGCCTGTGGTTCTTCACCCAGCTGCTGGGCATGCGGGAGACGGCCCGGAACAAGGGCTCGGTGTACCTGCGCTGCTACGAAGACCCCTACCATCACAGCCTCAAGCTGACCGAACGGGACCAGCCTGGGTTGGGGAATCTCGGCTGGCGGACCACCTCGGCCGACGCGCTAGAGCGGCGCGCTGCTGCGCTGGATAAGGCTGGTCTGGGGAAGGGCTGGACGAAGGGCGACCTCGGCGTCGGGCGTACGTTCGCGTTCGAAAGCCCCGACGGGCACCCGATGGAGCTGGTCTGGGAGGTCGAGAAGTTCAGTGCCCCGCCGGACCAGCGCAGCAAGATCCTGACGCGGCGGTCGAAGCGCCCGCTCCAGGGGCTGCCGCCACGCCGACTCGACCACGTCAACCTGATGGCGTCCGACGTCACCACCCAGAAGGAGCTCTTCGAGAAGACGCTGGGCTTCGGCACCCGGGAGCGGGTGGTCGACGCCGCGGCCGGCGGCACCGAGATCGGCGCCTGGATGAGCGTCAACATCCTCGGCCACGAGATGGCGATCATGCTCGACCAGACGGGGTCTCGGGGCCGGTTGCACCACCTGGCGTTCTGGTACGGGGTGCCGCAGCACAACACTGATGCGGCCGAACTGTGCCGGGAGTACGGCATCCAGATCGAGGCCGGTCCGGACGTGCACGGGATCACCCAGGGTGCCTTCCTCTATGTCTTCGAGCCCGGTGGTAACCGCATCGAGCTGTTCGGTAACTCCGGGATCCTGGAGATGGAGCCGGATTTCGAAACCGTCACCTGGGACCTGTCTGACTTCGACACCGCGCTCGCGATCGGCGGCGCGACACTGCCTGCCGAGACCTATTTTGTCTACGGCACCCCAGCCAACCCCGACCAGGACAAGCTGTTGACCCCCTGGAGTGCCCGCTAGCCGAAATAATGCTGGGTACAGCGTGCGACGAGGAAACTGGCGGCGTTGCGCTGACGCTGCGTGCCCCGGCGGAGTGGCAATCTACATTCGGGCCCTCGCCCGACACATTCGAAGCACAAAGCTGGAACCGGGATCCGTTCCCGGTTCACCCAGCCGAGGTTGAAGTCAAACTCGAGCGGTCTCAAAGAGACTGCGGTCGGTCGATCGGACGCCTGCGCACACGGGAAACGAGTGTGTCAATCACTTCCAGACGCCCCCGGAAGCTGCATCAGGGAACGAAAGATTGGCATGATCTTCAAAGCCATTCAGGAAAAGCGACTGCACGGCCAGGGACCATTTTAGGCGCGGGAGGTACGGATGATCCCGCACGGCGCGACCAGAAGACAAGACTTCTAGGACCACGACCAATGCGCAAGGCGAAACTTATATTAAATAGGGGGTCAAGGATGCCGCTGTTCGCAGTGATCTGGCGTTACACCGAGGACACGCAGCGGGTGGACGAGGTGCGTCCGCTCCATCGAAAGTACCTGAGCGATCTGGTTCAGCGGGGAATCGTGCGTGAGGCAGGGCCGTGGTCCGACGGCACCGGCGGCCTGTTAGTTTTTGATACCGCCGACGAGGCGGAGCTGAAATCGCTGCTCGATGACGATCCGTGCACCACCAGCGGGGTCCTCGTTGAGCAGCGGATTCACGAGTGGAAGGTCCTTGTGGGGCCATTGAGTGATAGATCGAGCGCATGATTTCGATGATCTTGCCCATCAGACGCCACAGAGGCAAGCCAGCCCGACGGCGCCGCGCCGAAACTTCGGCGGATGAATTGCAGGAACATGCACATCCTTCCTGACGCCCGGCGCCCGGCGTCGCCTCAGCCGAGGTATCCGTCACCCTGGGGAGAACTCAGTACAGATTGTGAGTCACTTTTTCTTCCATCGCTCGTTAACCGCTTGAGTGTGGACGAACAAGGCGCCACCGGACGGGAGAGATAGCTACGATGACGACGAGCTCGTCCTCACTCCTGGCGAGGCAATTGCGCCCTCTGGGCGGGCTGTTCGCCATGTCTCTGGACTCCCTGCAAAGCCTATTCAAGCGCCCGTTCCAGTGGCGCGAGGCGATCCAGCAGATGTGGTTCATCATTCGCGTCTCGATTGTTCCGACGTTGCTGGTGATGCTCGGCTTTACGCTGCTGGTGATCTTCGAGGTCAACCTGCTACTGAAGGATCTGGGGGCGCTGGACCTCGCCGGCGCGATCGCGGGCATCGCCTCGATCCAGCAGATCGGACCGTTCGTAACGGTCGTCGTCATCGCCGGTGCCGGCGGGACAGCGATCTGCGCCGATCTGGGCTCCCGGACCATCCGTGAGGAGATCGCTGCGATGCAGGTGCTGGGAATCGACCCGATCCAGCGTCTCGTTGTTCCCCGGGTGATCGCGATGGTCGTCGTCGGCCAGGTGCTCAACTTCATCATCGGCGCCGGCGGCCTCATTGGAGGGTACTTCTTCTCTATCTATCTGCAGGGCGCCACCCCGGGGGCGTATGTCGACAGTATTCCGATGTTCACCGGCCCGGCCGAGCTCGCTGTCAGCATGATCAAGGCGTTCGTCTTCGGGGTGATCGCCGCGCTCATCGCCTGTTACCGCGGGCTCACTGTCTCGGGTGGTTCCAAGGGTGTGGGAGACGCGGTGAACCAAGCGGTTGTCATCACGGTCACCGTCCTTGTTCCGGTCAGCCTGACCATCACGATCGTCCAATTCGCAGTCCTGTAGGGGGGTATTGAGATGGCACGCAGGAGTGCGACCAGCACGCTGAAGCGCGTCGCGGGTGGGCCCGTCCGGATCTTGGATGTGCTGGGCCAGCAGGGTCTGTTCTACGGACGAGTGGTGACCTCGTTACCGACCACTCTGCGCTTGTACAAGAAAGAGCTGATCCGGCTCATCGCCGAGTTGGGTATGGGATCTGGGGCGCTCGCGCTAGTCGGCGGCTCGGCGGCCATCGTTGCCTCGATAACGTACTTCGCCGGCGGCGTTGCCGCTGCGCAGGGCTTCGAGTCCTCCAACAACATCGGGGTCGGCTCGATGAGCCCGCTGCTCGCAGCCTACTTT
Source organism: Pseudonocardia sp. T1-2H (assembly GCF_038039215.1). Lineage (NCBI taxonomy): Bacteria > Bacillati > Actinomycetota > Actinomycetes > Pseudonocardiales > Pseudonocardiaceae > Pseudonocardia > Pseudonocardia sp. T1-2H. The sequence goes on from NZ_JBBPCL010000003.1 coordinate 174,592, forward strand.
ACCATCCGAATCTCCACGCCTGTACTGGCTGGTGTCGCGTTGGCTGTGACCATCGGCGCGGCCACCACGTCGCAGATCGGTGCTATGCGGATCTCCGAGGAGATCGACGCGCTCGAGGTCATGTCGGTACCCCCGCTGCGGTACCTCGTCACGACGCGGGTGCTCGCTGGGCTGATCGTGATCACGCCGCTCTATGTCTTCGCCTCGTTGGCGGGCTTTCTCGCCGACTATTTCATCCTCGTCTTCTTCTACGAATCGGGCGCGGGCAATTTCAGGCACTACTTCTTCCTCTACCTTGACCCACTCGACATCGTCTTCGCCTACATCCAGATCGTGGCGATGGTAGTTGTCGTGATGTTCATCCACACCTACTACGGCTACAACGCATCCGGCGGCCCGGCCGAAGTCGGCGAGGCGGTTGGGAAGTCGGTGCGGTCTTCGTTGTCCGCGGTGATGGTTGTCAACCTGCTGGTAGCGATGGCCCTATACGCCAACTTCAACACCTTCCACCTGGCGGGCTGAGCAGCAATGGAGATAAGCACGTTCAAGGTCCGACTGGTGGGCGTCCTCATGATCGGCGTACTGGTTGGCCTGTTCGCCCTGGCCGCCGCGTTCTACGCGCAGGCCTTCCGGTCGACGGTTCCGGTCACACTTGTGGCAAATCGCGCGGGGCTGGTGATGGCCCCGGGCAACGACGTAAAGCTGCGAGGCATCAGTGTCGGCGAGGTAACCGCCATCCAGGAGGCCGGCGGGGACGCCGTTCTCAGTCTCGGCTTGGACCCGGACAGGGTCGCCGATATTCCGGCCAACGTCACTGCCCAGATCGTCCCCGCCACGCTGTTCGGAACCAAATACGTGGCCCTGTCCGAGCCTGAGCGGCCCAGCCGCGCCCGGATCGCGGCGAACGCGGTGCTCCGGAACGAAAGCGTCACTGTCGAGGTGAACAACGTCTTCGACAATTTGGCAATGGTGCTCAACTCGGTCGACCCAGCGAAGATCAACGCAACGCTCGGAGAGATCGCTCTTGCCCTTGACGGTCGGGGTGACGAGATCGCCGGGCTTGCCAGCAACGCGAACGCCTACCTGGCGCGTATCAATGGGAAGCTGCCCACCCTGCGTCGTGACCTCGTCGCACTCGCTGATGTCACGCAGATCTACGCCGGGGTCGCCCCCGATGTGCTCCGCGTCCTCGACAATGCGACCGCCTCCGGTCACACCATCGTCGACCAGGCCGAGGAGCTCGATGCGTTCCTGCTCGACGTGACCACGTTGGGGCAGGTCGGGCGTGAGGTACTAGCCCAGAACCAGCACGAATTCATCACTGCACTCGAGGTGCTGCGCCCGACCACTGGACTGCTCAGGGCGTACGAGCCGGGCTTGACCTGCTTCATCGAAGGGTTGGACTACACCCGCCAGGTACTGGAACCGGCCCTTGGCGGAGTATCTCCGGAGCTCCGGCTCGCGACAACGTTGACCATCGGCCAGAAGGCCTACGAGTACCCGCGGGACCTGCCCAAGGTCGAGGCTGATAACCCTCCTGCCTGTTACGGGCTTCCGGTGCTCGAAGAGCACGAGCGCCCGAGCCCATACGTTCCGACGGACACGGGCACCAACCCGAATGCGAGCAACAGCAATGAGTTCGCGGTCGAAGCCCCCCCGTTCGAGTTGCTCTTTGGTCCGCCCAGGCCCGGCTCCAGCCCGGCGACCACGACTGGGGGAGCCCGATGAGCGTGCGATCCGATGTGATAAAGGTTGTGGGCTTTCTGCTTCTGGGCCTGTTCTTCGGTGGCCTGCTGTGGGTGACCTTGGCGCGCTCTACCGTCGGCATCGGCTCGAGCTCCTACGTGGCGGACTTCACCGACGTCAGCGGACTGGAAGCGGGCGACGTTGTACGCGTCGCCGGTGTCCGGGTCGGTCAAGTCACCGATGTCGCCGTGGGAGGCGATGACCAGATCAAGGTGGAGTTCGAGGTCGCGCACAGCCAGCCGGTCCTGAGTGGCACCCGGCTGCTCGTTCGCTACGAGAATCTCCTCGGTGATCGCTTCCTCGAGCTCACCGACGGTCCCGGATCGACGAGCCTCCAGCCGGCGGACCGGATCATCCCGGCCAACCGAACCTCCCCGGCACTGGATCTCGACGTCTTACTCAATGGTTTCAAACCGCTGTTCCAGGGCCTGCAGCCGGACCAGATCAACGCGCTGGCCACCAACATAGTCAGTACGTTGCAGGGCAGGGCGGGCACTGTGGACTCGCTGCTGCGGCACACGGCGTCGCTGTCAGGCACATTGGCCGACCGAGACCAGGTTATCGGCCAGGTGATCACCAACCTGAACACCGTGCTGGGCACCGTCGATTCCCGTGACCAGCAGCTGTCCATGACTCTGGACCAGCTTCAGCGGCTGGTGTCCGGGCTCTCCGAGGATCATCAGGCCATCGGCTCGGCGATCGAGCAGATCAACGGTTTCGCCGGCGACCTGGCCGGGCTGCTCGACCAGGCCCGGCCGCCGCTACGCGGCACGGTGGAGCAGCTCAACCGCACTGCGACGGTCCTCGACGACAACCGCGACTCGCTCAACGCCGTCCTCGCGCAGATCCCGGTGGCTTACCAGAGCCTGACCCGCACCGCGACCTATGGCTCGTTCTTCAACTTCTACCTGTGCAGTGTCCAGGTGAAGGTGACCGGACCGGACGGACAACCGATCACCTCACCGGTAATCGGATCCAACCAGAACACACCGAGGTGCCGCCTCCCATGATCAGATTCAGCGAAAAGAACCCGGTCCTCCTCGGCGGGTTGGGTCTGGTCGTTATTACCATCGTGCTGGGGCTGGCGCTCAATACCGACAAACTCGTGAACCTCACCGGCTCCGGGTACAGCGCATTGTTCGGTGAAGCTGGCGGCTTGAAAGACGGGGACCCCGTTAAGGTCGGCGGCTTTGAGATCGGGCGGGTGACAGACGTTGTACTGGACGGACCGGACGTGCGGGTCGACTTCCGGGTGACGGACCGGCGTGTCCGGCTGGGCCAGGACACCTCGGCCAGCGTCAGCGTGGCCACCATCCTCGGCGAGAAGTTCCTCAAGCTCGTCCCGGGCGGAGACGACGAACTCTCCTCCGCGACGCCGATCCCTCGGACCCGAACCACGGCTCCCTACGACCTGCCCGACGCCTTGTCGACCCTGACCACCAAGTCCGAGGCTATCGACCTGCCCGAGCTGGCGAGTGCGCTGAACACCACCGCCACCACCTTGGACGGGACCGCGCCGCAGCTCAAGGCTGCGCTGGACGGGGTGAAAAGGCTGTCCCAGACGATCAGCTCCCGGGATCAATCACTGCGCGAACTCCTCAACCACACCAACGGGGTCACCGGTGTCCTCGCCCAGCGCGCCCAGCAGCTCAAGCTCCTGATCGGGGACGGCAACGTACTGCTCGCCGAGCTGCAGGCACGCCGGGAGGCAATCACCCAACTGCTGGCTAACGCATCGGCGCTGGCTCACCAGCTCAACGGGTTAGTCGCGGACAACCGGACACAGCTCGGGCCGATGCTGGATCGGCTGAACTCGGTCCTGGCGGTACTGAAACAGAACGAGGACAACATCGCCAAGATCCTCAAGGGGGCGGGCCATTTCGCGACAAGTATGGGAGACGCGCTGGCCACCGGCCCGTTCTTCCAGGCCTATGTGGAGAACCTGATTCCCGGCAACCTCATTCCGCTGTCCGACTACCTGCCTCAGGTCCCGTCGACTCCGGCACCGGGAGGCACCCGGTGAAGCGGCTCCTCTCGGCCCGAGTCCTGACCGCGGTCCTGGCCATCGCCCTGCTCGCCGGCTTAATCGTGTCCCTGGCTCCGAACCGGACCTTGCAGGCGGTCGCCTACTTCTCCTCGAGCACCGGAATCTACGAGGACGACGAAGTCCGGATCCTCGGAGTTCCGGTGGGCGCGATCGACAAGATCACCCCGGAGGGGCGCCAAGTTCGAGTGGAGTTTCACTACGACTCGGCGCAGAAGGTTCCAGCCGACGCGAAGGCCGTCATCGTCGCACCGTCGCTGGTCACCACGCGCTATCTGCAGCTTGCCCCCCGCTACGTCGACGGCCCGACGCTTGCCGACGGCGCGAGCATCCCGATCGATCGCACCGCCGTGCCCGTCGAGTGGGATCAGATCAAGGACCAGCTTTTCCAACTGTCAAGCCAACTCGGACCGCACACCGGCGACCCGAACGGCCCGCTGGCGGACGCGCTGCGGGTCGGCGCCGACACGCTGCGCGGACAGGGCAAGGACATTAACCAGACCATCGCGGAGCTCTCCTCGGCGATGACCACTCTCGCGAACGGCAGCGACGACATATTCGGCACCGTCCGCAACCTGCAGGTGTTCACCTCGGCGCTGGTGACTAGCGACGAGCAGATCGTCGAGTTCGGGCAGCGACTCGCGTCCGTGGCCACCACACTTGAACAGAACAAGGAACAGTTGGGAAGTGCGCTCTCCGACCTGCGCGGCACCGTCAGCACGGTCCAGCAGTTCGTCGCGGACAACCGAGATCGCCTCGACGGCACGGTCGACCAGCTGGCTGACGTGACTGGAGTGTTGGCCGCACAGCAGGAAGACCTTGCATGGGCCCTACACGTCGCACCCACTCCGGTCGTCGACCTCTACAACTCCATCCACTCCTCGACCGCCTCGTTGCATGGCAAGCTCGCGCTGAGCAACCTGAAGAACCCCGCCGATTTCGTCTGCTCGGCGATCGGCGCGGCGGGCAAGCTCGATCCTCAAGAGGCGGCCGAGCAGTGCGCGACCTATCTCGGGCCACTGCTGAACCTGCTCACCATGAACTACCCGCCGGTGGCGGTCCAGCCGCTGAGCCGGCAGGGCAGCGTCCCGGTCCCCGCATCACCCCGGGACGCGACACCATCGTCCGGCTCGTCCGACGTGGCCCCACCGGTGACTGGCCCCGGTGGCCTTTCCGAGCTGCTCATACCCCAGAGGAGCAACCGATGAGCCCCGCCATCGGACGGTCACCGCGGATCGGCGTCGCGGTCGCAGCAACCGTCATGGCTCTCACGAGCTGTCGATTCGCTGGCGTCGACACACTGCCGCTACCTGGCACGGTGGGCACCGGCGCGGGGTCGTATTCGGTGCAGGTGGAGCTGGTTGACATCGGCAACCTAAGGCCTAACGCCCAGGTCAGGGTCGGGGACGTACCGGTCGGTACGGTCACCGCACTGAGCACCAGGGACTGGCATGCCGTCGCCACCGTCCAGCTCGGCGCGGCGGTCCAGATGCCCGCCAACGCCACCGCAACCGTCGGGCAGAACAGCCTGCTCGGCGCGTCCTACCTCGAGATAACCCCGGCGACCGGGGAGCAGCCCACCGGCAGCCTCGCCGCCGGCGACATCATCCCGCTCGCCCGAACGAACGCCTACCCGACCACGGAACAGGTTCTCGCCGCGGCGTCGGTCATCCTCAACGGCGGTGGATTGAACCAGCTGGAGACAATCACCAAAGAGCTCCGGCGGGCGCTGGGCGGCGAGAACGGCGCCGTCAAAGACTTGATACCGCAGCTGGAGACATTCGTCGCCGGGCTGGACGCACAACGCGACGACATTGTCGACACGCTGGACGGCCTTAACCAACTCTCCACCACGCTGGCCGGCCAGACCCAGGTCATCGGGAACGCGCTCGAACAGCTGGGTCCAGCTTTGCAGGTACTCGAGCGAGAACGAACCGACATGACCGGAACGCTGGTTTCCCTCGACAGGCTCGGCAGCACGGCCTCGTCGATCATCGACGCCAGCCAGCAGGACCTCGTTGCCAACCTGAATGATCTGGAACCGGTCCTCCGTTCGCTGGCAGACGCCAACAAGTCCCTGGTCGATTCGCTGGGCCTCGCGCTGTCCGTCCCGTTCCCGGTCGCGACCGTTCCCAACGCATGCCGGGGCGATTACTGCAACATCAGCCTGACGATCGACCTGACGCTCAACAAGCTGGATGCGTCATGGTTGTCCGGCACTCCGCTGCAGGGCTCGCTCTATGCCGTGCAGAACATGCTGAGCGGGAGTGCGCCGGGTACCGCCGGCGAGGCGGAGAATCCGCTGCTCGCCCCACTGGGGTCGGGTAGCTCAGCAGGGCCAGCCATGCCACCGAGCGGGAACGAACCGAGCGCACCCGGCGACTCTCCGACATCAGGTGATCTCTCGCCTACCCCGACGCCGCAACCCGAGCCGCTCCCCGACGAGGGCGTCGTCGGCCGAATCCTGGGAGGCGGGCAGTGATCCTCACCCGATTCGTCAAGACCCAACTGGGGCTCCTGGTCGTCGCGACCTTAATCGGCTCGGCGATCCTCGGGGTAGTTTTCCTCCGCTTGCCGGCCTTCTTCGGCATCGGCCAGTACACGATCAGCGCGCAATTCACCGACGCGGCACGACTCTACGACCGCGCCGAGGTCACCTACCGGGGCCGACCCGTCGGAGGGGTGCAGGACCTGTCGTTGATCGACGGTGGAGTCCAGATCGCCATGAACATCGATAGCAGTGTCCAGATTCCGCTAGGCGCCCGGGCAAATGCCCGCAGCCTGTCCGCAGTGGGGGAGCAATATATCGACATCGTCCCGGACAGTGACTCCGGGCCCTCTATGACGCCCGGACAAGTAATCCCGATGGATCACACCTCGGTGCCGGTGCAGATCGGCTCGGTTCTGGAGCAGGTCAACGCGCTGGCGGCCGCGCTACCGCGAGACGACCTCAACACTGTGATCAATGAGTCCTACGATGCCTTCAAGGGCCTCGGCCCGGATCTACGGAGCATCATCGACAACGGGAACCGGCTCGTCACCGCCGCGAACCAGAACTATGAACCCACCGCCCAGCTCCTTGACGACCTCGGCCCGCTCCTCGGCACCCAGACCGAGATCGCCCCCGAGCTGCGCTCGCTTACCGCCGACCTCGCGGAGGTGACCGACCAGCTGCGTGCCAGCGACCCGGACATACGCGGCTTGCTGAACGACGGGCAGCCGTTCGCCCAGGAGGTCGAGGGCCTGCTCACCGATGTCCAGCCGGCCCTGCCGGTTCTGCTGGGCAACGTGGTGACCGTCGGTGATGTCCTGTTGACCTACAACGGGAGCATCCAGGACCTGCTCGCCGTTTACCCGCCGCTGCTCGCCGCCACCCAGTCCATTGTCGCGCCGAACGGAACCGACCACAGGGCCAACATCGACATTGTAACGGCGCTGAACGACCCACCGCCGTGCACCACTGGCTACCTCCCGGCAGACCAGCGGCGGGACCCGGCCGACACCTCAGTCGCCCCGCCGCCGAATGCGTACTGCCAGCTGCCGGCCAGCCACCCCAGTGCCGTCCGAGGTGCCCGCAACCTGCCGTGCGCCGAGTTCCCCGGCCGCCGCGGTGCCTCCCCAGCCGACTGCCGACGCGGCGGATCGCCGGTCGACGCGCTCGACGATCCTCCCTTCCCACGGGACTCCGCCGCCGGTCAGCTGCTCAGCGTCGGCCGCCCGGAAGCCGTCGGTTCTTACGACCCGCTCTCGGGGCGGGCTATCGGGCCGGACGGCAAGCCCTACTTCCTACGCAATGTCGGGAGCACCACGCCACCGACGGAGGACATGTCATGGCAGAGCCTGCTACTACGAACGGTCGGACGGTGAACCGCGAGGGCGGCGCGCTCGAGGAGGACCAGGACCCGGGGGTGACCGCCCCGGGGGTGCCGGACACCGACCTCGACAGCCGGGACGCCCCCCAGCGACGAACGAAGCCCCTAGGACGTCCGGGCCGTCCCGGCGGGTGCGCCTCACCGCGACTGTGCTGGGAGTCGTTGCCACCGCGGCGATCGCGGCGACGGCGGTCTTCGGAGTGCTGGCCTGGAGCTCGCAGGACCGCGATGCCGGTGCGCTCATGGCCATCGCCGCCGCACGTCAAGTTGCGCTGAACCTGACATCGATCAATGCCGATACCGCCGACGCGGACTTGCAACGACTCCTTGACAGCACAACCGGCGACTTCCACACGCAATTCGCGTCGAGACAGGAGCCTTTCGTGCAGATCGTGAGGCAGGCCAACGTGTCCACCACTGGCAACGTGACCGCCGCGGGCCTCGACACTATGAACTCCGACAGCGCCCGCGTCCTGCTCGCCGTGCACGCCGTGGTGACGAACTCAGGAGCGCAGCAGGGCGAGGACCGCAACTACCGCCTCGCCATCACCATGCAACACATGGACGACGGCCGCTGGTTGGCGTCCAGTGTGGACTTTGTCGCATGAGTAGGAGGGAGAACGACATGGCTATAACCGGTGCAGAGACGCACGACGAACGCGGACCCGACCTCGACCTCGACGCCCAGGCCTTGTCGGCTCCGGATTCCCGTGACGCCAGCGAGACCGGAGGTGCCAGCGGTGCCGCCGTTCCCTCTGACGGGCCTTCCGCCAGGGGCCGAAGGTGGGCACCGCGGAGCCGCGGGACATCAGCTGTGGCAGACAGTGCGCCCGGCCGGCTCCGCCGGACATTTTCGATCATGATGCGAGTCGCCGGCTCGTCCGCGCGGCTCCCCGGCACCGGGTGGCGCTGGCTCTCGGCCGGGCTCGCTCGCAGGCCGACAGTCGCACTCGGCGGGCTCGGTGCCGTCGTCGTGGTCTTCACGTTGCTCGCGGGCGGAGCATGGTGGGTCCAACACACCAGCGGAACCCAGCAGGCTGACCGGGCCGCCGCTCTAGCCGCGGCGAAAACCACGGTCTCAGGGCTGCTGACCTACGACTCCAGCAACATCGACGCACTTGTGGCCCGGGTCGACGACGATGTTACCGAGGGGTTCCGGACGGACTACCACACACTAATCTCGCAAGTCATCGAGCCGGCAGCCAAGCAACAGCAGATCACCACCAGCGCCGAGATCGTCGGATCGTCGACCATCTTGGAGGAAAGTTCGGCGGATCAAGTTGTGGCGCTGTTGTTCGTCAACCAGAGGACCCAAGCCGGGCCAAACGGGGCGCTGCAACAAAGCGGTAGCCGGGTCCGCGTTGTCATGCAGCACATTGAAGAGCGATGGCTCCTGGCGGACCTGAATCCGATCTGATGGGGATGCAATGAGTGGTGTCGCGGTAAAGGTCGAGAACCTGTCAAAGTCCTTCGGTCGCGCCAACATCTGGTCGGACGTGACCTTGACATTACCGCCGGGTGAGGTGTCGGTGTTGTTGGGTCCGTCCGGGACGGGTAAGTCGGTTTTCCTCAAGACCCTGATCGGGCTGCTCAAGCCGGAGAAGGGCTCGATTGTCATCCACGACACCGACCTAGTGCGGTGCAGCGAGAGTCGGCTGTACGAAATCCGCAAGCTGTTCGGGGTGCTGTTCCAGGACGGCGCGCTGTTCGGGTCGATGAACCTCTACGACAACATCGCGTTCCCGCTGCGCGAGCACACCAAGAAGTCCGAGGCGCAGATCCGCGACATCGTCGCGGAGAAGATGCACATGGTCGGGCTAGCCGGCGACGAGCGGAAGCTGCCGGGGGAAATCTCCGGTGGGATGCGCAAGCGGGCCGGGCTGGCGCGGGCGCTGGTGCTGGACCCGGAGATCATCCTGTTCGACGAGCCGGACTCGGGTCTGGACCCGGTGCGCACGGCGTACCTGAACCAGCTGATCATCGATCTGAACGCGCAGACGGACTCGACGTTCCTGATCGTCACCCACGACATCAACACCGCGCAGACGGTGCCCGACAACATCGGACTGTTGTACCGCAAGCACTTAGCTATGTTCGGCCCCCGCGAGGTGCTGCTCACCAGCGACGAGCCGGTCGTCTCGCAGTTTCTTAACGGTCGTCGGCAGGGCCCGATCGGCATGTCGGAGGAGAAGGACACCGCGCAGGCCCAGCGGGAGATGGCGGAGGCCGGCGAGCTGACCGGGCTGCCGCCGCTCAAGCCGCAGTTGGAGGCCACCGCCGGGCTGCCGGAGCGCAAGGCGGTGCGCCGGCGCACGGAGCGCGTGATGCGCCAGCTGCACACGCTGCCAGCAGCCGCCCAGCAGGCGATCAGCGAGTCCTATGCCGATGAACCGGGCCTCGCCGCCGCCGTTGGGGGCAGAAGCCAGTAGCCGCCATGGTCTCTCAGCCAGCTGGGCGGAGACATGCCGATCGAGGCGATTCCCCGCCCCTCCCCCGCGGCATCGGCCCCGCCCCACCGCGACCGTTCCTCGCCGCGCGAGCACCCCAGATCTCACCGGGGCGTCCTGTGGTCCCGCCGCGGTGAGATCCTTACCCTCTCCGCGGCCGACTTGGCCTGCTCAGGACATCTCGAGCATCGTACGTACGCCACCAAGCGGCGCGTGTAGTGCACGGGCGGGTCGCGGTCCTCGGCGTTGACTTCCAGGACCTCCCGATCAGCACAGTGTGGTCGCCGGCGTCGATGGTTTTGCGCAGCGTGGATTGGAGCATCGCCATCGCACCGGATATCACGGGCAGTCCGTGCTCGGACCTCGACCTTCGGAGTTTCTCGACCGTTCGGGCACATGTCGGACGAACGTGTGACACACATCCAGTTGGTCGTCAGCGAGGATATGGACCGCGAATCCCGGGCCGTGTGTGGATTCATTTGCAGAGTTCACCCGATGATCTATCGACCAGAGAACCTGGGTCGCATTCAGTGACGCCGAGGCGAACGAGTTACCCGTCAGCCCTACGCCGCCATCGACGTCGGGGCGCCGCGGCGACGAAGCTCCGCATTGGCGCCTGCACAGGGCGCAGCCGTTGTCGCCCACCGACCTGCGCGACGCCACCGCGGTGCTGGTCCGCATCTGCGAGCAGCTCCTCGCCGCCGGCGACACCCGTCTGGGGGTCGGGCGTGGCGGCGCTCCGGTCCGGGCCCGTTCGGATGGTGAGATGGCGGATCGAACACGGTGTCGTGCAGCGGAGAGGCGGATCGGTGGATCTTGGGATCACAGGTAGGCGAGCGGCGGTGGCCGCGGCGAGTTCGGGGCTCGGCTACGGGAGCGCGGCCGCGCTGGTGGCGAGCGGCGCGCAGGTCACGATCTGCAGCTCCGACGCCGGACGGGCCGAGGCGGCCGCGGCCGCGCTGGGTCACGGCACGTTGTCGGTCGTCGCCAACCTCGCCACGCCCGAGGGGGCCGAGGGCTTCGTCCGGGACGCGGCGGAGGTGATGGGTGGCGTCGACATCCTCGTCGTCAACGGCCCCGGCCCGGCGCCCGGCACCGCGCTCGAGACGCCGGCATCGGCCTACCCGGCCGCGCTGGACCGGAGCCTGCTTGCCGTGGTGCGCATGTGCCTGGCAGCGGTGCCCGGAATGCGCGAGCAGGGGTGGGGCCGGATCGTCGCGATCACCTCGCTCGGCGTGCGGCAGCCGTACCCGAACCTCGCGCTGTCGAACATCGGGCGTGCCGGCGCGACGGGGTTCCTGCGCACCCTCTCCCGGGAGATCGCCGCCGACGGGGTCACTGTGAACTCGGTGCAGCCCGGGCTGCACGAGACCGACCGGGTCCGCACCGTCTACAGCGACCACGACGCACGGGAGGCCGTCCTCGCTACGATCCCGGCCCACCGCCTCGGTGACCCGGCGGACTTCGGGGAGATCGTCGCGTTCCTGTGCTCCGAGCAGGCAAGCTACCTCACCGGGGCCGCGATCCCCGTAGATGGCGGGGCCTACCAGGGGCTGCTCTGACCGGGGAGGGCGCTCTCCAAGGCCACGTTTCACACGGATCCGCCGCCCCGAGGTGCTCGTCGGACCGTCCGGGGCGGGCTGCTCCTGGGCGCTGCTCCCCCACCGGTGATCACGATCAGTGTGCCATCGGGCACCGTCACCCGTCGGGTTGTGCGCCCCGAGGGTGCGGGCGCGTCGTGCGGCGCGGGTTTGCCGATGTGAGGGTTGGGACTCAGTAGGTGCTGGGTTCGCTCGCGAGGGCGTTGAGGAACACCACGCCCTCGCCCATCACCCGCTGCCCACGCGTGCGCGGTGTCCTCGTCGAGGGCCCGATCGGATTTGGCGATCAGTGCCGAGTCGGTGCGCTGGCTTCATCGGCCGTCGCTGTGCTGGTCGAGCTCGGTCATCCGGATTCGTCGATCCTGGCACGTCGGTGCTGACGAGCTGGGCCTCGTTCCTCAGAGGGCAACCGCGGGTACCTCACCGCCGGGACTTTTGAACCGCCCCGGCGTGTCCGGAGAGCTATCGGCTTGAGTTCTCTGGCTGCGGTGTGGCTGTTCGTTGACGGTAGTGGGCGGCCTCAAGTTGGGCGGGTGGGATGTCGCCGGCGGCGCTGTGTAGGCGTCGGTGGTTGAACCAGTCGACGTACTCAAGGGTGGCGATCTCGACCTGCTCGACGCTGCGCCAGGGCCCTCTCGGTTTGATCAGCTCGGTCTTGAACAGCCCGATGGTCGACTCGGCCAGCGCGTTGTCGTAGGCGTCGCCGACCGTGCCGATCGACGGTGCTGCGCCGGCCTGGGCGAGGCGCTCGGTGTAGGCGATGGATGTTGTACTGCGACTCGGCGTCGGTGTGCATGATCAAACCGTCCAGCTCGGCGCGGCCCTGTCCGGCGCGGGTCCAGACGGCGTGTTCGAGGGCGTCGAGGACGAGCTCGGTGCGCATGCTCGTCGCCGCGCGCCAGCCCAGGATGCGCCTCGAGTAGGCGTCGATGACGAACGCGACGTAGACCATCCCGGACCACGCGGGGACGTTGGTGAAGTCGGCGACCCACAGCTGGTCCGGGGCGGGCGGGTTGAACCGGCGGCCCACGAGGTCCCCGGCACGGCTCTGTCCGCCCGGCAGCGTCGTGCGCGCCCGTCGGCCGCGGCGTGCTCCGCCCAGGCCCTGGGCGCGCATGAGCCGCTCGACGGTGCAGCGGGCGACTCGGATGCCCTCTCGGTTGAGCTGGGCCCAGACCTTCCGCGCGCCGTAGACCCCGTAGTTCTCGGCGTGGACCCGCGCACCTCCGGTGCGAGGTACTCGTCGCGGACCTGCGCCCTGCTCGGCTCAGCGGCTCGGCGGGCGTAGTAGGTGGACGGGGCGATCGGTGCGCCCAGCTCGGCGAGCTGGGCGCAGATCGACTCGACGCCCCATCGCCGCCCACCGGTCTGGTGGGCGGCGTGCTGGTCGATGAACCTCACCAGCGTCGGTGTGGCCGGTCGATCTCGGCCGCGAAGAAGGCCGAGGCCGCTTTCAGGATGTCGTTGGCCCGCTTGAGCTCGGCGTTCTCTCGGCGCAGCCTGCGCAGCTCGTCTGACTCCTGCGTGGTCGTGCCGGGCCGGACGCCGGAGTCTGTCTCGGCTTGGCGGACCCACTTGCGCACGGTCTCGCCGGTGCCGACTCCGAGCTTGTCGGCGACGGCGTTCATCGCCGCCCACAGCGAGTCGTGGTCGTCGCGGATCTCGGCGACCATCCGTACCGCCCGCTCACGCAACTCCGGCGGATACGGCGGCTGGGAACGACGTGTCATGACTCCATCTCCTCAGAAGATCAAGTCTCCGGACACGCCGGGGCGGGTCACTTTCGATCGCTGGAGTGGCTGCGGGCGAGGCCTGGGTTCGTGCGCTTCTGGCGCCTTTTCCGGAGGGCACGCAGGTGGGCGTCGACGGTGGCTCTGGCGGCTGCGCGGGTGTCGGGGAGTGCCTGTGGCTGCTCAGTTCCCTCGGTCACGGGGGTGCTCACGTGGCCGAGGCGATGGCGGTAGTCGCCGCGGATCCCGACCACTGCGGCGGGGAGCTCGTCGAGCCGCCTGGTCCACGGGCGGAGGCGGTAGCCGAGCACGCGGAGGGGGTCTGTGGCGCCGCGCCGGGCGTCGCCTCGGTGATCGCCGGGGCGGTCGGGGTGGTGGTCGAGGGCGTAGAGCAGGCCTGCGACGCAGGCTCCGGCGTCCCACCACGTTTTGAGCAGGGCCCGGGTGCGCCAGAGGGGCACCGCGGATACCTCCCGGTGGCCTAGGCCGATTCTCTGGAGGAAGCAGAGCGTGGCAGCGGTTCGTTCTGAGGGGGACTGGGGGACCTGGAAGACGGGCCAGTTGCGGCTAGCAGGTGGGGTTGGCCGTCTGCCGCCCTGCAAGGGCTTACTACTCACGTAAGACATGGGGAGGTCGCCACTTTCATCCACAGGCGTGCTGGCGTGGGGTTGGTCGGTCGGGTGCGGGGGGAGTGGCCGGTTGCTGACGAGGGCGTAGCTGGGTGTGCGGTTGCGGCGGGCGCCGAGGAACTCGGCCGAGGCCCCGCACTCAATGACGACGAGCAGGCCGGCGTCTCTGGCCCAGGCCAGGACTCGGGAGACGGTACGAGTGGCTCGTGCTCCGGCGCTGCCGAGCTGCACGGCGGTGAGGCCAGTGACCAGACCGGTGTTCCAGTCCATGTGGTGGACGAGCCGGCACAGGATCTGCAGCCAGCTCGTGCGCTTGTCCGTGCGCCAGTCCTCGCCGTCGACGAGGTCCTTAATGTGCTGCAGCGCTTCGCGTTGGCACGTCAGGACTCGCCAGCCGGTGTCGATGAAGTGCCGCCAGCCCGGGTGTGGCTGGAATCGGCCGGTTTCCAGGCGCGCGAGAGTCCGTATCCGACCGTAGGCCATCGCCCGGGCTGCGGTGCGATCGAGCTGTCGCTGCACCGACCGTGGGCGTGCTCGGCCTTGTGTCGATGGAAGTGGAGCGACCCTGGCGGCGCGACCGCGGGGGGTCCGCGGCGGGCGCTGGCCTGGTCGTTGGATCGGCGCTGGTTGGAGACCGAACCTGGCTAGGTCGGCAGCACCGGTGCAACCGCCGTGGAGGAGGCAGGTCTGGCCGTCCGATGTGTGGGCGAGGACGAACGCGCCCTGCTCGTAGCACGGCTGGCACCAGCCGGTGCCCTGCTCAGGGCAGGTCGAACCGTGTCGGGCTCGCGCAACGTCCGGCCCAAGAGGTATCTTGGACACGCGAAAGCGCCCCTTATGGCAATGGGGGGAAGGCCCCAGCCGCGGCTGGGGTACGACGTCGACCCGGGTGGCGCCCCGGCCGGCGTGAGGACTAAGCGAGGCGGCCCCCTGGCAGGGGCCGCCTCGTTCGTTGTTATGAGGCCTTCGTCAGCGGCAGCTCCTCCTGCGCGCTCAGGGGCCGGGGGTAGCAGTATTCAGGCGCTGGCCGACCAAGAGATTCCGCGATCATCCGCGTCACGACGTCGGTGACCGGGATCCCGTCGCGCTTGGAAATTCGCTCCACCTCCGCGTGGAACTCGGCGGGCATGCGCACGGGCACCTGGACGCGCACGCCCTTGCTCTTGCGCCCGGGCTTGCGCCGCTGGCGGGTGGAGTCCATGGGCGGGAGTTATACCGGTGATCACTCAGGTGCAGCACGTGACGCGCCGAAGGTGAATCAGATTCCGTTGAAGCGGGTGCCAGCCACCTGCCCGGCGGCGTCTTCAGCGGTGGTGGACTGGCACGCCGAGGGGCCAGCGGCGCGGCGCATCCTCAGGCTGAGACGACACAGCGAGACCGCTGGCGCAGGGGATGGAGTCAACACTGCGGTCGCCGCGCGCGGCCGCCTGGCCCGCCCTTGCTGTCGGGCCACCTCAAGCGCCCGCTGCCAGACCTCGTCGCCTGCCGTCCCTGGCAACGACTCCGCTTCCCAAGCGGGCGGTGGCGGTTCGGCCGGTCCTGTGTCACCTGGCGAAGGAGTGGGCGGGTTCTCGGTGCCGCGGCCTGGCCGATCCGCTGGCAGATCTCCTCCCACATCCGGCGTGCGGTCTCTCGGCTCGCGATCTCCTCGGCCAGGCGATGGGCGCGCTCCCGGGGTACCGACCGCGACGTCCTCCTGCCGCGAGCCGCGCGGCCCGTAGGACTGCCACCGAGCCGCGGCCGCACCGTGCACGCGTTCCGCCGCGTGGCGGCGGCGCCGCCAGCGGTGCGCGCCGGTTGCGGCGCTCCGTCAGTACCGGTCCAACGCGCCAGCCGGTGCCGCTCCCAGCCGTCGGGCCGCCGCAACTCAGCCGCCTCGCACCGGTCGGATACCCGCCCGGCACCCGGCTCGGGGCTGTGCCCCATCGCCCGCAGGACGTCGCCGTTTGTCCACCCGGACCGCCACCACGGTCTACTCAACGACTGGATCTACCGCGGGCTCAACCGCCACAACGCCCCGGCCCGCAGCCTTGAACTGGAGCGCCGCGGCGGCACCCGCGGCCCATCCATCGGAACCTGATCGTGAAAGTACCGTTTTCTTCTCTTGGCTGCGGCCCGGAGGGCCGTCGTATACGTGTATGCGGGGGCTCCGACCGTTTGAGGGCAGGCGACACCTCCGTTGGCTATCGAGGTGCTACCCCGGCCGGCCTTGGCGACGATCTAGATGCCCGTGTAGCGCCGCTGCTCGGCCAGGTCGCCGGTGTGTTCGGCGAACTCCCGGCAAGCGAATGACCGCGGCCCCGTCCGAGCGCTACGACCACGTCCGTGCGCAGATCTCTTCGGTCACGCCGCTGCTAGTGGTGGTGGGCGGGGGCGCCGTGTCAGGCTCCCGATGGGTCTGTTTCCGTGGCCTGCGCCTTCGAATCGGACGAGGTCTCCCCACCCTCCGGCTCCACGTGCCTCGAAAGACCTCGTGCTCGAGATGATCGGCAACGGGGGCCCGCGGTCAGCCCGACGACTCTCTCCTACGCCCGGCACCGAAGCATGCAAGCTCACCGACGTCCGTAGCCGAGAGTTCGGGAGGCACTGAAAGCTGCGGTCCGGACGGCCGGGGCGACCCGGGTAGCGTCAAGCCGGGTCGCCCACCCGGTGATGAGACGGCGGCAATTGCGACGCCCGTTGCGTCCAATATGGGCGCGGCAAGGCAGGCGATACCGATCGTCGGCTCCTCATGTTCCTCCGCGACGGCTGGCCCCACTCCCCCGCGCGCGTTCAGCCTCCCTCGTTTCGCTGGCCGGAATGAACAGCTTCCGCGGGCCCCGCCCCGCTGCAAGCCTCGGACACCATGGGGACCAGCGCTGGGACGGATTTTTTCGGGCACATCATCGACGGCGAGGAGATCCCGTCCGCCGACGGGGCGACCTTCGACTCGGTGGACCCCTGGACCCGCGAGCCCTGGGCGCGGGCCGCGCTGGGCGGCGCGGACGAGGCCGACCGGGCGGTCACCGCGGCCCGCCGGGCCTTCGACGAGGGGCCCTGGCCGCAGACGGGTTTCGCCGAGCGCGGCGCGTTGATCCACAAGCTGGCTGACCTGATCGAGGCGCATGCCGACGAACTCGCGCTGGCCGACTCCCGGGACATGGGCAAGCCGGTCGCGGACGCGAAGGGCAAGGACGTCCCACGCACCGCCCAGAACTTCCGGTTCTTCGCCGACCACGCCCGGCTCGCGACCGCCGAGGCCTACCCGATGGACACCGGCCACCACGCCTACGCCCGCTTCGAACCGGCCGGGGTGGTCGCCGCGATCGCCCCCTGGAACTTCCCGCTGATGCTGGAGTCCTGGAAGATCGCCCCGGCGCTGGCCTGGGGCAACACCGTCGTGCTCAAGCCGGCCGAGGACTCCCCGGCCTCTGCGACGATCCTGGCTCGCCTCGCCCTTGAGGCCGGCATCCCGCCCGGCGTGCTCAACGTCCTGCACGGCTACGGCCCCGATTCTGCGGGCGAGGCGCTCACGACGGACCCGCGGGTCGACCGGATCACCTTCACCGGCGAGTCCGCCACCGGCCGGGCGATCACCGGTGCGGCAGCGAGGAACCTCACGCCGGTCAGCCTGGAGCTCGGCGGCAAGGGTGCGAACCTGGTGTTCGCCGACGCCGACCTGGACAACGCGGTCGACTGGTCGATCAAGGCGATCTTCACCAATGCCGGGCAGGTCTGCCTCGCCGGCAGCCGGCTCTACGTCGAGCGCACGATCCTCGACGAGTTCCTGGATCGGTTCGTTGCCGCGGCCGAGGCCCTGGTCATCGGCGACCCCCGGGACCCGGCTACCCAGATTGGCCCGCTGGCGTCAGAGACGCACTACACGAAGGTGCGCGGTCACCTGGAGAACGCGGCGGGGAAGATGCTCACCGGCGGCCTCGGCGACGGCTGGGTGGTCCGGCCGACGGTCATCGTCGACGCGCCCGCGGACTCGCCGATCCAGCGCGAGGAGGTCTTCGGGCCGGTCGTGACCGTGACGCCGTTCGACTCCGAGGCCGAGGCGGTCGGGCTGGCGAACGACTCCCCGTACGGCCTCAACGCGATGGTGTTCACTGAGAACCTCTCCCGCGCGCACCGGGTCGCCGCGGCGCTGCAGGCGGGGACGGTCTGGACGAACTGCTTCTTCATCCGGGACCTGCGGGCGCCGTTCGGCGGGTTCGCGGACTCCGGCTGGGGCCGCGAGGGCGGCACCTTCAGCCGGGAGTTCTTCACCGAGCCCAAGGCCGTCGTGATGGCCGTTTCCGCAGCCCACGACGGGTCGTAACGGCGTTACGGTGTCCCCGCCGCGCCCGCGCGGCCGCGGATCGACTTGCCGCCGGAGACCTCGCCCCGCGATAGCCCCCGGTCGCATTGGGGACCCTGCGTGGGCGTGGGCGTGGCTGTGCGTTCTCGTGGACTTGAGGAGCCAGCCTCGCTTAGCTTGATTTTTAACCCGGGCGTGACGGCTGTGCTGTCACGGTGAGGTCGGGTTTGCCGGTTTTCCCGACGTCGAAACGGGGTGCGGACCTGCGGTTGCGGGAGCCGGGTGGGCGCCCGGGGCCGGGTGAGCGGGTTTCGGTGCGCCGGCGGGCAGGGCGGTGCGCGGGCGGAGGTGCCGAAACCCGCGGCGGACCCGAGCCCCCGGTGTCAACCGGCCCGGCGGCGCGGGTTTCTCCCAGGGACGACGTAGGTCCTGGGCCAGCGGCCGGGCGAGGCGGAGCTGGGTGTGCGCGGCGATGATGACCCAGGTCCAGCGGTCCGCCGCCTGTGGGGATCGGATCTTCGGGGCGGTCCAGCCCAGGGTCTGCTTGAGCAGCCGGAAGGTGTGCTCGAGATCGAAGCGACGCAGGAACGACCGCCACCAGCGGTCCACGTCGGTGGTGCTGGCGCTGGTGGTCGAGGTCCACAGCCAGACCGGGTTCGGGTCGCGGTCACCGGGCAGGTGCTCGACCTGCAGCCGGATGAGGGTGCCCTCGAGCACGGGCAGCTCGCCGTCGTGGTCGGCCCGGCAGCCGCGGTGGGTCACCCCGCGGGTGCAGCCGGTCCCAGCTGGTCGCGGTCGCGGTGCCGTAGCGGGTGGTCTCGGTGATCGAGATGTGGGCGGGTTCGGGCCAGGTGGCTGGCTTGTTCAGAGCGAACTGCGGCCCGTGCCGGGGTGGGCGTCCGGTGCGGCCGGGCAACCGGGGCCGCTTCGGCATTCGCAGGACCCGGTCGGAGCGGATCCGGCCGAGAAGCTCGACCGGTAGGTCGGCCACGACGAACGCCAGCCGGGTGATGTCGTAGCCGGCGTCGGCCACGATCAGGATATGCGGATCACCGGCGCGCCAGTGCCCCGCCGCGATCAGCCTGCCGACCACCGCGCGGAGTTGGTCCGCGGTCATCGTGGTGGCGTCATCAGCCGGGCCGAGCCGGACCGCGTCCAGCAGCGCGGTCCAGGAGGTCCGGCCCGGTTCCAGAGCGGCGACGAACGAGTAGGGCCAGCCCGGGATCATCTGGGCCTGGCCCTCAGTCAGGCAGGTCGTGCTGGGCGAGCCGGTCGAGCACGACCCGATGCAGCCGCTGCCGGCGGCGAGGGCGCGTAGCCAGATGTTGATCGTGACGATGTGCACGGTGGCCTCGTAGCGCAGGGCGAGCTTGTCGTACCGGGTGGCGAGGGCGCGGTGCTGTTTGAGCGGGTTGATGCCGTCATTCGACGGCGTTGCGCTGCCGGTAGATCTGCTCGTCGAAGGCCGGTGGACGTCCACCGGCCGAGCCTCGGGCTTGTCGGTGAGCCTGCTGGTCGACCTTGACCGGAATCATCGCGGCGATCTTGCGGCGGCGCAGGTAGTCGCGGTTCGCCTTCGACGAGTAGGCCTTGTCGGCCAGCACCCGGTCCGGGCGCGTGCGTGGTCGTCCCGGCCCGAGTCGAGCCACCCGCAGCCCGTCGAGGACCGCGATGAACTGCGGTGAGTCGCCGCGCTGACCTGCGGCGATCAACGCAGCCAGCGGGCCGCGGCCCTGCTCACAGGCCACATGGATCTTGGTGGTCCAGCCTCCGCGGGAGCGCCCCAGCCCGTGATCGGCGGGTTCGTCACCGGGCGGTTCGACGTGCGCCTGCGGGTGGCGGCGGGCCCCGGCGGCGTGTTGGTGGGCGCGGTTGATCGTGGAGTCGACCGAGACGTCCCAACGGATCAGTCCGCCGGCGTCGGCCCAGCCCAGCAGCGTGGACCACACCAGCGCCCACACGTTCTGACGCTGCCAGCGTCGGAACAGCTGATAGATCGACTGCCAGTGTCCGTAGCGTTCGGGCACGTCGCGCCACGGGGCGCCGACGCGGGTCCGCCACCGGATGCCGTCGATCAACCTGCGGCGGGGCCACTTCCGCGGTCGGCCCCTGCCCATCGGAGCCGGGAGCAGCGGTTCCAAGATCCGCCACTACCGGTCCGTCAGGTCCTTACGCGCTCCGATCGATAGGCTGCGCAACGAGGTCTCCGGGCGGACGGTCTTCTTGGTCGTTGATCACCTACCGGAGACCTCACCCATGTCCGAGCACCGACACGCGCAGCCCGCGGGGCCAGACGACTTCCTAAACAGCTCCTAGTAGTGGTAGCGGCAGGCGGCGATACGGATCTCGTCGTCGACGATCTTGTAGATGAGTCGGTGCTCGTCGGTGATGCGTCGCGACCAGTAGCCCTGGAAGCCGTGCTTGAGGGGTTCGGGCTTGCCGATGCCTTCATTGCCGGTACGCGCGACGTCCTGGAGCAGCGTGTTGATTCGCTTGAGGACCTTACGATCCTGGGTCTGCCACCACAGGTAGTCGGCCCAGGCGTTCTCGTCCCAGACGAACTTCACTCGTCGGCGGAATCGAGCAGGTCACGGGTCGCGCCCGCGCCGTGTTCGAGGCGGTCGATCGCGGCGAGCAGCCGCCGTGCGTTCTCGGGGCTGCGCAGCAGGTAGGCAGTCTCCTTGAGCGATTCGTAGTCATCGAGCGCGACCATGACGACCGGCTCATGGCCCGCCCGAGTGATCACCACTTCTTCCCGGTCGTCGGTCACGGCGTTGAGGGTCTCGGCGTAGCGCGCGCGGGACTCCGAGTACGTCATCGTCTTCATGGCCACCTCCTACGTACAAGAAATTGTACGCCCAGTTCTGGGGCTGGGCAACGGCCCGTTGCTCGTCCCCGCCCCGCCGCCCCGGCGACGGGCATGGAGTTCAGCCCCGCCGCCCGGGCTCCGCAGGCGCGGTGGCGTCGAACGTTCGCGGATGGGTCGACTGGCCGTCACCGGGCTTGCCGCTGAACGGCCTCGTCCACGGCCGCCTGCCGGTGTACGTAGGCGTGGATCGCGGCCGCGAGCTCGGCCGGCGTGGTGTCGTCGCTGGTGAGCGCGACAATGAGGCTCGTGCCCGCGCGGGCCTCCTGATCGAGTTGGTCGGCGACGGCGGGCGCCCCGCAACGGCGTAGTGCCTCGAGGATGACCGTCGCGCGGTGGTCGGCGGCGACCAGCGCTCGTCGAGACTCCGCGGCCAGGGCGGCGCGTTGCTCGGCCTGAGTATGCCGGTGGGCGTCGACCAGTCCGTGGATCCGGCCGTGCTGATCGGTGAGGTCGGCGGAGAGCGTCGCCATCGTCGTTTGTCCTCCCGTCGCCGGTCCCGGTTCGGATCGGCGCTGTTTCGAGCTCCCGGCTGCGTCGCGCGGAACCCGCATCTCAGGGCAGAGCAACGGGCTCATATGTCGGCGCATATGGCGCCGCTTATGAGGGTTATGTAGTGGGCGGTGCCTCCAGCGCGTAGCGCAGCGCGCCGGTGGCGACCTCGGTGCGGGTGACCAGGCCGGGGTGGGTGGCGCGGACGGTGTCGGCGATCTCGTCGAGCAGGTCGCGTTCGGCGAGGGTGAGCCGCAGGGTGACCTGCACGGTGTCCGCGGCCAGGCGGCGGCCGCGGGGCCGACGGGAGCCCGCGCCCGGGCGCGCGGCGCGGACCTCGGCCGCGACCTCGTCGGGATGGTCCTCACAGGTCCAGAGCACCAGCTGGCCGTAGGAGGGCCGCTCCGGCCCAGCCAGCAGCTGGGTGTTGATGTCGTCGTAGAGCGCGCGCGGGATCCGCACCGCCACCGGGACCCGACCGGGATCGCCGATTTCGGCCGCGGCCGGTGCACTGCTGCGCGGGGGCCGGGCCGGGCGCCCACCCTGGCCGCGGGACTTCCGGGCGGGCGCCGGGCGCGGGGCGGACACGGGTTCCGCCCCCCGCTCCCCCGCTGCGCGGGACGCTCGTCGTCGCGGTGCTGCTCGGCGGAACGGTCCGGGACCGGCGGCGCCGGCTCGGGCTCGGGCTCCCGCGGCGGGGCCGGGGTCTTCAGCGGGGTCGGAGTGATCAGCGGGGCGGGTGGCAGCAGGTCGTCGATGTCATCGAGCCGACTCGGGTCGAAGGCGGGCCGACGGCGGTTCATGCCCGGGCCCCGCTCTCGGCGCCGGCGATGCGGGTCAGCAGCTCGCGGGCCAGGGCCTGGTAATCACTGGCCAGGGCCGAGGGGTCCCGGGACCACAGCCGCACCGGCTCGGCCCCGTCGGCGGCCGCCCGGTCGGCGCGGTGTTTACCGCCGCTACGGAGCCGGGCCAGCCGGGACTTGTTCTGCTCGGCGGTGGCCGCGACGAGCTCGGCCGGGGTCAGGTGGGCCGAGCGCAGATCCAGGGCCGCGGCGCGGTCGCTGCGGATGATCGTCTGGAAGCTGCTCGAGCCGGACCCGTCGAGCAGCCCGTCGAGGTCGGTCAGGACCTGGCCGTTGCGGGCGGTCGCCCGCGGGTTGGCGTCGAACAGCACCACCCCGAGCAGCTGCACCAGGGCGCCTTCCTGGCGCGCCTTGAGGTAGCGCAGCGCCAGCAGTTCCACCCCGCTCAGCGACGCGTCGTCGTCCTTGGTCGGGACCACCAGATAGCGGGTCACCCGCAGCAGCGCATCGAGCAGCGGCGCGTCCCCCGGCCCGGAGTCGATCAGCACGACGCTGTAGCCGCCGGCCACGCAGACCTGCGCCAGGGCCGCGCGCAGGTTGGCGACCAGGTCCAGTCCGGTCTGCGTGGCGGTCGCGGTGAGCGCCCCGACCTGAGCCAGCAGCGGCCCGCCGGCGACGAGGTCGAGACCGGGCCGCACGTCGCGCTCGACCTTCGGGGGCTCGCCGTACTGCAGCGCCATCATCAGGCCGCGGCCACGGTCGCCGTCCACCCCCAGGTCGCTGCTGGTGGCGTTGCCCTGCGGATCCGCGTCGACCACCAGCACCCGCCGGTCCGGGCGGGCGATCAATCCGGCCAAGGCGGTGACGATCGAGGTCTTGCCCACCCCACCCTTCTGGTTGGCCACCAGCACCACCCGCGCCAGTGCCGCGGACTCCACCCCCTGCGTGGACGTGTCGGGGTCCATCACCACCACCTTCTGCGTGCCTGTCGGGCTCGCCATCTCGCTCCCCTACTGATCCGTCATCCGCGCCGTCGTCATCGAGTCCCGCAGGTCCCGCGTCCGCGGCCGCCGCGGTCGGCGCCGCCGGCGCCGTGGCTGCGGCCTTGTCCGCGGGCTATGACGACGACCCCGCTGCTGTCGCAGCGTGTGCCGCGGAGGTCGCCACCGCCGCGGCCTCCGCTGCGGCGACAGCAGCGGTGCCGTGCTTCGTCAACGATGTGAAACCTGCTGTGGTTACGGCTGCCCCCTCAGCGATGAACCCGTCGTTGGGCACCGCTGTGGACGCAGCCGTGACCGAAGATAGCGACGGGGCTGCGGATCACGAAGTCGACACGCCTGCGGCGGCACAAGCGTCTACATCTGCGGCCGGGTCCGAGGGCGCGGATGTGGCCAGGGATGCGGACCTGTCGGAGTGCTCGTCAGGTTGCTCAGCTGTGGTGAGCGACTCGCACACGTCGGTTGCGTCTGCTGTGCAGTCATCGGTGTCCGATGCGGCGGTTCCTGATGAACACGGCTCCGTTGACTCAGATGAGGATGCGGACGGCGCCACGTCGGTAATCACCTCATCGGACTCTTCAGGTGCCTCGGATGTTGCAGTGGATGGGTAGTCGTCGGCAGCCACCTCTGTGGCCCCGGCTGGAACCGCTGCGATGGTCGTAGACGTGAATCAATCACTGAGCACCGATGGTGATGCGGACGTGGCCCCGCCTGCGGACGTATCGATGACCACGGCAGAGGAACCACGTGTCCCGCAGTACGTGGAGTCGTCAGGTAGCGCTGACGCGACAGCCCGTGAGGATGCGGCTGTGGACGCTGCATTGTCCACATGTGAGGAACATGCTTCGACCCGTGCTAGTGGCGTAGCCGTGCATGCGCATGAGCATGCCGATGTGGACACAGCCGAGGCGGCAGCTGACGACTGCGCAGCGGCCATATATGTGACCGCATATGTGAGTTAGCGAGGTGGGTTAGAGGCCGAGGCGGGTGGTGGGGTTGTCCGTCCACACGGTGCCCTCGTCGATGTAGCCGCGCATCGCCGAGCTTCGACCGCCAGCGGCCGTGCCGCATGATGGCGAGCTCGCTGGCCCCGGCGGCGTAGCCGGTGGTGGCAAACCCGCGGCGCAGCGAATGCCCGGCCCAATGCCCGGTCAGGCCGGCCGCGTCGGCCCGGGCACCGATGATCCGGGCGATCGACCGGTCCGACAAGGCCCGGGTGCCGAGCCGGCCCCACCGGTCCACCGCCACGAACGCTCCTGCGGAGGGCAGATAACGCGGGTCGGTCCCGGTGCCGGCGGAGTGCGGCGACGGGCCGTCGGCACCTGGGGCATCCTCGTCAAGCGCGGGGGAGGGCACCCGGTGGACCAGCCAGGCCCGCCAGGCCCGGACCGGGCACGACTCGGGGTGCGCGCCGTAGGCCAGCCCGCGGGTGTGCCCGGTGGCGGTCGGGTCGGTCTTGCCAGCGGCGATGAACACCCGCAGCCCGTCGGCGTCGACGACCAGGTCGGCGAGGGTGAGCGCGGCCAGTTCGGAGCGGCGCAGCGCCCCGGCGAACCCGATCAGCAGCAGCGCCCGGTCCCGGGCGTCCGCCGGCCGGGCCGGGTCCAGCGGGCTGAGCATGGCGCGCAGGTCATCCGGGCGGGCCGGGGCGACCCGGGCCGGGCGGGTGCGGTGGGTGCGCCGGATCCCGGCCAACACGGTGCGGACCTGTTCGTCGCGGGTGGGGGAGGGGTGCCCGGCCAGGTCGTGCGCGACGGCGATCGCCGAGCACCAGCGGGCCAGCGTGGCCGGCCGGCGGGCGCCGGCGTGCGCGGCGAGGTAGCGGGCCAGCGTCGCGGCCGCGGCCGGCAGCGCGACCGCCGCCGGGGCCTGCGCGTCGCACCAGCGCCGGAACCGGGCGAAGTCCGAGCGGTAGGCCCGCCAGGTGTTCGCCGACCGGGCCGCGGCGGCGTAGCTCCCGACCGCCTCGTCCAGGTCCTGCGGCCGGCGAATCGCCCCGCCGACGGCCGGCTCCGGCCGCGCCAGCGGCCCGGCGCGGAGCGACGAGGGCGTGGTTCGGGGGGACGGGGGCGGGGCCGCGGTCGGGTCCGCGGCGGGCTCGGGGCGCAGAGCGGGTCCTTCCGTATCCGGCCGACGGCCCGGGGAGGGTCGCCGAGTCGGACATTTCTCGCGTCCGATAACGCAACATTATCGGATGCCAGGCGCTGCCGGCCGGTCCGGCACCGCGACACGCCTGCGCGCGTCCATACCGCAGGAATCTGTCTGTTTCAGCGTGTGTGAAGATCTCACGCGTGAGCACTCCGCCGCGGATCACCGACATCGAGCTGTCCGCCGCGGTCGAGCGGATCGCCCGCCGGCACGACCGGATCGACGATTCCCGCAGGTCAGCGATGGGCACCGCACCCCGCGACGTGCTGGACTACCTGGCCGCCCGCAGCCCGGCCGGGATCCCGCGCTGGGTCGCCGCCGCCGACACCGCGGACGCGTTGATCCTGTCCACCTGGTGCTGGTGGGACGACCGCCGCCGGGAACACCGGCTGCTCCGCAACGGCCGCCACCTGGGGCTGTCGCTGTCCGAGCTCGGTGCCCCGCTCGGGATCACCACCCGGCGCGGCACCCAGGACCGGATCGACCGCCTCGACGCCCTGTTGCGCTACGACCGACCCGACGAACAACTCACCCGCGACGGCCGCCGCGACGCCCGTAACCGCGACGCCCGCCAGGACTGGATCGACGCGCACCGCGACGAGATCCGCGCGGTCCTCGCCGGATTCCTCGCGCAGGCCCGGCGCTTCGCCGACGCCGTCGCACCAGAGGAGCACGCGGGCGGCCCCGACGACGATCCCGACGACGCCGACCTGCCCTCCGCAGGAGCGGGGGAGTGGCTCGATGAGCTCACCGCCGACTACGACGCCGACGACCTCACCCCGGCAACCCTCGCCGTGGCCGGGCTCGCCGCCGCCGAGCTGCGCACCGCCCCGGCCGTCCTCGAGCTCGACGCCAAGCACCGGCTGCATACCGCGCTCCGTGAGGTCGAAATTCTGCGCGCCCGGTTGGCCGGGTCGGTGTAGGTAGGGGATGCACGACGCCCCTCGGGAACCATCTCGACTACCAGTCGACGAAGGCGGCGAAGGAGTGCGTGGCGACCCGCGGGTCGGAGTAGTCGCCGTGGCGGAGGCGGTGTCGGACGACGTCGGTGAGGTTCAGGGCGACGAGATCGTGGCGGGCCGCGAGGGACTTGGCCTCGTCCGGTTCGAGGAGGGGGCCGGTGTCGGCGACGAGTTCTGCGGTGAGCGCGACCCGGGGGAGGCCTGCGAGGTCACACAGATCGGCGGCTGCTTCGGGCAAGGCGGCTCGTGTGAGGACCCCACCCCGTTCGATCACTACCGGCAAGAGGTGCCCGGGTCGGATGAGGTCGGCGGGCCCGGACCCGGGGTCGGCGAGTACGCGGGCGGTGCGGGAGCGGTCAGCAGCACTGATGCCGGTGGATACGCCACGGGTGGCGTCCACCGAGATGGTGTAGGCAGGGCGCTCGTGCCGCTCATGGCGTGCCACCATCATCGGCAGATCGAGGTGGTCGGCGCGGGCTCCGTCCAGCGCGACACAGAGCACGCCAGACGAGCGCCGGACCATCCAGGCGGTCCACCTTGCTCGGGCGAGGCAGCCTGCGAGGACGACCTCGGTCCGGGTCGGGGTCCCCATGTCGTCGGTGACGAGAACCGGCAGCCCGGCGCGCAGCGCGGCGAGCGCCTCCGCCACACAGACGACCCCGTCGGCCAGAGGGTGCCGCAGCCCGCTGGCGTGGTGTGTGTCGCGATCACCACCGTTGCGGGTGACTGGCCGAGTGGTCATCGCGGCGACTCCGGGTCGCGGGTGAGCTGGTTGCGTAGCTGCTTCTTGTCGACCTTGCCGTAGGGGGTCAGCGGGAGCTGCTCGACCTGGCGGATGCACTTGGGGCGTTTGTAGGCCGACAGGGTTAAGCGGCAGCGGGCCGTGAGGTCGTCGACGTCAATCCTGGCGGTGCCAGGCGCGGGGACGACGACGGCGACAACGGCTTCGCCCCAGTCGGGGTCGGGGAGCCCGACGACGGCGACTTGTCCGACTCCGGGACAGGTCTGCAGGAACTGCTCGACCTCGCTGCTGTAGACGTTCATACCGCCGGTGATGATGATGTCATTCTTGCGGTCGAGCAGGTAGAGGTAGCCGTCGGCGGCGAGGTAGCCGATGTCGCCGGTGTGCAGCCACCCGTCGCGCAGGGTTTCGGCGGTCTTGTCGGGCAGGCGGTGGTAGCCGGCCATGACGTACGGGGAGCGGGCGACGACCTCGCCTACCTCACCGGGGGCAGGGGGTGGCCGTCGTCGTCGACGACGGCCACGGTGGCGAGCAGGACCGCCCGCCCGCAGCTGGTGAGCCGGTGGGCGAGGGCGGGGTCGGTGGTGTGGTCCTCGCGGCGGAGACGGGTGAGGAAGTTGGGCGCCTCGGACTGGCCGTAGAGCTGCATGAAGACCGGCCCGAAGGTGGCGAGGCCCTGGGCGAGCCGTTCACGGGTGACGGGCGCGGCGCCGTAGAGGATCGTGCGCAGCGCGCTCGCGGACAGGTCACGGCCGGCGGCGCGGTCGAGCAGTCGGTAGATCATGGTCGGGACCATGAAGGTGAAGGTGATGGTGCCGTCGGCGATGAGGCCGAGCACCTGTTCGGGATCGAAGCGGCGCTCGAGCAGCAGTGTCGCTCCGCGCAGCAGGCCTGCTTGGGCGAGGAAGCCGGCGGAGTGGGGTAGCGGCGAGGTGAGCAGGATCCGCTCATCGTCGCCGATCCCGGCTTCGATGATGTGGGAGAGCAGGTTGACGGCCAGCCCTCGCTGGGTGTGCGTCACGCCCTTGGGGCGACCGGTGGTGCCGCCGGTGTAGAGGATTAGGCCGAGATCGTCGAGCGCGGCCGGATCGGTTGATGCCGCCGTGCGCGGCGCGGCATTCCTGTCGTCCCCGTCCTGGAGCACGGTGCGCCACGGCGTGGTCCCCGGCGGTGTCTCCTCGAGGCTGTCAACGGTGATGAGCGTGTGGAGGGTGCCCGTGACTGCTTGCTGCGCCGCGGGCAGCAGGCCCCGGTCGGCAATGGCCACGGCGGCGCCGCTGTCGGCGAGGATATGGGCGATCTCGCCCTGCGAGAGCATGTCGTTGAGCGGGACCTTGATCGCTCCGCAGCGGATGACGGCCAGGTCGGCGACCAGGTACTCGGGCCGGTTGGACATCATCAACGCGACAGGTACTCCGGGGCCCACACCCAGGCCGATGAGGCCGCGGGCGAGCCGGTCGGCCTCGTCGACGAGGCGCTGGTAGGTCCAGGTGTCTCCGCCGAAACGGATGGCCGGCCGGTCGCCGAAGCCGCGCAACGCCTCGAACAGCGGCGCCAGGGTGGTCATGGTCGCGACGTGGGCAGGGAGGGCCGAGGAGAGCATCAGGGGCTCCGGGAGGGTCGAGTGACGGCTCAGTGTCCTGCCCGGGGGGCGCCCGTGTAACTGGGGATCCCGGCGCCGGCGGGGGTCTTCTCCTTCTCCGCGACGACGTTGCGCAGCGTTCCGATCTCGGAGGCCTCGAGCTCGAGGACGTCCCCGCTCTGGATCCAGCGATCCAGCTCGAGCCCGCAGCCACCACCGACGGTCCCAACGGCGAGGAACTCACCGGGGTAGACCGGCTCGCAGTAGGAGGCCCAGGCGAGTACCTCGGCGAAGGAGTAGCGGCGGCCACTGGTGTCGGCCTGTGCCCACACCTCGCCGTTGACCCGGGCGGTGCACTGCACGGCGAACTCGTCGACTTCGTCGATGGTGGTCACGCAGGGGCCCATCACGGTGCCGAAGCTCTTGCCCTTCGACGGGCCGATGTTCAGGCTCATCTCGAAGAACTGGATATCCCGGGCGCTGAGGTCGTTAAAGATCGTGACGCCGGCAATGTGAGCGGGCGCCTCGTCCACGGAGATGTTGCGGCCGCCCTTGCCGACGAAGAACCCGATTTCGAGCTCGAAGTCCATCTGGTCGGTGTAGGCCGGCCACGGGATCGGGTCGCCGGGGCCGAGGATGGTCCCGACGTTGCACTCGTAGCAGATCGGGACGCTGCGGAACGCCTCGGGAACGGCCAAACCGGACCCCGCGGCGTGCGCCTCGTAGGTCAGGTAGTCCCTGATCCGGCGCGGCCGCGGCACCGGGGCCAGCAGCCGAACCGCGTCGGCGACGGGTGCGACCTGCTCACCGCCCGGGTTGACCGGGTCCTCGCCCCGGTCCAGCGCCCCGACGACGAAAGCGACGGCGTCGTCAGCGCGTCGGCGCGCCTGCTCCCCGCCCTCGAAGAACGCGATCATGTCCCGGGGCGCCGCACTGGCCGCGGTGATCCGCGCGTCGCCCACCCCGCCGCCAGCACGCAGGACCGCCGCCGTGTGGGCCGCGTAGAGGTCGACAACCCGGTCCTCGTGCAGCACACCCACTCGTGGGCCCACCAGATCCGCGTGTCCGGGTTCGAACGTCACCAGCCGCATTCCGCCCCCTTGCGAAAGAAATTCGGACATGCGTCCAAATTCGTAGTCCGGTCCGGGTTCAGCATCCTGACCGTCCCGCGATCGGCTGTCAACCGCGCCCTGAGCTGTGCTCGGAGGTCCACCAGGGCCTTGCGGTAGGACACATGGGATCCGTTACATCCGTGCTTGACATCACTTCCCGACCTTGTCCAGACTCCGCGGTGGACATGAGTCCAGTTTCAGATCCGCATCCACATCTGCCTCGGAGGCATCGGTGCCTGTCAAGGTCTTGCTGCAAACCGCTCCGCACGGTGGCACGCCGGAGGAGATCGCCGAGCAACGGCCGCTGGGCCGTCAGCGCTACACGTTCCACACGATGCTCCAGCGGTTGGTCCGCGCGGCGAAGGCCGCGGACGAGCTGGGCTACTGGGGAATGGCTCACGCCGAGCACCATTTCCACTCCGAGGCCATCGAGTACTGCCCCAACCCGGGCCTGATGGCGATGTACCTCGGCCAGCACACCAAACGCCTCATGCACGGCGAGCTCGGCTACGTCGTTCCCGCGCGCGACCCCCTCCGTCTCGCGGAGGAGATCGCCATGATCGACCACATGCTCAGCGGCCGGACCTTCGTCGGCATGGCGCGCGGCTATCAGAGCCGCTGGACCAACGTTCTCGGCCAGCACTACCACGTCACCTCGACGACCTCGGACCAGGGCGAGCTCGACCGGCGCAACAAGGAGCTCTTCTTCGAGCACTACGAGCTGATGAAGAAGGCGTGGACCCAGGACTACTTCACCCACGACACCGAGCACTACAAGGTGCCCTTCCCCGCCGACGGGCTGAGGAACTGGCCGGCCGCCGAGGTCACCCGCAAGTACGGGACCCCCGGTGAGGTTGACGACGAGGGCACCCTCAAGCACATCAGCGTGGTCCCCCGGCCCTATCAGGAGCCGCATCCTCAGCTGTTCCAGGCCTTCTCAGTGTCCGAGTCCACGCTGCGCTGGTGCGGCGAGGAAGGCATCACCCCGACGATCCTGTGGTCGGACATCGCCAAGGTCGAGAACCTAATGCGGGCCTACTACGAGGCCTCGGCCGCCGCCGGTCGCCACTACGAGTGGGGACAGAACGTCGGGATCGTACGCGGCTTCCACATCACCGACAGCTCCGACGTCGCGGATGCCGTCGGCGAGCACGAGGGCTTCATTTGGACCAACTGGTTCAACTACTTCGGGTTCACCGAGGCATTGCGGTACCCCGACGAGGCCGATGGCACCCCGATCCCTGCGCCGGGCGAGACGATCGGTGAGCGCCTGATGAAGTCGGGCATGTTCATGGCCGGCTCGGTCGACGACGTGAAGCGCCAGGTCGAGCAGATGCTCGACCGGGCGCCGGTCGAGTACCTCATCTGGCTGGGCGACTTCACCTCCGACAACGGCATGCGCCAGCTCGAGCTGTTCGCCAAGCACATCATGCCCGAGTTCGACATGCAGGTGACGACCGAGCCCGCCGGCCAGTAGATCCCCTGCCAGCCGCTGTTTTGAGGAGAGTTCCCCACATGCCTGACATCCACCGCGTCGTCACCGGTCACAACGAGAAGGGCCAGTCGCTGGTCCTGTTCGAGGACGCCGGGACCAACAAGGTCACCATCGACTCCTGGCCCGGGGGCCTGAAGATTACCGAGCTGTGGGTCACCAACGAGGCCCCCGCCAACATGGACTCCGACGCCGACCGGTCCACTCGCCCGTTCCAGCACGACCCGGTGAACGGCGGCACGATCTTCCGCTGGCTGGAGTTCCCTCCCGAGTCTCAGGGCGAGTCCTTCGACGCAGGCGCGATCTTCACCCAGCTCGGCAGTGAGAACAAGCCAACCGGGGAGATGAGTCAGAAGCACTTCTCCATGCACCGCACCGACTCCATCGACTACCTCGTCGTGCTGTCCGGGCAGATGCAGATGGTCATGGACGAGGGCGAGGTCACCCTTCGGCCCGGATCCTGCATCGTGCAGCAGGGCACCAACCATGCCTGGGTGAACCGCGGCAGCGAGCCCTGTGTTGTCGCTGCAATCCTGGTGGACGGCGCCAAGCCCGCCGCCCTGGGCTGAACCCGCTTCACCGCAACCGCGCACATGGCTTGGCGGCGGCATCCATTCCTTCGGTGCCGCCGCCCGCCAGCACACTGAGCTGGCTGAGTCGTGGTCGCGACCCGGCATCCGCCAGCACCCGCGACTCCACGACTCCGCGAGTCACCGCCGCGCCCTGGACGAAACCAGCAAGGCCGCGCAGCGGCCACCTCGGCCGGCAACCCATCTTGTTGCCACCGGACGGCGTGGGAGGCCGCCCGGCCGAATGAACGGGAGCCGCTCCGGGCAGGTCGATAGCCGACGAGACGAGGCTGCCTTGGCAGGCGCAACCGTGGGCCTCGCTGGCCGAGCCGTAATCGCGACGGGCCGTCGAACGGACGGAAACGGGAACTGCTGCTAGGTTCTCGCGGCCGTCGCCGCGTGCCGAAATGTGCTGCTCCAGGACCCGCCCGGGACGTCGAAGTCGCCGATGCCGCCCGCGATCACTGGGGTGCTGTTCGTGCTGGTCAAGGGCAACACCGGACTGCGCCACCGCCCGCCCCGTCGCTCCTGTCCCACCGCAACCCTGCTCGCCGACGCCGGCCCCCCGCGACTTCGCCCTCGGTCACTCGTACCGGACAGCACAGCCCAGCGTGCCGCGACCAGACGGACGATACAAAAGACGCAACTCCGCCTCGACCGGCCCCCAGCATCGCGTGCTGTCTAAACTTGGACATGAGTACATCGTCGGTTGATGACCAGGTCGGAGAGAATGAGCGGGATGCCCAACAGCGTGCGAAGAGCAGCGTTCGGGGAGCCCGGTGCCCCTACGACGAATGACATGACGACCCGTCGCGAACGCAAGCGCCTCCACACTCGTCGACGCCTCTATGAAGCCGCCGTGCAGCTGTTCGAGGAACAAGGCTACGACGCCACGACCATGGATGAGATAGCCGAACTGGCCGACACCGCTCGCGCGACCGCCTACAACTACTTTCCCCGCAAGAGCAGCTTCCTCGACGAATGGATGCATCGCCGCCGCGAACAGGTCAGCGTCGACCTTGACGCCCAGGGGGGCGAATCCCAGCCCATCGGGGCCCTCCTACGTAGCTACCTCGACGAACTCGCGCGTATCAACCTCACTCAGGAACGGCTCACCCGCACCCTCCTCCCCGCCTGGGTCCGCGCCGGCGGACCGATCGACGATGCCCCTGCCCTTGCCGACGTGATGACCCGCTACATCAGGCTCGGGCAGCAACGGGGCGAGGTCCGGGAGGACTGCGACGCTGAACGCGCCGGGCACCTCATCCGCAACGCCTACCTCGGCAACCTCTACCTCTGGCTACGCGATGACGACTCCACACGATTAGACCTGCTGAATGCTGTCCACGAGAGCGTCGACATCGTCCTACGCGGCCTAGCACCCCGCTGACGGTCGTCGTCAATCCGTGATCGCCGAGGCGCACTTCCGTAGCCGGCCGAGAGCACACGTCGTTGAGACGTCTACTAATTCACGTCGTTGAGAGTCTCCGACGGCGGCGCAATGTCTCGAGGTGCGCTGCGACTGCAGCTTTCGCCTCGTTTCGGGCCGACCTGTCGCCTTCGGCTGCTCGGCCAGCTCCGCCGCGCGCTTGCACACCGACGTCCTCCGGGATCGTTCCGTCTCTGCCCCGCGTGAGGTAGTCCCGGTGGTGGCCGACGACAGAAGCGGGCAGTGAGTTGAGCCGGCCGCGCCATGGCTGAAGCCGTGAGCCGATGACGCGCAGCGGGTCGCGAGCTCCGCGCATGGCGTCGCCGCGGTGGACATCGGGGCGGTCCGGGTGGTGGTCGAGGGCGTAGAGCACTCCCTGGAGGCACATTCCTGCGTCCCACCACGGCTTCAGCAGCGCCCGGGTACGCCACAGGGGCACCTCGGATACCCCCCTGTGGTCTAGGCCAAGTCGTTGGAGAAAGGCAGCCGTTGCTGCAGATCTATCGCTGGGGGAGTCGGGGACGGCGAAGGATGGCCAGCGCTCGGTTTGGTGGGGGTTGGGCCGTCTGCCGCCCGTCAAGGGCTTACTACTTACGTAAGGATCGGGGAGATCGCCACTTTCATCCACAACCTCGCTGAGCTGCGCGGATGCTGACGGGAGGGCGGGCGCGGGGGAGTTGGTGACGAGGGCGTAGGTAGGGGTGCGGTTGGTGTCGGTTCCGAGGAACTCAGCCGACGCTCCGGGCTCGACCACGACCAGGAACCCGATGTCGCGGGCCCAGGCGAGCACGCGGGAGACCGTCCTGCTCGCTCGGTCACCGGCATCGCCGAGGCGTGTCGCCGTGAGGCCGGTGATGAGGCCGGTGTCCCAGTCCATGGCGTGGACGAGGCGACGCAGTATGAGTGTCCAGCTGCGGCGTTTGTCCGTCCGCCATTCCTCGGCGTCGACGAGTGCCTCGATGCGGGCGAGGGCCTCGGGCTGGGTGACGAGGACCCGCCAGCCGGCGTCGATGAAGTTGCGCCACCCGGGGTGGGGGGCCCATCGCCCGGATCGCAGGCGGTTGCGGGCGCGCTCGCGGCCGTAGGCCATGGCCCGGCTGACCCGTCGATCGAGCTGGCGTCGTTGCGCCCGCGGCATCCCGCGCCGGCCGTCGGATCGTGTCGGGGGTCGGGCCGGTGGTTGGACCCGAGCTGCTCGCCCGCGTGGGGTGCGGGGACAGGTGGCGAGGTTCGGCGCGGTGCTGTGGATGCCGAACGACGCGGGGTCGATGGGGCCGAGGTCTTCGTCGACGTGGAAGAAGCAGGACGTGCCTGAAGAGGTGGAAGCGAGGACGAATGCACCGTCTCGATAGCAGGCGGCACACCAGCCGGTGACGTGCGTGAGCGAGTCTGTCTCGTGTCGCGCTCGCGCAGGGACCGGCCCAAGAGGTATCTTGGACACGCGAAAGCGCCCCTTTGCCTGGAAGCGGGGGTTGCCCGGCCTCGGCCGGGTGTTGCGTCGATCGGGAGTCGCGTCCCTATCGGCGGTCAGCTAGACGAGGCGGCCCCTGGCAGGGGGCCGTCTCGTTCTCGTTAGGAGGCCTTCGTCAGCGGCAACTCCCCCTGAGTGTTGGCAGCCGCACGGGGCAGCTTCTCGCGGTGGCTCAGGCCGATGCGCACGAGCGCGGCGAGGGTGTCGGAGTAGGACCAGTCCAGCTCGGCCGCTAGCGCCCGGACCTGCTCGCCGTCGGCGATCGACAGTCGGGTCACCATGAGGTCGCGGGGGCCCTTGGAGGGCCTTCCGCCTCGCGCTTCCCGTTTAGCCATGGAGCGGATCATGGCGCAGTTTCTGATACGCCGTCGAGCGACACGCCGCGGCCGCCACGAAGTTTCTGATACGAGGCTGTTGGCCCGCCATGCCGGTTCGGTTGCGCCGAACGGAGTACGACTCGAACGCACCCCGTACCGCGCGACGACCCAAAGATCGAGGAAGGGTCCTGCCGCGGACCCGCTATGGGCGTGGCGACCCGGACCTGCGCTACGAGCCTGCGCGGACTCCCCCGGACGGCGGCGAGGAGCATCCTGGGGGATGGTCAGGGAGCTGGGGCCGTGGCTGATCGGCGGCGGGATCGTACTGCTCGTCGCTGGGTTCCTCGCATGGTCAGGAGCGCTGTCCTGGTTGGGTAATCTCCCGGGTGACATCCGGATCACGACCGAGAATGCCAGGATCTACATCCCGATCACCTCGATGCTGCTCGTCTCGGTCGTCCTGAACGTCGTGATCTGGCTCCTCCTCTGGCTCTTTCACCGCTGAACGCCCGCGGCGTGTAGGCGGCTATGTTCCCTAGGCGGCAGGAGAGCGACATCGGGTCTGCCGCCGGGCGCGACGTGCTCGCCCAGCTCGCCGAGAACGGGCGAGCGCCTGAGTCTGACCGACGCCGAGCACAGCGTTAGCTGATTGACCTTCGCGCCCCACGCCTCCGCTTGCTCGGCCACCCCAATTCCGGCGGCCCGCACCGACCCGGGTTGAACTGGCAGAGGCGCCCACGCCGCGCGCCGCCGAATCGGCGGCTCGTCGGTGGCGGCGATGTCGAGGACGATCTTCGCCCCCAGGCAGGGCTGCCAGCCTGACGACGAGGCCCGCAGCCTTCGATGACGGCCAGCTCAAGAAACCGCAAGCGCTGGTCCAGCTCCGACGACTCGAGGTGTGGCGGCTCTCCTCGTCGTCCTTGACCGCGCGGGGGTCGCCCTCGGGGAACAGCTCGGCGAGTGTCTGCAAGTCGAAGTCAGGCCTGCGAGCATCGCTCTCACCGTCGCCCCGTCCACGGTATGGCGGGTGATCGTCACTTCGGCAGAGACATGTCCTCCTTGGCGAGCACGACGAAGTTCTCCCGGGCGTCTGCGATGGCATCCACGAGCCGCCCATGCTCCTCCCAGGAGGTGTTCCGCTCGAGGGAGTCGCGCAGGTCGTTCACCCGCCGGCGCAGCTGGCGGGCCGCCTGCAGCGTCTTGTTCGGGGCGAGCAGGCGGATGCGCGTCTGGACGTGGATGAGCTTGTCTCGTTCCTCGTCGAGGGTCGCGATGAGCTTCTTCAGCTTCTCTGGCTCGGCGCACGCTGCAGCGGCTTTGAAGTAGTCCTTGCCTGCCTGGCCGGCGTCGTAGCTGCTGTTCACGAAGTCGAAGAACGCCTCGACAAGTGTCTCGCGTGCCCACTTCGTCCGTTCGCGCTTGCTGTTGGCCGTCGTCGTCACGACGAGTGTCGCGACGCTGATGACCGCGCCCACGGCGGCTATCCATGTGGTGACTGTCCAACCACCGCTTTCAGGCGCCGGGGCTTGCGCGAACCAGGTGAGCATCGGGCGATCGTGTCTGCAGACCCCGTCCAGATCAAGCTCGACACGGCCGCACTGAGATCCTCACGAAGTGGACATCGCAACGGTCTCGATCATTGCCACGGCATCGATCGGGCTCATGACCGTCGGCGGGACGATCTGGAACTCTCTGCAGCCCGCCAGGGTCGCTCGTGAGGGACGCATCGAGCAACGTCGCGCAGACGCTTATCTGGAGATTCTGCGCCTCGCCGAGCAGGAGAGCCTCTACTACACCGCGCGGATGACGAACCTGCTCATCGCCGCCATCGAGGACCAAGCGGGACTCGAGAGCCGGATCGAGGTACCCGAGCCACCGCCTGTGGAGTCCCGGGCCAGCCTCGCAGCCCACGTCGCTGGGTTCGCCTCCGCCGACGTGGCGAACGCCTACCGGACCT
Organism: Pseudonocardia sp. T1-2H; assembly: GCF_038039215.1. Lineage (NCBI taxonomy): Bacteria > Bacillati > Actinomycetota > Actinomycetes > Pseudonocardiales > Pseudonocardiaceae > Pseudonocardia > Pseudonocardia sp. T1-2H. The sequence goes on from NZ_JBBPCL010000003.1 coordinate 211,883, forward strand.
GGCGCACCCGCATGGACGAGGTACGTGGCGCGCACGAGGACATCGCGTTCCACTGGCGGGAGAACGTCGCTCCCTATGAGGTGGTCGAGCTGGAGATGCTGCAGCCGATGCGCGACATCCGACTCCCCGCGGAGAAGCAGGCCCGCATTGCGATGGCCGACCAGATCGCGGCCGAGCTCCGGCACCGCCGCCCGAAGCGCCTCGAGCGGCGGAAGACGTAGTGCACGTCATCGGCGGCACTACCGGCCGGAGGTCGCCCTGGCAACTCACGAGCGACTACGCCGTCTCGGTGCGCGCACCGACCGGCTCCAGCCCGACCCGGTAGCGGCGCGTCGACACGCCGGCGAGCATCCGCTCCGGTGCCAACCGCCCGAGGACCTCGGTGTCGGAGAACAGCTCATACGACGCCACGGCCAGCTCACCCGAGCCGTCGACCGCGCGTATCCGCGGCCGCTCGACCGGGACGCGGCGACCGCTGCGGACACCGTCTGGAGCAGCTCATCTCCCGACAGAGTGAGGCGCGCCCGCGCGCTGCGCTGCGGCATACGCCGCTGTTCACCGGCTAACTAACTTGGCTGACCCATGTTCGAGCTCCTTGAAAAAGCGCTCCAGCAGCCCCTCATGCGGCAGGTAGTCTGGTTAACACCCATTGACATGCTACCTGTGAGACGGCAGGCTGAGGAACATCTGAGCTCCTGGCCAACCTGGCTGATCTGCCAGTCGATGGGCGACGATCAGCCCGTAGATGGGCAACTGGAGCCAGTCGCCCATCGTCCGCACTCAGGCTTGGGCGCGACAGTAAGGAGTGTTTACGGTCATGTACATGTCGCCCTGGATGTCTGACGAGCTTGCGGCCCTCGAGGAGCTGACCGCAGACTTCATCGCGAAAGAAGCGCTACCGCGCCACGCCCAATGGGTCCTCGACAAGCGCATCGGGCGGGACTTCTGGGAGGCCGCGGGGGAAATTGGCCTGCTCGGCTGTTCCGTTCCGACCGAGTTCGGGGGCGGCGGCGCGACCGTACTGCACGATTTCGTTGTGCTGGCCGCGATGACGCGTGCTGGCCTCACGGCGTCGTCCTTGCAAGTGCACAGCGTGATCATGCCGCACTATCTGGTCCGCTACGGCAGCCCGGAGCAGAAGAAGCGATGGTTGCCCGACCTGTGCGCCGGGCGCGCGATCGGGGCAATTGCGATGACCGAGCCCGATGTCGGCACCGATCTCCAGGCGCTGCGCACCCGGGCCGTCCGAGACGGTGACGACTACGTCATTTCCGGTTCGAAGACATTCATAACCAACGGCACCACGGCCGATCTGGTGATCGTGGCCGCAACCACCGATCCGAGCAAGAAGGCTCACGGGATCACGCTGTTCGCGGTCGAGACCGCGAATAGCCCGGGTTTCCGGGTGGGTCGCGCCCTGCACAAGATCGGTCAGCACGAGTCCGACACCGCCGAACTGTTCTTCGACGGTGTCCGGGTGCCAGCGGCGAACCGGCTCGGCGCCGACGGGCAGGGGTGGGGCATGCTCATGGGGCAGCTGCCGCTGGAACGGCTGATCGTCGGCGTCAACTCGGTGGCCGCCATGGAGACCGCAGTCGATCTGGCCACCGAGTACGCCAACGAGAGGCGGGCATTCGGTCGGCCGCTCATCGACAAGCAGCACGTTCGGTTCGAGTTGGCCGAGTGCGCCACTCTCGCCCACGTCGCGCGGACATTCCTGGACAGCTGCATCGTCCGCCTGCTCGACGGCACCCTCGATTCGACGGTGGCGCCGATGGCTAAGTGGTGGCTGAGCGAGGTCGAGTGCCAGGTCGTGGACCGGTGCCTGCAGGTCTTCGGTGGATACGGCTACATGCAGGAGTACCCAATCGCGCGGCTGTATGTGAACGCGCGTGTACAGAAGATCTACGGCGGCACCAACGAGATCATGAAGGAAGTCATCGGTCGCGGTCTCGTCCAGTCGTCGTGATCAGCAAGGAAAGAGATGAGGAGATGGCCGTGACCGAGCAGCATGCACGAATCCGCACCGAGCACCCGGCGCGGGGAGTCGCGCGTATCGTCCTGGCGCGACCGGAGAAGCGCAATGCCCAGGACCCCCGGATGCTCTACGAACTGGACGCGGCGTTCGTGGCGGCGACTGCGGACCCCGATGTCCGGGTCATCATCCTGGCGGCGGACGGGCCGGACTTCTCGTCCGGCCATGACCTCGTGGCCGGGTTCGAGATGCCGGGGCCGCCGACCGCCACGCTGGAGGGTGACTTCGACGCCGAGGGGATCGAGGGGCACCTGTCCTTCGAGTGCGAGGCCTATCTCGGGCTGTGCCGGCGCTGGCGCGACATCCCTAAGCCCACGATCGCGCAGGTCCAGGGCAAGGTCATCGGCGGCGGCCTGATGCTCGTCTGGCCGCTCGACCTAATCGTCGCTGCTGAGTCGGCCTCGTTCTCCGACCCCGTCGCGGCGTTCGGGGTCAACGGCGGGGAGTACTTCGTGCATCCGTGGGAGCTGGGTGCCCGCCGGGCGAAGGAGCTCCTATTCACTGGAGAGCCCATCGGGGCACGTGACGCGTGCGCACTCGGGATGGTGAACCGCGTGGTACCGGAGAGCGACCTGGAAGCAGAGACGCTGTCGCTTGCTGAGCTCATCGCCACCCGGCCCTCGATGGGCCTTCGGCTCGCCAAGCGCAGCGTGAACGGCGCCCTCGACGCGCAGGGGCAGGCCACCGCCATCGACAACGCTTTCGCCCTGCACCACGTAGGGCACGCCAACAACCTGATCCGCTATGGCCAGATCATCGATCCCGCGGGCGTCGAGTTGGTTCGCCGCTCGGTGCGGAAGCCGTGACGATCCGGGCTGCCCGAACTCATGCCGGGAGCGTCGCGTCGCCGTCGCCGTCGCCGTCGGATCGGGCATCGGAAGCGGCGACCGTGGCGGGTCCCCTCGCCGGCATCCGCGTGATCGAACTTGCCGGCATCGGACCGGGCCCGTTCTGCGGTATGCTCCTCGCCGATCTGGGGGCGGATGTCATCCGGGTCGAGCGGGCGGGCGAGCCGTCGCCGTTCGCCCGGTATCACGAGATCCTCAACCGCGGGCGCCGCTCGATCGCCGTCGACCTCAAGCACCCCGAAGGCGCCGGCCTCGTGCTCGCGCTCGCCGAGCGCAGCGATGTCCTGTTCGAGGGGTTCCGGCCGGGGGTGGCCGAGCGGCTCGGCGTCGGCCCTGAGGACTGCCTGGTACGCAATCCCCGCCTGGTCTACGGCCGGATGACGGGTTGGGGCCGGACCGGCCACTACGCGGAGCGGGTCGGGCACGACATCAACTACCTCGGGTTGACGGGGGCGCTCCACGCCACGGGTCGACCAGGACAGGCGCCGGTCCCCCCACTAAATCTGGTCGGTGACTTTGGCGGCGGCGGCGTGTTCCTCGCGCTCGGCATCGTCAGCGCGGTGCTGGAGGCCCGCCGCTCCGGGGCCGGGCAGGTCGTCGACGCGGCGATCGTCGACGGGGTGAGCTCGCTCATGAGCACCGTGCACGCCTTGCATGCACTGGGTGAGTGGAGCGACGAACGCGGCTCGAACCTGATCGACGGTGGGGCGCCCTACTACGACTCCTACCGGTGCGCGGATGGCCGCTATATGGCGGTGGGGGCCCTAGAGGACCAGTTCTACGCCGAGCTGCTTGCCGGGCTACGACTGTCCGACGACCCGGACTGCACGGTCGCGCGCCATGACCCCGCCCGCTGGCCAGGCATCCGGCAGAAGCTGGCCGAGACCTTCGCGACCGCGACCAGGGACCAGTGGTGCGAGGTCTTCGACGGCCGTGATGCGTGTGTGACGCCCGTTCTCACCGTGTCCGAAGCGCTGGAGCACCCGCACAACCGCGAACGGAACGCCTTCACCACGGTCGGCGGCGTCGCCCAGGCAGCTCCTGCCCCGCGCTTCGGACGCACGCCGGGTGCCGTGCGGCGGCCCACGCCCCGGCCCGGCCAGCACACCCGGGAGGTGTTGCTGGAAGCTCGGTCTGGCCCCCGACGAGGTCCAGCGCACGCTCGACGTCGCCGCGGTGCGGGAGTGAACATGGACCATCGGGAGATCCGCTACACCCGGGAGGGCGGCGCCGCGCTGATCAGGCTCGCCCGTCCGACCCGGGGCAACGGGCTGACCGCCGTCATGGTCGGGGAGATCCTCGAGGCGCTCGACCGCGCGGAGGCCGACGGCACGGTGCTCGGCGTCGTCGTCACGGGGGAAGGGCCGTCCTTCTGCGTCGGTGCGGACGTGTCGGACGGCCCCGAGGCGCTCACGGTGCTGCTGGAGGAGGCCGGCTCCCACGACAGCAGCACCAACTATCGGGAGCCCGCGGGAAGAATCACGCTGCGCATCCATCACATGTCGAAGCCGGTGATCGCGGCGGTCAACGGCGACGCGATCGGAGGCGGCGCCACGATCATCAGCGCGATGGATCTGCGCCTCGCCAGCACGGAGGCCCGGTTCGGTTTCGTGTTCACCCGCCGCGGGCTGACCCCCGAAGGGGCCTCCACCTGGTTCCTGCCCCGCATCGTGGGCGACAGCCGCGCTGCCGAGTGGCTGCTCTGGGGTCGGTTGATCAGCGCGGACGAGGCACTGGCGGCCGGGTTCGTCAGCTCCCTGCACGCACCGGGCGACGAGGTCGCCGAGGCTCTGCGTCTGGTCGACGAGCTGGGCCGGCACACCTCGCCGACCGCGGTCGCGGCGACCCGGCGGTTGGTACGGGATGCGCACGGTGAGCAGACGCCGCTGCAGGCCGCTAGAAGGGAGTCGTGCGCGCTGCGCCGGAGCGCCATGGGAATCGATGGCAGGGAGGGAATCACCGCCTTCCTCGAACACCGGCCGGCGCAGTTCTCGGCGCTCGAGCGGCCCTGACGCGGCAGAAATGAACTGACCATGCGGTTGTCGCCACCGTGGTGGCCCGATGGGGCACCGCGACGTGCCGCACCCTGACGAGGAGGAGCGTCGTCGTGGATTTCGGATCGATCTTGCGCAAGAGCTGCCGCGTGTATCAGCACAACGTCGCGGTCACCTTCGAACAGCAGCACCAGACGTATGCGCAGTTGTGGGAGCGGGCCTGCCGGCTGGCAAACGCGCTGCGCGATCTCGGGCTCGAACCGGGCGACCGGGTGGCGGTGCTAGGCGACAACCAGCTCGAAACCATCGAGCAGGCCGCCGGCCTCGCACTTGCCGGGTTGGTGCGCTGCCCGATGTACGTGCAGAACCCACCCGAGAGCCACGTGCATTGTCTGAACGACGTGGGAGCCAGAGCCTGTCTAGTCCAAAAAGCCTACGTCCCCGACGTCGTGGCCATCCGCGACCGGGTTCCTGACCTGAAGCACCTCATCGGCGTGGGCTCCACCGAAGGGGTCGACCTGAACTACGAGCAGATGCTTGCCGCGGCCTCGCCCGTCGACAGCCATGACGTAACGCTGGGGGAGGACGACGACCACATCATCCGGTTCTCCGCGGGCACCACCGGACGACCGAAGGGAATTCTGCATTCCGTCCGGGGTTGGCGGGAGATGGGCAACGAGTTCGCTCTCGTCCTGCCGCGGATGCGGGATACGGACGCCTATCTCGTCGCTGCCCCATTGTCCCACGCCGCGGGCCTGCTGTTGTGGCCACTCATTGCGCACGGCTGCCGTCATGTAATCATGCCGGCATTCCATCCCGGTCGCTTCCTCGATCTCGTCGAGAGCGAGCGCTGCACGCTGACCTTCCTGGTCCCCACCATGATCCAGATGGTGGCCACCGAGCCGGGGCGGGCACCCGCGACCTGTCCAGCCTGCGGATGGTGCTCTACGGCGCCTCGCCGATCACCGAACGGACACTGCGCGAGAGCATCGGGCTCTGGGGCAACATTATGTATCAGGTCTACGGGCAGTCCGAAGCGCTGCCCGCCACCGTGCTTACGCCGCAGCACCACGTCCTCGACGACAGCGAGCAGAACCGCCGCTACCTACGATCAGCCGGGCGAATCACGCCGAACTCAGCCGTGGCGATCCTGGACGACCAGGACGTGGAGGTACCCAGCGGAGAACTTGGCGAGATCTGCGTGAAGAGCCCGGGTGCGATGAAGGCGATCTGGGGTGACCCGGAGGCGACCGCACTGCGGATCACCGCGGCGGGGTACGTGCGATCCCGCGATATCGGCTACCTCGATGACCGCGGGTTCCTCTACCTTGCGGACCGCAAGGAAGACATGATCATCTCCGGCGGTTTCAACGTCTGGCCGGCGGAGGTGGAGAACGCGCTGGCGTCGCATCCGGCGGTCCAGGAGGCCGCGGTCGTCGGCGTGCCGGACCAGAAGTGGGGTGAGGCCGTGCTGGCCGTCGTCGTGCTCCGTGAGCAGCAGCAGGCCACCGAGCAGGAGCTCATCGACTGGGCCCGGCAGAAGGTCGGGCGGATCAAGAAACCCTCCAGGATTGAGTTCTCCACCGAGCCGCTGCCCAAGAGCCCGGTGGGCAAGATGATCCGCAGGCTCGTCCGGGAGCGGTTCGGCAGCACCGGCCAGCACATCCACGGCGCATAGGCCGCCACTCCTGCCGGGAGGACCTCCGGGTTCGGGTGGGGGACCCGCCCGAACCCCGGAAGCACGATCCCGGCTACCGGATCGACGATTCAATCGACGGCAGGAACAGGACACGCAGGGCGATCTCGGTGAGCTCGTCCGCCAGCTCCGCGTGATCGAGGACAGAGGGCACGCGAACGGTGTCCTCGACGAGCGACATCGCGGTGTTCACGCGCAGGCGCACTGCTGCTTCGGGTATCGCGGGCCGCTCCCTGCTCACCCAACGCACCCATTCCGTACTCCGGTCGTGCCGTAGGCGCTGCAGACGTTCGGCCGCGGTGTCGGGAAGGTGCAACGACTCGGTCACCGAGACCGAGACGAGGTCAGGAGCCTCGAGCGCAACACGCACGTACCCGGCGACCAGTCCCCGCAGCGCCGTGACGTCGTCGTCAGCGCAGCGAAGAGCGCGAACCGACTCGAGCGTGAACCACTCCTCGAGCCGGCCGATCAACGTCACGAGAATATCGGCCTTGCTCTCGAAATAGCGGTAGAGGGCCGGCCCTGCTATCCCCTGCTGGGCCCCGATGTCATCGATGCTGACAGCGGCGTAGCCGTGCCGGCGGAAGGCGCGCGCCGCGGATCTCAGCAGCTCTTCCCGACGTGAGGAGAGCATCCTGACCGGCCGCTCGGCGGCCGCAGCGGCAGAGCTCGCGGACTGCGCGGAGGAGCCCACCTGCGCCGCGACGGCTGAGCGGCAGGCCGACAACAGGAACGACTCGAAATCCGCCCGCGGCACGGCGAGCTGGTGGTGGCCGGGGCTGGCGAGGATTCCGAGAATTGCCCACGCACGTATCTCTGCAACGGATTGGGGGACGTCGGGCAGGCAGGCATGGATCGCTGTCGCGATTTCGCCCGCGATGCCGGCCAGCCGGCGCCGCACTCCCTGGTAGTCGTCTGCGTCGAGGTAACGTGCTTCGCGCTGCCATAGGAGCGCCAGGTGACGAGTGTCCAGAGCCGCCGGCACCAGCCTCTGCAGGAGGCCCTCCAACTGGTGCGGCGCCAGACCCGGCGCCTCTGAAGCCGGAGCCGTCAGCGCTGCGAGGTATCGCCCCTGTCCTTCGGTGACAACGTGCGAGAGCAGCGCCTTCTTGTGAGCGTAATGACGGTACAGAGCGCGAACGGTGATGTCCGTCATCGCTGCGATGTCTTCCATCCGGACCGCGTGGAACCCGTTCCGCACAAACAGCTCGCTCGCATTGTCGGCGATCTGCTTCTTACGGTCTTTCGGTCGACGCTTGCGCTCAACGTCGACTCCAGGGGACCCCGATGCCACAGTCGATCCTTCCGTACCGTCAACTCACATCCCGTGGCGCGGCCTCCCAGTGACGCCGCCGCAGTTCCCGCTTGAGCACCTTCCCGGCGCCCGACTGTGGCAGCGCATCCATGAACTCGAAGGATCGCGGTGCCTTGTAGCCGGCGATGAGGCCCTTTGTGTGGGCACGCAGCGCTTCGGCTGTCACGTCGGCACCAGGTGCGGTCACCACCACGGCGTGGACCCGCTCACCATAGGTCGGGTCGGGAACACCGATGACGGCACACGCCGCAACTGCCGGGTGCTGGCTCAACGCGTTCTCTACCTCGGCGGAGTATACGTTCTCGCCACCGCTGACGATCATGTCCTTGATCCGGTCCACCACGTATAGGTAGCCGTCCTCGTCCATGTAGCCGCCGTCTCCCGTGTGCATCCAGCCGCCCCGGACCGCAGCGGCCGTGGCAGCGGGCTGCTTCCAGTACCCGAGCATGACGTGCCCACCTCGGCAAACGATCTCGCCGACGGTACCTGGGGGCACCTCGTTGTCAACCTCGTCGACGATGCGCACCTCGCTGTGCGGTGCTGCTCGTCCGGCGGAGCGCAGTCGGGCTGCGACGCCGCGGTGGTCATCGGGCCCGAGAAGCGTCGCCACCGGTGACAGCTCGGTCATCCCGTATGCCTGCGCGAGCTCGACGTCGGGGAGCAGGTGCATCGTGCGCTGGAGCACGGCTTCGGAGATTGGCGAGGCGCCGTAGCAGAAGCGTCGGACGCTGGAGAGGTCGTAGTCGGCCACCCCGGGATGGTCCACCAGCATCTGGATCATCGCGGGCACTAGGAACAGGTCAGTCACCTGGTGCCCCGACACGGCGGTGAGAACGTCAGCGGGCTCGAATTTCGGCACGATGACATGCGTGTTGCCCGCCAGCGAGTGTGCCATCCACAGGCACAGGTCGGCGAGGTGGAACATCGGCGCGGAATGTAGGTATCGGCCACCCGGCGTGACCCAGTAGCCCACGGCCGCGCAGCCGAGCGCGGAGACCGTGAGATTGGCGTGGCTGAGCATGACGCCCTTCGCGACGCCTGTCGTCCCGCCGGTGTAGAATAAGGCAGCGAGCGCGTCGCCGCCGCGGCGCGCATCCGGCGCTGGATCCGAGCCGGCCACCAGCTCCTCGTAGTCGATGACGTCGCCCGAGTTCTCGTCACCCACATGAATGGTGCGTCGGATACCGGGCACCGACGCCTGCAGCTCGGGCAGGATCGACAGGAACTCGTCGCCGATCAGTAGGACCTGCGCATCACAGTCGCGCAGCGCGTGCCCGATCTCGGCGACACTCCATCGCGTGTTTACCGGGACGAGCACCCCGTCGGCCCAGGGAACCGCGGCCAGGTACTCGAGATAGCGGTCGGAGTTCAGGGCGAGCATGGCGACTCTGTCGCCCGACTGAACGCCGAGTCGGCGCAGACCACCGGCGAGCCGCGCGACGCGGTCCGCAAACTCGGCAAACGTCCGCTCCCGCCCCGCATAGATGCACGCGATGCGCTCCGGGTGTTGTTGGAGTGCTCGGTGCAGGGACTGCGTGAAATACATGGGAACTCCAGGCGCAAGCAGCTGGGACGGCGATGGAAGATCAGACACACACCATGAAGTGGGTGCGCGCCGGAAGAACATCGGCGCGCACCCACCAGTAACGTCGGTCCTCGGAGGGCCTGGCTACGAATCACCCTCCCTCAGCACGATGCGGCGATTGTAGTGCGCAAAGGAGGAGGGGCCAGCGAAATACTTGCCGATCGCCGTCCGGAACAGTTGGAACTGTTCGGTGGCACGAAAAGTCTCATGTGCCTCGACACTGTCCCATTCGATCACGAACAGGAAGGCGTCCGATTGCTCGATTCCCTGGATCAACTCGACGGCCCGGCACCCCGAGTCATCCGCGAGAATCTTGGCGGCGCCCTGCGCGCTGTTGACGAAGGCCTCCTCCTCGCCGGCTTTTATCGTGAGGTGTGCAACCTCGAGAACGGTCATCTTGATCTCCAGTCTTGGAAGTGTACGGATCAGTGCTGTGAGATCAGTGCTGTGACTCGAGCTCGCGGGTCGTGGCGAGGTCGAACTCGTCGTATCCCTCGTCGACCGCGAGATCGCACCGTCGGCGGTACTCGACGAAGCCGCCAAGATAGTAGAGGCTTTCCCTGGGCTTCCCGGGAATGTTGGCAGCCATGTACCAGCTGTTCGCCTTGGGCATCAGGGTCTGGTCGGCCACCGCGTTGACGTGCTCCGTCCAGGCGGTCTCGGCCTCGGCAGTCGGCTCAATGGCCGAGGCGCCGATCCCGGCGAGATGCTGGATGGTCCTGCCCACCCAGTGCGACTGGTACTCGACCAGCAGCACGGGCTGGAAGAAGGCCGCGACGCTCTGCGGGCCGTCGAGAATGAACAGGTTCGGGAAGCCGTTGCTCATCATGCCTAGGTGCGTGCGCGCTCCGGCCGCCCAGTGGTCCTTCAGCGTGCGGCCCTGGCGGCCTCGGATGTCCATCCGTACGAGCGGGCCGGTCGCCGCGTCGTAACCGGTGGCACAGATGATCACATCCAACGGGTACTCGGTGCCGTCGGCCAGCCGCAGCCCCGTGGACGTGCACTCCTCGATCGCCGATTCCCGCACGTTGACGAGGGTGACGTCGTCGCGGTTGAACGCCTCGTAGTAGCCATTCTCGCCGCACAGCCGCTTCGTCAGGATCGGGTGATCGGTCGGAACAAGCGCAGTAGCGACGTCCTGGTCCTTGACGATGCTGCGGATCTTTGCTTCGAAGAAGTCACGGAGGGTCTTGTTGGCCTCCTCTTCGAAGAGGAGGTCCGTATAACTGGTGTAGTAGCTGAGTCCGCCGGACTTCCAACGGTACTCGTATTCCTTCTGCCGCTCCTCATCGGAGACGTCGAGCGCGCGCTGCGTATTGGGTGCGGCGATCTCGAAGTCGACGAGTGTGTACCCACCGAAGGCGTCGAGCTCCCGGCGGCGCAGCTCCGGGTAGTTGTCCTTGATGCTCTTCAGGTAATCGGGCGGCATCGGGACGTTCTGCAGCGGCACGCACCAGTGCGGGGAACGCTGGAAGACGAACAGCTCGTCCGCCTGCTGCGCGATGATCGGGATCATCTGGACCCCCGAGGCGCCCGTTCCGATGAGCCCGACCCGACGACCCGCCAGATCGACGTGGTCGTGCGGCCATGAGCCGGAGTGGTAGAGCTCGCCCGCGAAGGTATCCAACCCTGCGATGTCGGGCAGGTTCCGGGCGGAGAGGATACCCACCGCCATCACGCAGTACGTGGCGCGGACGCTCTCACCGCCAGCTGCCGCGACGACCCAGGTGTCGGTCGTCTCGTCGAACTCGGCCGAGGTGATGTGGGTGTCGAACTGGATATCCCGACGTAAATCGAAACGGTCTGCTACGTGGTTGAGGTAACGGAGGACCTCTGCCTGGCCCGCGTACCGCTCAGTCCAATCCCACTCCTGCTGCAGCTCCTCGGAGAAGCCGTAAGAGTATTCCAGGCTCTCGATGTCGACGCGGGCGCCGGGATAGCGGTTCCAGTACCACGTCCCGCCCACTCCACCTCCGGCCTCGAAGAGGCGGCACCGCAGGCCCAGGCCGCGCAGATGATGGAGGGCGTAGAGGCCCCCGAAGCCGGCGCCGACGACGACGACGTCGAAGTCGACATTCGAACCGTCGTCAGAAATCGTGGATGGGCTGTTCTGTGACTGGAGCGCCATTGATTACACAACCTCTTTCGTGGGGTGACTCAACTACTTTTGATTGCCCTGAAGTTGTTGTTGGGCCTGTGCCGTCGACGCAGATTTCAGCGCGTCGCGGAATACATGGTCGCCACGATGGTGGCGGGCCCGGACGTACGGTTGCTCCATGCGTGTTTGGTGCCGCGTTGCACCATCGTGTCACCGACACGGAGGTGCACTTCTTCGTTCTCGAGAACCGCGTAGATCTCGCCCTCCACAACCGTTACGACATCGACGGTGTCGGTGGCGTGGACTCCTGCGGTATCCCCGTCGTCCACGTGCGAATCGGCGCCCCCGATCGCGGCCATCGCGTCCTCGTAGCCCCCGTTGCTCTGCCACTCCGCGTCCGGTGGAAAGGTCACGAACCGGACTAGGACGCCCGCCTTCGGCGGGTCGAGGGCAACGATCCCGGTCAGTGTGTCCTCGGCGTCGACGCGCGGCGGAACCGTATCGGTCTGCCAGAGGTCGACGACGGTGAACGTGGGAGTGGCCGCACGAGTGGGGGCCAGCTCATCGACTACCACCCGGGATCGTCCTTTCTCGTCGGTTCCCGTGACTACCCGTCGTGCCTGGAAGTTCTCGACGCTCGTTGGCATGGTCGATCAACCCTTTCTCTGGGACTTTCGCTGGTTGCGGATGCCGCGGCCTCGGGTCTTTCCGAGCCCGAGCTCGCGGTCGGCTGGCATGGCGTCGGTCGCTCTTCGCCTCCGCGGTCATTGGCCGTGCCGGCGCCGTGGCGGTGGCAGCACTCCGCGGACGATGGACGCCGATCGTCCTTCCCGGGGTCGCTCCGAGTGGCTCCGCGCTGATGGCTGCGGGTGACGAACCTCTCCGTCGTGCCGGTGTGATGTTGCCCTCCCTGACGCAGCAAGGTTAACCGATGTTGACAACCCTAGCAAGAGTTCGCTCTGACCTGCGGTTCACTGGGTTATGGTGAGACCTGAGCTACGTGAGCGAATACGGACATAGCTGCTCGGTGGGGGTTCGGTCACGGGGGTGGAGCCGAGGCTGGTGAGGGAGCACGACGGGCGTAAGCAATGGCACTTGCACCACGGCCTCCGGCCTCGCAGCGGACAGCTCGCCGGGCGGGGTTGCGGTCTCGGAGAACGACGCCGGCCCGGCGCAGGTGCACCACTTCGCGCCGCCCACGGACGGAGGTGGCCGCACCACAGAAACTGTTGTGAACGATCGATTCGGGCCGTACGAGTTGGCCTGCACCGGCCGAAGCCTGACATCCGCTACACCCAGTTCTTCTGGGCGTCATCGTCACCATCCGAAGAGGACGGCGCTTCTCATGTTTCTCGAAGGCTGCTCAGCAGTGGTCACCGGTGGAGCGTCGGGCCTCGGCCTCGCGACAGTCCGACTGCTCCTCGAGCGCGGCGCATCGGTCGTGATTGCCGACCTGTTATCACCGTCGGACCAGCCGAATGCAGCGCTCGGTCCGAAGGCGCACTTCGTCCGTACCGACGTACGCGTACCGGACCAGGTCGAGGCTGCAGTCGCCACCGCGACCCGGCTCGGTCCGCTACGAGCGGCCGTCGCGTGTGCGGGCATCGGATCCTCGGCGCGGATCTTGAGCGACAACCGCATGCTGTCTTTTGACGAGTTCGACGAGGTGTGCCGCGTAAACCTCACCGGCACTGCGATGTTGCTGGCCCTCGCCGCGCGCAGCATGGCGGCCAACACCCCTGAGGAAGACGACCGGGGCGTCATCGTCCTCACCAGTTCCATCGCGGGCTATGACGGTCAGGCCGGGTCGCTCGCCTACTCGGCGTCAAAGGCCGGCGTGATCGGCATGACCCTGCCTGCGGCCAGAGATCTCGCACAGCACGCCATCCGGGTCGTGACCGTCGCGCCGGGCCTCTTCGAGACACCGCTACTACGGTCGCTGCCTCCTCGGGCCCAGGCGTCGATGACGCAGCAGATGCCCCACCCTGCCCGCCTGGGCCAATCATCCGAATTTGCGGCGCTCGTCGGGCACATCCTGGACAACCCCATGCTCAACGGGGAGGTGATCCGCATCGACGGCGCGGCCCGGCTGCCCGCTCGCTGAGGCCCTGCGCTGGTCCGGCCAGGCGCTCGAACCGGCGGCGGTCATGCCGGGACGAACGATTACCGTCAAGGTGAGGTGAGCGGCGCACCCCGGTTCACCGGACTGTCGGAAAGGACGTTGCCGATCACGATCACGATCTGGTCGGTGAGCTCCTCCGGGCTCGTCATCCCAACCGGTCGTACCAGCTGTACAGGGACGTCAACACGTGGCCGCCGCTACTGGCCTGTGAACTGGGGCGGCCGCTTGGCGAGGAAGGCGTCGACGCCTTCCTGCGCGTCTTCGCTGGAGAGAAGGATGTGGAAGTTGCGTCGTTCGACTGTCAGGCCCTGGGCCAGGGTGGCCTCGAAGGCGTTGCGGGCGGAGTTCATGGCGAGCTGGACAGCGAGTGGTCCGTTGGAGGCGATGCGGTTCGCGAGCGCGGTCGCGTGGTCGAGCACATCGGTGTCGGACACGACCTCGGCGACGAGGCCGGCCGCGTAGGCATAGTCGGCGTCGACGTGATCACCGGTCAGCAGCATCTTCATCGCCTTGGCCTTGCCGAGGGCGTGGACGAGTCGCTGGGTGCCACCGGCTCCGGGCAGGACGCCGAGGGCGACCTCGGGGACCCCGAAGCGTGCGCTCTGTCCGGCGATGGCGATGTCGCAGGCGAGGGCGATCTCGCATCCGCCGCCGAGGGCGAGGCCGCGCACGGCGGCCACGGTCGGTTTGCGGTAGCGCCCGAGGAGCTCGAAGAGCGGATCGATCGGCAGGGGGTCGAGGACAGGGACGCCCATCATAGTGGTGATCTCGTCGATGTCGGCGCCGGCGCAGAAGGTGCGTTCGGAGCCGGCGATCACCACGACCCGGATCCTCCCGTCGTTCTCCATCTCGTTCAGCGCCTGGACGAGTGCGGAGATCAGCGTGCGGCTGAGCGCGTTGTGGGCCTTCGGCCGATCCAGGGTCAAAACGCCGACCGGACCGTGCCGCTCGACCAGCAGCGGCTTCTCGTTGCTCATGCTGCGGACTCCTTCAGCCGAGGCGTTCGATGATCGTGGCGTTGGCCATGCCCATGCCTTCGCAGATGGTGAGCAGCCCGTAGCGGCCGCCTGTGCGTTCGAGCTCGGCGAGCAGGCCGGTCATCATGCGGGCGCCGGTCGAGCCGAGGGGGTGGCCGATCGCGATGGAGCCGCCGTTGACGTTGATCTGGTCGGCGGGGTAGTCGAACTCGCTCTGCCAGATCAGAGGGACCGGGGCGAAGGCTTCGTTGACCTCGACGAGGTCGAGATCGTGGACGCTCATGCCGGCCTGGGCGAGAGCTTTGTGGGTGGCCGGGAGTACCGCGGTGAACTGCAGCAGTGGGTCGTCGGCGGCCACGGCCATGGACACGATCCGTGCCCTCGGGCGCAGCCCGGCTGCCTCAGCGGCGGCGCGCTCGGCGACCAGGAGGGCCGCGGCCCCGTCGCTCATCTGTGAGGCGTTGCCCGCGGTGATGGCCCCGTCCGGGGCGAAGACCGGCTTGAGCTGCGCCATCCGCGCGGGGTCGATTGAGTCTCGGATGCCCTCGTCGCGGGTCATCGTCGTGGTCCCGCCGCGGCCGTCGCCGACCTCGACCGGCACCAGCTGGTCGGCGAGACGTCCGTCTGCCGCGGCACGCGCGGCGCGGGCGTGGCTGCCGACGCTGTAGGCGTCGAGCTGCTCACGGGTCAGGCCCCATTTCTGCACGACCAGCTCCGCGGAGGGGCCCTGGGCGAGCAGGTTGCCCTCGTAGCGGGCCAGCGCCCGTTCCCCATACCAGGGGCCGGGCCCGGCGCCGGGTTCGAACAGAGGCCCGAGCTCGACGCGGGTCATGGACTCAACGCCCCCGCCGACGGCGAAGGAGTACTCACCGGATCCGATCGCCTGGGCGGCGAAGTGGACGGCCTGCTGGCCCGAGCCGCACTGGCGGTCGATAGTGGTGGCTGGCAGCGACTCGGGGAAGCCGGCGCCCATGACGGCGCTGCGGGCAATGTTGCCGGTCTGCTCGCCGCGTTGCAGAACGCACCCGATGATCACGTCGTCGAGGGCGGCCGGGTCGAACCGGCTCCGGGAGACCAGGGTGCTCAGGGTGTGAGCGAGCAGGTCGGTGGGGTGCCAGTCCTTGAGTAAGCCGCCGCGTTTCCCGACCGGGGTGCGCACGGCGTCGACGATGACGGCTTCACGGGTGGACACGATCAGGCTCCTCGGTTCGCGGTGGTCATCGGTCACGACCCGGAGATCCGGCGGTCGTGCCCTTCTCAGTGCGGTTCGCGCAGGGCCTTGCGCAGCAGCTTGCCGACGACGTACTTCGGGAGCGGGTCGGTGGTGAGCTCGACCCGGCCGGGCTTCTTGTAGGAGCCGAGCCGTTTACGCGGGCCTCGACGAGCTCGTCGGCGCTGACGGTGGAAGGGGCGGCCACGGTGACCACCGCCATCGGGGTCTCACCCCAGCGCCCGTCGGGGACACCGAACACGGCGACCTCGGCACGGCGGGGTGCTTCCGCGATCACTGTTTCGAGCTCGGCGGGCCAGATGTTGTAGCCGCCGGAGACGATCATGTCGTCGGTGCGGTCGAGGACGCAGAGGAACCCGTTGGCGTTGAACTTGCCGATGCCGTTGGTGTGCACCCAGCCGTCGGCCAGACCGGCCTTGGTCAGCTCCTCGTCGCCCCAGCAGCCGCGCATCTGCCCTTCGGCGCGCGCGACGATCTCGCCCTCCTCGTCCGTTGGGAGCTCCGCTCCGTCCGGGCCGACGATCTTGACCTGGGCGTAAGGGACGACCCGGCCAGCCGAGCGCAGCGGGTTCGACCCCTTGATGTTGGCGAACCATTCCTCGGAGCCCATGTGGGTCACCGGCACGAACCTCGGTCTGTCCGAACAGCTGCACGAGGGTATCGCCGAAGACGTCGCGGGCGGCAGGGCCGCGGCGTCGGTGATCGGCGCGCCGCCGACGGCCATGGACTGCAGGTCCGTCCACGGCTGGGCCGCGGCATCGGGGTGGCGGGGTGGCATGGCGAGGATGCCGGGTGAGGCGAACATGTGGGTGGCCCGGTCGCGCGCATCATCGTCAGGACCTTGTCCGGCTCGAATGGCCCCGAACAGTAGGTTCGCCCCGCCAGGGAGCCACGCCGGAAGGAAGAAGTAGCCCGAGGCGTGCGAGATCGGCGCGCCGTGGGCGATGATCGTCCGGACGGTCATCCGCTCGAGGCAGTAGGCCCAGTTCCGGCACTTGGTCACCCAGCCGTGGTGGGTGTAGGCGACGCCCTTGGGCTTGCCGGTGGTGCCGCTGGAGTGGCGGAGGACGTACCAGGACTCGCCGTCGATCCGGATCGATGTCGTCCTGGGGGCGCAGCCTGTCCTCGTAGCCGCCGTCGCGCACGATGATGTGCTCCAGGGACGCGACCTCGGTCTCGAGACCCTGGACCCCGGCGGCGTGCACGGTGTCGGTGATGACGACCTTGCAGTCGGTGCCCTCGAGCATCGCTCTGTGCGACTCCGCGGAGTTACGGGGGTAGAGCGGGACCCGGACCGCGCCGGCGATGGCGCAGCCGAGGAGCATGTCGGCGGCACCGACGTTGTTGTCCTCGAGCCCGGCGACGCGGTCGCCGGGCTCGACACCGAGCGCGCGTTGGCCAGTCGTACCCCACGGTCCCACGTCTCGGCGAAGGTCAGACTTCGATCCAGGGTGATGGCTGCGGTGCGTGAACCGTCGATCGCCGCGGCCTGGCGCATATGACTCGTGACGGTCATCCACGCGTACCTGCTGGCGGCGGTCATGGTTCCGCTCCTTTGCGGTCCGGCGGCCCGGCGTGAGCTGCGACGCGCCGTTCCGGACGGCACGCGGCGTCGCGAGGCTGTGGGGCGACAGATCCTGCGGCCCGCTCTAGCAGGCTGGCACAACTCGGAAAAATAGTAAAGCCGTACTAGCAACTCTTTACTAGTATGGATCCGCTGCTATCGTCCACCCATGGCGTCGTCCTCCAACGCGGCCTCTCGACCGGTGCAGCAGCGGGCTAAACAGACCCGTGCCCGGATCCTGGACGCCGCGGTAGCCTGCCTGGCCGAGGACGGCTACAGCCGCAGCACGACCACGGCGATCCAGAAACGGGCCGGCGTGTCGATGGGCAGCCTGCTGCACCAGTTTCCCTCCAAGGACGAGCTCCTGGTGGCTGCCGTGCAACACCTCGCCGAGGCCCGGACCGGCGATCTCATCGTGGGCCCGCCCGACCCCAAGCGGGGCGAGGACATCGACGCCGCGGTCGAGACCATGTGGGCGACCTATCGTGGGCCGCTGTTCGCCGCGACCATCGAGCTTCTGGGTCGCCTCGCGGACCAACGCCGAGCTCCGTGAGGTGCTCCAGCCCGAGGAGCACCGGCTCGCGCCGATCATCCGGGACACCTTGGCCGCCGTGTTCGGGACACGCCTGGCGGGGCTGCCGCAGTTCCGGGAGTTCAGCTCCCTGCTGTGGTCGAGCATGCGCGGGGTCGCGATGACCTACACCTTCGAGCCGCGCGATCCCCGGCTCGAGCCGCACCTGGCCGCGTGGAAACGCCTCGCGCACACCTATCTCGACCCGGCCGAGTAGAGCGCCCGTCGGGGCGCAGCGCAGGTCACCGCGCAATCTCAGCCGGTGTACTGGCGGCCGATGAGGTGACGGGCGATGACGAGATTCTGGATCTGCGGGGCGCCTTCGCCGATCTGCAGTCCGCTGACGTCGAGCAGGAGCTGCTGCAGGGGCATCTCGGTGGACCATCCGACGTGACCGTGCGGGACGATGCAGTCGTTGATGGCCTGCACCGCGAGGTGCGGGACCAACCACTTGACCATCGCGGCCTCGCGGGTGTGCGGCAGGCCGTCGCGCAGACCCAGCCTGCGGTAGCAGAGCCAGCGGGCCGCTTCGGCGCGCGGCGCGATACACATGAACTGCCCGGGAGAAGCCGAAGTCGCCGAGCTGGGCGGCGAGGCCGCTGCTACCGTCGCCGAGCTGGTGATCGCCGGGGACGAACGTGTCGTCGAAGGTTAGGCTGGTCCGTCTGAGGGGGCGGAACCCGGGATCGGGGATCCGCTGCAGGCTGATGGGTCGGCCAGGGGAGCAGTAGCCGGCGCGTCCCCCGCGATCCCAGGGCGAGATCGGTAGTGCCGACGACGATCGCGTGCGCGGCCAGCGTCACCGAGTGTTCTCCCGGAGACGAGGAATCCGCCGTCGATCGGCCGCACGCGCGCTGCGAGGTGGGAGGCGCCGCTGCTACCCCGAGGTTCGGTCAGGGCCAGCGCCATCACCTTCCCACCCGACGTCACCGCCCGCAGGACCGGTGGGGCCACCTCGGCGTGCAGGCCGTCGAGCAGGAACGACGTGAAGAGGACGTGTTGCTCACGGAAGCTTGGGCGCGACCTTCTCCGCATACAGCTCGAAAGACTTCAGGACAGCGTCGTGAGGCATGACTCCGTTGAAGACCCAGTTGAAGAGCTCACCGACGTTGTACTGCTCGACGAACGGTTCCAATTGGCGGAGAACCTGGTCCGCGGTGCCGTACAAGATGAACCGGTGGCCTCGCTGGGTGGTCTCGAAGTTGTTCGGGATGGGGCCGGTTTCGCCAGGCAGTCGGAACGCTTCGTTGAATCCGTATCCACCGAGCCATTCAGCCCACGCCCACGCGACGTTCTCGGCGTGGTGGCGTGCTTCTTCCTCGGTATCCGAGATGATGATCGTCTTGAAGTGTGCGACGCCGTCGCCGTACCCGATTGCTTGTCCGGCTTCGTTCGCGGCCCGCTGGTACCGGGTCAGGATCTCGTCGATCTGCTCGTGGATCGAGGTGAACGCCACCAGGCGGATCTGGTTTCTGGCACACCACTCCACGGTCGCCGGGCTCGCCGTGAAGGGCACGTAGACTTGGGGGTAGGGCTTAGTGAACGGACGGGGAACGATCCCGATCTCATCAATCCGGCCCTCCGCGTTCTGGCCTCGGCCGTACTTCGCGGTGCCCTCGTGGCCGAAGACGACGTCATCCGGAGGGACCTGCCAGTACTTCCCGGTGAATTTGAAGGTGTCCTGTGTCCAGGCCATCTTCATGAGCTCGAAGTTTTCGACGAACCGCTCGTGGTTCAACTGCCGGGCTGCCGGGTCCGTGAGTCCAGGAGTTGGAGCCTTGATCCCGTATTTGTCGGCGAGCACGTTCACCGCACGGGTGTGTGCCCCACGGGCCAGACCGACGAAGCAGCGTCCCTGGGTCATGTGATCTAGGAGCACGATGTCCTCGGCGACCAGCAGTGGGTGTCGTGCGGCGGCCAGGATGCCCAGTTGGCCGAGCTTGATGTTCTTGGTCTGCGCTGCCAGGTAGGCATTGAACATGACCGGGTTGTTCGGGACCTCGAATCCCTCGATCTGAAAGTGGTGCTCCGAGATGGCGAGCTTGTCATAACCGAGCGCATCGGCGCGCTGGGCCTGCTCGGTCAGCTCGTGCAACATCCGTTGGAAGTAGGCCTCATTCTTGCCTGCCATCCCGCATTCGATCTCGGCCCGGGACGCACCGGTGAGCGGCGTGTAGAAGAGCCCGTTCTCCATTACTCGATCCTCTCCTCGATTATGTGCCGGCTACGACAGTGCGCTGGCGACGTCGTCGGTGTGCGCGATATCGGCGAGCAGCCCCAGCGTCTCCATCGCCGCCGTGTGGGCCGCGGGCGTACCCGCGGCGCAGGCGTCCTCGACGATGACGACCCGGTAGCCGAGGTCGGCTGCGGCGAAGGCGGTGGCTTGGACGATCATGTTCGTCGCGACACCGCAGAGCACGACCGTGTCCACGTCGCGGGCCTGCAGAATGGTGTGCAGGTCACTTCCGAGGAACGGGTTGGTGCGGTGGTGGGTGAGGACGATGTCGCTGTCCCGGCGTGGCAGGTCGTCGACGAACTCCGCGCCAGGGTTTCCCTCGATCAGCGCATCGAGACCGGCCGCCATCCGGAGCAGCGGCAGGTTCGTCAGCAGGTTCGATCGGTCCGCCCGCCAAGCGATCCGGATCAGCACACACGGTGCGCCAGCTGACCTCGCACCGTCGAGGAGCCGACCGGCCTGTGCTACCACCTTCCGGGCGGCAGCCTCGGGCCCAAACACGGCACCGAGCGTCTTCTCGTTCTCGATCACGTCCCGCTGTAGGTGACAGACGAGAATCGCGATTCTCTCCTTGTCGAGGTCGACAGCCATCACACTCGCTCCGTCCTTTTCTCAGGTTCGATCGGTACGACGGGCACGCCGGGTCTGGGGATCTGGCGGGACGTCGCCGTATGTGTGGGAGAAAGGGTCTGCGTGTCAGTCGTGCGCCGCTTTCGCGAAAGCCTCCAGCTCGCGCGGAATGTCCGGTCCCGCCGGCTGGTAGGCCACCTCGGTGACGCCGGACTCCTCCATCTTCGCGAGCTTGTCGCGGAGCTGCTGCGGCGTCATCGCCATCCCGCTCGCCATCAGCACATCGCCCGAGATGAACGGCCGGTCCCTCTCCGTCACCGCGACCAGGTGGCGATCGTGCATGGCCAGGTGCTTAGTAGCGGGATCGATCCCCTCGTACGCGGCCGCCCACGCATCCGCGCCGGGCAGCTTGTCGAGCATTCGGTGCTCATACAGGAAATGGAACACCATCGTCATTCCCGGGCCGGCTGCCGCGATTACTCGCTCGGAGTCCGGGTCCTCGCCCTCGTCGAGGACGGTCCCGTAGTTGAACAGGATGGTCCAATCGAATCCCGGCAGTGCCTCCGGCGCGCACAGGACGCCGTCGGCCACCTCGCGTGCCGCTGCCGCCCCCTTGGGTCCGGCGGCGCCCAGGACGACGGGAACCTCGAGCGGGAGCGGCATACCGAAGCCCTCGGTGTACATCAGTTGGATGATGCTGCCGTCCCACTCCACCTGCTCGCCGCGCAGGAGTGCGCGGACCGTCCGCACGTAGTGGCTGACGTCGGCCCACCTCATCGGCCGCTTGCCCAACATCAGACGCCCGGTGAAACCGGTACCGAACGCGACACACACGCGCTCGCGTCCCGCGATGGAGGCGAGCGTCGCGATCGCGGAGGCGCTCGTGGCCGGATGCCGCAGCGAGGGAATCAGACACCCGGGGCCAAGGATGATGCGCTCCGTGCGGTCGGCTGCCCGACAGAGCTGGACCCAGACGTCAGAGTAGAGCGACGGGGAGTCGTAGAACCACGCTCGCGTGTAGCCGAGTTCCTCGGCGATCCGGGCATGCTCGTGCGACTGGTTGGAGGTGGCGAAGGTACAGGAAATCGTCAACGACACACGGACTCCTTCGTCCGTCGAAGTATGGGACGAAATATGGGGAGTTCTGCACCCGGTCAGCGGAGCGCGGGCATGACCTCTTTCGCGAAGAGCTCCATCGAGGCGGCGACCTCGTCGTGTGGCCTGTTACCGAAGTTCATCACGCAGTGCACCTTTTCGACACCTGCGGCGCGGATCCGCTCGAGCTTGGCGATCACGGTATCCGGATCACCGAACAGGGCCACGTCGGTGTTGTTCTCGATGAATTCGTAGGTGACGGTGTTATTCCATTCGTGGAGCTCTTCGTAGACCTGTCGGGCTTCCGGGTTGTCCACCTTCTCCGGGTCGAAGATGTTCCCGATGCTCCGGAAGTAGTCGATGAGGTGGCGCCCAGCGTCTTCGTAGACCCGGTCTTGCTCAGGTACCACGAAGGTGTACCAGGTGATCGGTACGTCGACCGTGTCCGCGTCGCGGCCCGACTCGGCCCACAGACGTTTGAAGCTGCCGACCCGTTCCTCGATCCGGTCCAGGGTGCGCAGGGTGGTCGCGACCCCCGCGACCGGCACGCCGAGCGCTGCCGCCTTCTCGTAACTCGACGGGCTCAGCGCCGCTTGGTAGATCGGCGGTCCCGGCCGTTGCAGGGGCACGACGTTGAGCTTCACCTCGTCGACGGTGTAGTGCTTCCCGTCGAAGCTGAACCGCTCCCCTTCCCAGGCCTTCTGGATGATCGCCAGCGCCTCGTCGAACCGCTCGCGGCTGTCCTGCTGGTTCAGGATGCCGAACGCCTCGTACTCGTGGATGAGAAACCCGCGGCCGGCGCCGAAGGTCAAGCGCCCGTTGCTGAGTACGTCGACCATCGCGTAGTCCTCGGCGACCTGCAGTGGATCGTGGAAAGGAAGGATACTCACTCCGGAGCCCAGTCCGATCCGGCTCGTCCTGCTCGCCGCGGCGGCCAGCAGGACTGCGGGGGAGGGCACGACCCCGTAGTTGCTGTAGTGGTGTTCAGCGACCCAGTAGTCCTCGAATCCGAGCTCCTCCGCGAGCACGATCTCGTCGAGCAGGTCTTGGTAGAACTGCTGCGTACTCCGCTTCTCGGGGTCGTTGTCGCAAATGCTCAGCATGCCGAACCGCATGTGCATCTCCTGATTGAATGGAGTCCATTGTGCCGGGGGCTTCGTTGAAGGAGAGCTACACCGGAAACCTCTCGGACATCCACTTTTGGGTGTGTTCCCGCGATTCCGCGCGGGTGTCCTTCCCCTCGCCCTTGGGTCCCGAAGGTCGGAGGTAGTGATCGGCTCCGGCGATCATGACCAATGACTTGTCCGGATGCGGGGTCGCTGCGTAGACCGCCTCGCTGTCGGACGGGTAGATGTCGCGGTCTGCGGTACCGGTGATCACCAGCGTCGGTAGATGCAGGCCGGCTGCGTTGTCCACGAGTGAGGCCCGGGAACTGATGCCGGACCATGTGCTCAGCCAGGCCCGCGGGGTCACAAGCCTGGCCAGCCCCCACTCGCCGAAATTGTCGACCTCCGGCTGCAGCGACCAGATTCCGCCCTGCACCCGGTCGCTGGGCTCGAGCCGTAGATCGAGGTAGGCCGGGTTCGCGGTCGTGCGGTAGACCACCATGTAGCGAGTGCCTGCGGCGCGGCGCCGAACCTCGATCTGGCCACGCCCATCGGTGCCCCCCAGGGCAGGGTCGGCTTGCATGGCCCCGAACCTTCGTTGCTCCTCGATCCGCGCGAAGGCCAGTGTGTCCAGCTGTCGGACCCGCTCGTGCTGGGCTGCGCGGTAGGACAGCAGGAACTCCGGGCTGTAGCGGCTCTGCTCGGGTCGCTCGCGGAACCCGTTGGCCGGGTCGTACATGTCCAAGCGTGGGTCAACCGCCATCGGGTCGTCCTCATCGACCACGGAGGGGTCGATGATCCGCTCGAGCAGCTTGCCCTGGCCGGTATGCGCGGCGGTGAGGATGATCGCGTCGGCCTGCGGCATGTCCTCGGCGCCCAGGTCCAGGGGGTCGCCCCACGGCAGGTCGCGCAGCCGGTCGGCCGGGGCCGTGCCGGCCTGGGCCTGATAAAAGGCGTACAGGGACCCCCCGCCGCTCGTGCCCAGCAGGACGACGTTCTCGAACTCCCGATCGGTGCGCAGATACCGCATGGCGGCGGCCACGTCGAGCAGGAGGTGCTCGTGTGTGGTCGCGACATCGTTGTTGAGCCATCGGCTGTTGTGCGCGAAAACGGCGTATCCGGCCTCCAGGAAGTCGACGATCTGGAAGTGCCGCTGGACGTCCACCCTGGGGTGGGAGAACGTGACCACCGTGCGCGAGGGGCGCGACGGCGTGTAGAGCATCGCGCGGATCTCCGCGCCATCACTGGTGAACAGGCTGATCAATTCGCCTGAGCATCCGGTGGGCAATGACGAGAACGTCGTGTACCGCGTCCGCTTGAGATAGGCATCGGTCTGGTCCTGGTTGGCTCCCTGCGCCATGCGGCTGCAGCCTTCCTCTCGGTTCTGCGTGCCGTGCCTACGGTGTGACGGGCATCAGCTGGTCGGAGAACGTCGCCCAGTAGTTCGGGTCCTCCGCGCGGGTGAAGGCCTCGGTCCACCTCAGCGGCTTCTCGGCGTCGATGTTCACCAGGAAGGCGTCCATCCGGTCCGCCTTCTTCGCGCCCTCGAAGGCCCGGGGGTTAGGACCGTGGTGGATGCCGGCCGGATGCAGGGTCAGCGTCGCCGCGCCCTGGTCCTCCGCGCGGGACATCAAGCGCCCGGAGTGGGTAAACACGACCTCGTCGTAGTCGACGTTGCGGTGATAGGCCGGGACGCGCTCGGCGTCCGGTGCGGTCTCGAAAGGCTTGGGCTGGAACGTCACGACCCAGAAACCCGGGCACTGGAACGTCGCATACGTGGAGGGCGGCAGGTGGGTGCGCTCGGAGTACGGGGCACGCAGGTCCCTGACGTTGAGCTTGAAGGGGCAGAGGTTACCGGTCCAGCCGACGGCGTCGAGCGGACAGAAGTCGTAGAAGACGCTCGTCCACTCGTCGGCCCGCTTGATGCGCACCTCGTACTCGCTGCCCTCGTCGAGAATCGGCTGGGGATCCGGACCCTGCAGCAGGGCGAAGTCGAACGGCACGTGCTGGCCCAGCATTCCCCGCTCGGGAAAGCCCGTGGGTCCTTTTCGGGACTCGATGATGAGGAAGAAGTTGTCGGGCGTCTCGGGCACGATCCGGTAATTCGTACCCTTCGGGATGACCACGTAGTCGCCGGTCTCGTACGTCAATGGGCCGTAATCGCTCTCCACCGTGCCGGCGCCATCGTGGACGAAGTAGATTTCGTCACCGTCCGCGTTGCGCATATAGTACGACATGGGCGCCCGCCGACGCGACACGTACACGTGAACGTCGTCGTTGTACAGGATCCGGGTCGGCACGCCCCCGGGATCGGCCATGTCCGTCGGCTCCACCGCCAGGGTGTCCATCGCCCGCGGCTTCAGGTTGCCCTCGATCCGCGCCCACCGGGTGGGTGGATGCACCCGATACAGCATCGACGCCTCGCCGGCGAACCCGTCCCGGCCGTGTTCGTCCTCGTAGGTTCCCTCCGGCCACCCGGTGCGTCCCTGCTTCGACGTGGTGCCCTTAGCGTGCCGAATGATCATCGCGATGCACTTCCCTCCGCACGTGAGGCCCACCGCAAGCCGTTGGCCGCTCGTCGCCTGCGAACGCTGATGCGGACCGACTGACATCTGGACCGGGCTTGAATCCGCCGGCGACGGGCGATAATCGCTCGATATGGGCGTATTTCGCTCTACGGACTATGGCATGGATCACTGCTGGTGTCTATAGATCAATGCGCTCCGGACCTCAGGGCCGCACTTGCGGCCGCTCGCGGCGTGGGGATCCGCAGACCAGCCCTGGCGCAACCAAGGCAGGGAGAGGGCTAGCTAGACCTGGGCCCAGCTCACGTCATCAGCCGGGGCCGTACTGGCGGGGGGACACGCGGGGCGGCGACCGGCGGGCGCCGGGGATGAAGGACCGGGCCATTACTCTGGTCGCGGGCAGGATGATCACGTGTGCGGGGGGTGAGCGCTCAGTGCATCGCGCAGGTGATCGTGCTAACCGTGCGTGGTACCTGAGTGGGCGAACTGGCAGGTCTTGATAATCACTTTTTGTCCTCCGAAGAAGCTGACCTTAAGAGATCGCAACTGGTCCCGGAGATCGCCGTACAGGCCATCAATCGACGTTAGATCAGATCGCCGATGCGGTCGGCGTACCGCCGCACCTGTCTCGCCGAGGGTGAGTCAGGGCACAGCTCGTCTTCCAGTCCGAGCCCCGATAGCACCAGCGTGCTCCGAGGACGGCCGTAGCGCGGAAAGATGACTGCGGCGATGGCGCAGTGGCCCTGCTGATCGGGGCGACGCTGGAAATCCACGCCGCCCGCGGCCCGGATGGCGATCAGCCGTGGCTCGAGCTTGCGACCTTGCTCCGCCCCGACCGTATCGGCGATCTCTTCACGAGACATATAAGCGAGCAGGGCTCGACCCGAGGCGGACTCGCCGACCGGAAACCGTGAGCCAACGTCGAAGACGAGATCAAGGCTCATGCCGGGGTTCCACACTTGGTCGACAAGGAGTAGCTCCCGGTGCACGACTGCGGCGATCGAAACCATCAACTGCCGCTCACCTAGCGCGCGGACGAAGTCCGACATATACGGCAATGCGGCCGAGCGCAGGGAAAGCCTCTCGCGATAGGCATTGCCAAAGACGAGCGCCCGTGGGCCGATCAGGTAGCCGCCCCCGGGGCGGGCTCGACGAACTCCTCGGCCTCCAACGTCCGGAGGATCCGACGAACGATCGTGCGGTCCACCCCGAGGCTCGCAGCGAGATCGACGATTGACCGAGGGTCCGGTTGAGTAGCAAGAGCCTGCAGGACCGCGACCGCCCGCTCGACCGATTGCAGCACTGAGCGCTTGTCCGCGGAGGGCCGGCCAGACGGGGTTGCCGAGGATGGATCTACGTCGGGGGGCCCGGCCATGGGGCGGAGTCTATGGCCAGACCCGCCGGCTCCGGAGGATGGCCGGGACGGGACCCCGCCACACCGGGCCGAGCGGCAATGAGCTCGGCGTGGACGTACTGGGAATCTCGGTGGCCGATGACGCCGCATCAGCAGTGGGTCCGCGCCTCATCCCGACCCCGCGAACTGCGGAGGAGAACCCCGATGTCTGACCAGTCGACCGGAGCCCTCGACCACTGGCTCACCCCGCCGCCTCCACCGTCCCCGCGCAGTCCCGCTTCGGCGGCGACGGCGCCGTACCAGCCGGTGCCGAGGACGTCGGAGGCGGCGAGCAGGCTTGGAATCAGGTCGTCAGAGGGGTGTCGGGGGTGGCGACCAGGGTGCCGTCGGCTGCTGGCAAGACGGCGTCACCTACGACCCCGCCCGCCACGGCGGCGCCCACCGCCTTCGCGGTCCATCATCTCCGTCAGCGGCGTGACCCATCCGGGGTCGGCTCTGCCCAGACGCCGTAACGCTGTCTCGGACCCGGGTCGGTCAGGGCAGCGTGAGGGCCGAATCCGGGGGTTTGACCGGCGAGGACGCGGGCGGGCGGCTCGGGCGGGCGAGGGCGCCGATCTCGTCGTCGAGCTGATCAGGAGCCTGTGAGCTGTTCGTTGAAGGCCATGAAATCGAGGCACCCCCACCGTTCGACGATCTTGTCGTTCGCGATGCGGAAGATGTGGATTCCGCGCAGCCGCAGGACCTTGCCGTCGGGCGGCGCACCGAACAGCTCGCCGGTGCGGGTGCCCCAGGCGTGGAAGTACTCGACGACGAGGTCACCTTCGGCGATGTAGTGGTCGGCCTCGCTGCGCCAGTCGGGCACCGCAGCCCGCATGATCTGGCCTGCCTGGCGGAAGCCCTCGACGCCCTCGGGCGCGCCGGGGAACGGCGGGTCGTGGTTGACGAAGTCGGGCGCGACGTAGCGGTCGACTGCCGTGAGGTCGCCCTTGGTGAAGAGCTCCTGGATGAAGCTCTCGACGAGGTGCTTGTTGCGGGTGAGCTGATCGGTGGTCATACCGAGAAGGGTCCGGCCGCCCGGTCGGGGCGACCATCCCAACTAAGTGGGGTTTCCCGGGCGGACCGCTGCCGCGACACTGGACGCGTGGCCGACATCGGCAGCGCCGAGCGCGGAGTGCTGCGCGTCTGCCGCAGCGGCCTCGACGTAACCGAGCTGCAGCGGCAGGTGCTGGCGGCACTGCGCCGGGCGATGACGATCGACGCCGCGTTCTTCGCGACCGCCGACCCGGAGACCCTGCTGTTCACCGGCGCGCACAGCGAGGACCCGCTCATCGCGATGGCCCCGATGTTCCTCGACAACGAGCTGAGCGGCCACGACGTCAACACGTTCCCGGAGCTGGTGCGCGCCCCGGGGCACGTCCGGTCGCTGGACACCGCCACCCAAAGCGCCTGGGGCCAGAGCGCCCGCTACCGCGACATCATGCGCCCGGTCGGCCTCGGCGACGAGCTGCGCGCCGCGTTGGTCGTCGGCGGCCACTGCTGGGGCTATCTGTGCCTGCACCGCGAGGACGGCGCGCTCGGCTTCACCGCCGCCGAGGCCGACCTCGTCCGCCGCCTCGCCCCGCGCATCGCGCACGCCCTGCGCCAGGCCGTCCTGCTGCACCGGCCCGTCCCGGACGCAGAGCGCCGCCCGGGCGTCGTGGTGATCGACGAGCAGATGGAGCTCGTGGCCAGCACCCCCGAGGCCGACGCCCTGCTCCCGCTCATCGGGCACGGCTCCACCCGGCTGCCGCTGCCGGTCGGCGTGTACTCCGTCGCCGCCGCCCTCGCGACGGCCGACCGGCCGCCGAGCCTTCGGGTGCGCGCGGCGACCGGCGGCTGGCTCAGCCTGCACGCCTCCAAGCTGTCCTCGCCCACCGAGACCCGCGTCGCCGTGGTCATCGAGCCCGCCGAGCCGCAGTCGACGCTGGGTGTGCTGCTGGCCGCCTACGGCCTCACCGCGCGGGAGCTGGACATCGCCCGGCACGTGCTGCGCGGCGACTCCACCAGGGCCATCGCGAACACGCTGCACATCTCCGCGCACACGGTGCAGGACCACCTCAAGTCGGTGTTCGACAAGGTCGGCGTGCGCAGCCGTCGCGACCTCGTCGGACGGCTACTCGCCGGGGGTTAGCCCGGGCATGCTGGCTCCGCTCGCCGAACACCTCGTTGACGACACATCGCTGAACCCGTCCGCGACACTGCGTGAGCGCGGGTCCGGCCAGGTCGGGCGCGTTGCTGACGTAGACCGCCGAGCGCAGCAGTCAAAGACGCCTGCTCGAAACGAATCGTGGGCTACTCCATCAACGCCCGCATGACCTCCGAACTCGCCGTCACTGCGCTACGCAACGCCATCGCACTACGCGATCCCGCCGCGACAGCGATCGTGCACTCCGACCGGGCGCAGCTAGTTCCGATCACACGCCTACCAGCGCGTTCTGCGCGACGCGCAACTACGCGGCTCGATGGGCCGAGTGGGAACCTGCGCCGACAACGCGGATCGAGACCACCTACCACCGCCGCCGACGCCAACGCCACTCTCGGCCGCCTCACGCCTATCGAGTTCGAGATAATGCTCAGCACCGCTCACGCGGCCTGACCCACCTACCGAACCGGAGTCAACTGAAGTCTGGGCAGTCCAAATTCCTGACTCAGGACACTAGAGCCGCCTAGCAGATCCATCCGCATCAACTCGCCATCACCACGCCTCACCGCTTATCCCGCCCTATGGAGTCCGTGCGACTGCGCGGGTACACAAAGCAATCTGACAGAAAAAGTGCGGAATTTCAGGTAGACCGTTAACCTCTTCTACATGCTGGACGTGCGGAGAATGCAGGTACTCAGAGCGGTCGTCACCAGTGGGTCTGTCACGGCAGCTGCCGCCAACCTCGGCTACACGCCATCAGCCGTCAGTCAACAGGTGGCGGCGTTGGAGAAGCAGGCTGGTATTGCGCTGCTCGAACGCGTGGGTCGGGGCGTGCAGCCGACGGCAGCCGGCCTATTGCTCACGAAACACGCCGACACCATCAGCAGGTTCGTCGCGGAGGCAGAGACAGAACTAGCCGACCTACAGGCCGGACGCACCGGGCGGTTGACCATCCGCTACTTCGCCACCGCGGGCGCGAGTCTGGTTGCGCCCGCGCTGGCCACGTTCCGTCGCGAACGCCCCGGCGTGCAGGTCGATCTGAAACTGGCCGATCCCGAGGATCCGCTGCCGGAGGTGATGCGGGGGCGTGCCGATCTCGCGATCGTCGTCCGGCCACCCCACGGTTTCGCTGAGGGCGTCCGCCTCGTGCACCTGCTCGACGACCCCTACCGCGTCGTGCTTCCCCGAGGGCACCGCCTCGCAGGGAAGCCCGTCGTGGAACTCGCCGACCTCGGGGACGAGCCATGGGTGGGCAGCGAGCTGCCGATCGGCCCCTGCTTCGAGGTCGTGTCCCAGGCGTGCGCCGCGGCGGGTTTCAGCCCGAGCTTCGTGGTGCAGAGCGAGGACCACGCCACCGCACAGGGGTTCGTCGCCGCTGGTGTCGGGATCAGCCTGATCCCTCGGCTAGGACTGCAAAGTCCGCATCCGGACGTGCTCATCCGCGAGATCCGCAGACCGGAACCGATCAGGGCGATCCATGCAGTATTGCGAGAGGCAGCCCCAGCCCAGTCCATAGTGCGCTCCTTCGTTGAGACCCTGCGACAGACCGCGGGCGATCACCAACGCGACCAGGGCACGGCGGGCCAAGGCTGAACTCACCGGTCCAATGCGTGACGCTCACCCGAACCGCAGATAAGGGGTCCCACTGGCAGTTCGGCGGTTTGATCAGCGGCGTCGACGTTCATGGTGCTGGGTGGCCGCTTGTCGATCGACGCCAGCCAGAGCGCCGCCGGCGCAACGAATGCACTGCGTACGGCCATCTATCTCCCCATCTCGTTGGCATCCAGCACAGTGGTCCACCGGGCACCGGGCACCGGGCACCGGCCACCGGTGCCGCCCACCGCTCTAGAGATCCTCGCTGTGCGTACGAACTCCTCGCCGAGATCGACAGGTAGATCCGGCGACACACCGGCCCCTGCCCGACGCTCTGCTCCCTCCGCGTGGTACGGCTCTGGCGGTGACTCGGCAGCCTGAGCCGATGGCGCTGGCGGTGCGGCTGCGGGTGCGGGTGCGGGTGCGCGATTCGTAGAGAGGCGAGCCCTTCCAACCGGGGGCGTACTGCTGGATCGCCTAGCGGGCCGGGCAGTAGCCGCTCCGTAGGCAGAACGGGCCCTCGAGCCATCCAGCGGTACGAGGTTAAGCGGTTCAATCCGCCACGTGTGACGTCATCGCCCGACCGGAACGGCGGCGTGGCCCTCGAGAGAAGCTCGAACAAACTTGCTAGTTGTCCTACGTCTGTTGACTGACGACTGGTTGCTGGTTACCTTCTGCCTACCGATCGGCGTAATTCGGCATCACGCAAGGTCCACCTCACCCCTGAATGGCAGGCAAGTGACCGTGGCGCTAATCCCCTGGAGGGGCGATGACCGGAAGCTCACGGAAAGTTACTTTGGGTAGCTTCATCGGCACGACCATCGAATGGTACGACTTCTTCCTCTATGGGACGGCGAGCGCGCTGATCTTCAGCAAGCTGTTCTTCCCGTCGTACGACCCACTCGTGGGCACGCTGTTGTCGTTCGCGACTTTTGGCGTCGCCTTCCTGGCGCGGCCGCTGGGCGGGATCATCTTCGGGCATTTCGGCGATCGGCTCGGTCGCAAACCCATGTTGGTCATCACGCTGATGATGATGGGGGTGGCGACCGGCGCGATCGGTCTGCTTCCGACCTACGAGACCATCGGTGTCGCCGCGCCGATCTTGCTCGTGCTGCTTCGCGTCGTGCAGGGGCTGTCCGTCGGTGGGGAGTACGGCGGGGCGGTCCTGATGACGGTCGAGCACGCTCCTCCGAATCGCCG
The DNA here is from genome assembly GCF_038039215.1 of Pseudonocardia sp. T1-2H. NCBI lineage: Bacteria > Bacillati > Actinomycetota > Actinomycetes > Pseudonocardiales > Pseudonocardiaceae > Pseudonocardia > Pseudonocardia sp. T1-2H. The sequence continues at coordinate 243,780 of NZ_JBBPCL010000003.1, forward strand.
GGGGTTGTACGGAAGCTGGGTGCAGTCGGGCTCGCCCGCCGGGCTCATCATCTCCAACGCGGTCTTCCTCGTGATCACCTCGCAGGTCTCCCAGGAGCAGCTCCTCGCCTGGGCGTGGCGTATTCCGTTCTTGGCCAGCTTCATTCTGGTTGTCGTTGGTATCGTCATCCGCCTCTCGCTGGAGGAGAGCCCAGCGTTCGAGCGGGTGGCGAAGGCGCAGGTGGAATCGGCGCCGCTCGTGAGTGTCCTGCGGAACCACAAGAAGCAGGTCCTGCTCACCGCCGGCGCCTACGTATCGACCGGCGTAGCCGTCTACCTGGCGGCGGTGTTCAGTCTCAGCTATGGCACCACGAAGGTGGGCTTCAGCTTCAGCGAGATGCTGCTGGTGGTCCTGCTCGGGCAGATTCTGGCGTTCGTTCTTATGCCGACGTTCGCCCATATCTCCGACCGCGTCGGCCACAAGCGGGTCTTCATGATCGGAATCGTGGGGATGGGCCTCATGGCCTTCCCGTGGCTGTGGTTGTTCGGCACTGGCGACTTCCTGCTCGCCCTGCTGGGGTTCGTCCTGCTATTCATTCCGTACAGTGCCACCTACGGGACGATGGCGGCCCTGTTCGCAAGCGTGTATGAGACGCGGGTCGGGTACTCCGGCCTCTCGCTCGGCTACCAGCTCGGCACGGTGGTGGGTAGCGCCCTCGCACCAATCACCGCAACCGCGCTCGTCGCCAGCACGGGGACCATCGCCTCAGTCGGCTGGTACATGGTGGCGACCGCGGTGCTGTCGTTCGTCGCGACCATCTGGCTCACGTCAGCTGTCGCGGCCCCGATCAGGGACGCGGGTTCCGTCGGAACCGAGATGGTCAACTGACGACATCGGTCCCGATCTACTCGCTCCGGCCTGTGCGAGGAAGGGGAGGCTTCTCCCACTGCCTCCGCCCAAAAGGACAAGGGTGTCTTGGTGAGCTTCAAGAACGTGTCGTCGACCGGACGGTCCCACGCCGTCAAGGAGCAGATCCTCGAGGCGATCACGAACGGTGAATATGCACCTGGCGACAAGCTGCCCTCCGAGAGCGAGCTCGGGACGTCGCTCGGCGTGAGCCGAGTAAGCGTCAGGGAGGCGTTGCGCTCCCTGGAGGCTGTGGGGCTCGTCGAGATCCACCACGGGCGGGGCAGTTTCGTGGCGATGGGGCCGAGGGGGCGCTACCAGTCGCCCTTCGCCGGATGGCTACAGGTTCACCGCGACGAGGTCCTTGACCTGATGAAGGTCCGAGGGGCTCTGGACGAGCTCGCCGCGGCCGAAGCGGCGACGAAGGCGGATGAACCGGCGCTCGCGGCCATCGAGGAAGCTCAGGAGCGGTTCCGGGTTGCGGCACGAAATCCAGCGGCAGCGATGGATGAGCTCATCGACTCCGACGTGGCGTTTCACGTCGCTATCGCGCGGGCGAGCGGCAGCTCGCTGCTCCTGGACCTGCTCGAGGAGCTCAACAAGCTCTTCGAGCAGTCGCGTAACGCTCTCTTCTCTCTCGATCAGCGTGCGAGCCGGTCCGTCAGGGAGCACGACGCGATCGTCAAGGCGATCCGCAGCGGTAGCGGGACGAAAGCCAGGTCGACGGCGGCACGTCACTTGGAGTCGACCCGCAGGACGCTGACGAGCGGCGATCTGTTCCAGCGTCTCGGCGGGGACGCCGGAGCCACACATGAAGCGATCCATCCAGCGGACGACAATAACGAGATCAAGGGAGCACCCTCGCAATGAGGATTACCGGCGGTGAGTTTTTCATCGTGACCCTTCCGCTCCGGCGACAGCACACCTGGGCGTCCAACACGCGGGTGTCGATCGGGCGGCATGCGCTTGTCCGGATCGATACGGACGAGGGGGTCAGCGGATGGGGTGAGGCCCCTGCCATGGCCACCTGGGGCGGTCCGGGCGGTGTGCATTACGGCGAGACGCCGGAGACGGTCGTCCACCTTGGTGAGGACTACCTGCTGCCCGCTATCACCGGGTGCGATCCGCTCGACATTGCGGTGGTCCACGATCGGATGGACGCGGTGGTCAAGGGCAACCCGTACGCAAAGGCGGCCCTGGACATCGCCTGCTATGACGCGGCGGGTAAGGGACTCGGCAAGCCGGTGTGGGCGCTGTTGGGCGGCAAGTTCCGCGACGGCGTACAGCTCGCGCACTCGCTCGGGCTGCTCCCGATGGACGAGTGCCTCGCGGAGGCCAAAGCAGCGGTGGCGGAGGGCGCGCGCACGATCAAGGTCAAGACAGGCCACGACGCGCAGCGCGATGTCGAGATCGTCGGCCGGCTGCGCGAGGCGCTCGGTCCGGACATCGGCATCCGGGTCGACGGCAACGAGGGCTATCGCACGGTGCACGAGGCGATCGCCGTCACCAACGCGCAGCAGGAGTTCGACATCATGCTCTGTGAGCAGCCCGTGGCGGGCGACGACGCGATGGCCAAGGTGGCGGCCGGCGTCTCGGTCCCGGTGATGGCCGACGAGTCCGCCTGGACCGCCCTCGACATCGTCCGGCTGCACGCGATGGACGCGGCAGCCTGCTACTCGCTCTACGTCACCAAGCCGGGCGGGCTGTACCGCGCGCGGCAGCAGGCCGACATCGCGGCGCAGTACGGGATGTACAGCGATGTTGGCGGATCGATCGAGATGGGCATCGGGAACGCGGCCAACCTGCACCTCGCCGCCGCCACCCGCAACGCCTGGCTGCCGAGTGTCTGCCCGGTGACCACCGTGGACGGTACCGACGGCCCGACCGTCGCGGGCGTGTACTACGTCGACGACGTGGTCAGCGAGCCGTTCGGGTTCCGCGACGGCATGGTCGTGCTTCCCGACGGCCCCGGCCTGGGGGTGGACGTCGACGTCGAGAAGATCCGGAAGTACGCGGAGTGAGCGGCGGCCGACCCGGAACAAGGATGTCGCGGGGGAACGGGGAGCCCGGATGCCCACATCGGTAGCGGTGCTCGGTGCCGGGAACGGAGGCCTGGCCGCGGCAGCCGACCTCACCCTGCGCGGTGTCGAGGTTCGCTTGTACAGCCGGCGCATGCAGAGCCTGGAGCCCATCCGGAGCGCCGGTGGGATCCGTATCGACGGTGCCGCAGGCAGCGGGCTCGCCGAGGTCGCGACGCTCACCGACGATCTCGGCGCGGCGGTCGCCGGGGCCGACCTGGTGATGCTGGTCGTTCCGGCCACTGCTCTGGCCGGCTACGCGGCGGGGCTGGCTGGGGTGCTGGGCGACGGCCAGCCCGTGTTCCTCAACCCCGGCGGCACCGGCGGCGCGCTCGCCTTCACCACCGAGCTGCGACGGTCGGGGTTCCGCGGCGAGCCGTGCGTGTGCGAGGGGTCCACCCTGACCTACGCCTGCCGGCGGCAGGACCCGACCAGTGTGACGATCTCCAACGTCGCCCCGGCGGTGCCGTTCGCCGCCTTCCCCGGCAAGGGCGGGGAGGAGTTGCACGCCGTCGTGGCGCAGCTCTATCCCGCTGTTGCGCTGCGGGGCAGCGTCCTCGACACGGGCCTGGTCAACATCAATGCGGTCGAGCACCCCGCGCAGGTGTTGCTGAACACCGGCTGGATCGAGCACACGCGGGGCGACTTCTACTTCTACCGTGAGGGAACCACGGAGTCGGTCGGGCGGGTCATCGACGAGGTCGACCGGGAACGGCTCGCCATTGCCGAGGCGCTCGGCGTCACGGTTCCGACCTTCGCCGAGATCTTCCACCAGGCCGGCTACACCACGGCCGAGGCGGCGGCCACCGGCAGCGCGCATGCCTGTCTGCAGGCGAGCGAGGCCAACTGGTGGTTCCGGGCGCCCTCGACGATGGACCACCGCTACGTGCACGAGGACGTCGGTTTCGGGCTGGTCCCGTGGGCGGGTTGGGCGCGCCTGGTCGGCGTGTCGACGCCCACGATCGACGCACTGGTGACGATCGCGTCGGCCACGGCCGGGCGGGACTACGCACAGGAGGGGCTCACGATGGAACGGATGGGGCTGGCCGGAGTGGACGCGGCCGAGCTGGACGACCTGCTGCAGTCCGGGGGCATGCGGTGACGGGGCCGGCATTCGACTTTTGCTTCCTGCCGAACGCGCCCCTGGCCGATACCGTGGACCTCGCCCGGCTGGGCGAGTCCCTGGGGTACCGCACGATGTGGATCCCCGACCAGGATTTCCTCCACGACCCGTTCGTCCTCGCCGCCGCGGTCGCCCACGCGACCGACCGGATCGGCGTGGGCATCGGGATCACCACCCCGCTCACCCGGCACAGCGCTCACATCGCGCGCGTCGCGGCGAGCCTGGACGAGTTGTCCGGGCACCGTCTCACGCTCGGCCTGGGCAGCGGCAACATCGACCACGTGGTGCGTCCGATGGGCTTCCCGGCCGCAGGTCCGCTGGGTCGGGTCCGGGAGGGGATCGCCGCGGTGACCGCGCTGCTGCGCGGCGAGTCGGTGAGCTTCGCCGACGACGCCCCGGACGTCCGCCTCGGCGTCGAGGTGACCCGGCAGATCCCGCTCTACCTCGGAGCGCGGGGGCCCAAGATGCTCGAGCTCGCCGGGCGGACGGCGGACGGCGTGCTCGTGGAGTCGCTGTTCAACGGCGGCGGGATGGAGCACGCCGTCGGTTGCGTCCGATCCGGGCTCGAGCGGTCGGGGCGCAGCACCGCCGTCGACGTGGTGTCGTGGCAGGTGGTCGTCGTGTCCGACGACCCGCGATCGGAGCTGGACCGCTTCCGGTCGTGGGTGGCGCGGATGATCCAGGTCGGCCCGCCGGAGGCGATGTTGCGGATCGGTGTGGAGCCGGAGAACCTCGAGCGCGTCCTCGGCCTGCTGGCGGATGGTCGTGCCGCCGAGGCCACGGACGCGGTCAGCGACGAGTCCGTGCAGTGCGTGGTGCTCGTCGACACCCCCGACCGACTCGTGGAGCGGATCACGGCCGTCCTCGAACGCGGCGCCCGCTCGGTCTCGCTCGTGTCCTCGGCGTCGGCCGAGCTGACGGCCCGCAACCTCACCCGGTTCGCGAAGGAGGTCGCGCCCGCGTTCACGACCGCGGGCTGACCTCGTACGCCGATCGCGACCCCGTTTCCGAGAAGGAGTGTGCCGTGGACCGAGAAGTCTCCACACGACAGAAGATCGCCATGCTCGAGTTCGGGCTCGACGCCCTCGTCGCCCATTCGCCGGACAACGTCGCCTACGGCGCCGGATACACCATCCCGTCGCAGAGCCTGGGGATGCGCAACCGCCAGTTCGTGACGGTGTGCACAAGCGACGGGCAGTCGGCGATGCTCCTCACCGCCAACGAGGTGGACGAGGCTCGCGACCGCAGCTCCATCGACCGCCTCTATCCCTACGACGAGTTCGCCGACGACCCGATGGCCGTGCTGGCCGCGATGCTGTCGGACCTCGGCGTTGTCGACGGCGCGGTCGGTATCGAACTCGACGCGTTCCCCGCGGACCGCTGGGCGGACCTGCAGCGCCTCGCCCCGAAGGTGGACTGGCGGCCGGCCGCGGGGGCGTTCGCCCGGGCCCGGATGGTCAAGACGGAGCGTGAGATCGCGCTGCTGCGGGAGTCCGCCGGGATCGCGGTGCGGGCGCAGATGGACGTCTATCCCGAGCTGAAGCCGGGGATGACCGAGCGCGAGGCGTACCGGCTGGTGGCCGACCGGGCGCTTGCACTGGGCGCCGACAAGATCGTCATGATCCAGGTGGCGGCGGGCGAGCGCAGCATCTACTCCAACCCGTCGCCGGGACCCACCCCGTTCGTCGCCGGAGAGCCGGTGAAGTTCGACGTCTTCGTCACCAAGGAGGGATACCTGTCGGACACGGGGCGGTCCGTGGTGGTCGGCTCGGCTTCCGAGCGCCAGCGCCGGACGTGGGCCCGGATGCAGGATGTCTTCGACGTCATCCGCGAGACCATCAGGCCGGGGGTCAGCACCCGCGAGGTGTGGGACGTCTTCGTGCGGGAGTTCGGTGCGCGGTCCATGGAGCCCGCCATCCGGTTCCTCGGGCACGGGCTGGGCCTGAGCCTGCACGAGGAACCGTTCATCGCCGCGCATTCCGACACGGTGCTGGAGCCGGGCATGGTGTTCGCTGTCGAACCGATCTTCGTGGACGGCCGGGAGGGCTACCACCTGGAGGACAACCTGCTGGTCACCGAGGACGGCTACGAGAACCTCACCCTCGGGTTCGCGAGAGAGCTCGTGGAGTGTTGACCGACCGCGGCACCGACACCTATGTCGGACGGCCGGTCGCGCGCCGGGAGGACGCTGCGTTGCTGCGTGGCGCCGGCACCTTCGTCGACGACCTGCAGGTCGACGGCCTGCTGCACCTACGGTTCGTTCGCAGTCCGTACGCGCACGCCGCCGTCCGCGAGGTGCGGACGGCGGAGGCCGCCGCGCTCGACGGGGTGGTCGACGTCGTCCTTGCCGGCGACCTGGGCCTGCCGGACCTGACCCCGCCGCTGGACAACGCGAGCGCGGTCGAGATCGGCAGGCCGGTCCTCGCCGACCGGCTTCTGCGGTTCGTCGGGGAGCCCTACGCCGTGGTGGTCGCCGTCGACCCGTACGTCGCCGAGGACGCCGCAGAGCTGGTGGAGCTCGACGCCGCAGCGCTCCCGGCCGTCGTCGACCCGCTGGAGTCCGCGACGCGCGCCCCTGCTCTGTTGCACCAGCCACACGCGACGAACGTCCTCTACGAGCACACCTTCGAGGACGGACCTGTCGACGCGGCTTTCGGCGAGGCCGCCGTCGTTATCGAGCGCCGGCTGCGCTCGCCCCGGCAGACAGCTGTGCCGATGGAGCCGCGGGGCATTCTGGTGGAGCCGCACGCGGGCGGGCTGCGCGTGCACGCCTCGACCCAGAGCCCGCACATGCTGCACCGCGCGATCGCCGAGTATCTCGGGATCGCCACCGCCGACGTCAGCGTGGTCTGCCCGGACGTCGGCGGTGGGTTCGGCCTCAAGGCGCACGTGTACCCCGAGGAGATCGCCGCCGCCGCGCTCGCGCTACGCCTCGGCCGGCCGGTCAAATGGATCGAAGACCGGGCCGACAACCTGACCTCGGCCTGTCACGCCCGCGACCAGCTCATCAATGTCCGGCTCGCTGCCGACGGCGACGGGCGGCTGCTGGCCCTGGATGTCGACATCGTCTGCGACATCGGCGCCTACGGGGTGTTCGCGCACGGGCACCTGCTCGAGGCCATGGGCACCCCGTCGATGATCCCTGGTCCCTACCGGCTCGACGCCTACCGGTTCCGCAGCCGTGCCGTCGCCACCAACAAGTGCCCGGAGGGTGCGTATCGCGGGGTCGGCCTGCCGGTGGCGACGTTCGTGCACGAGCGAGTGATGGACCTCATCGCGGCAGCCACGGGTGTGGACCGGGTCGAGGTCCGGCGGCGGAACCTCATCGCCGCCGCCGACATGCCCTACCTCTCCATCACCGGGCAGCGGTACGACAGCGGCGACTACGCCGCTGCGCTCGACGCTGCGCTGGCCGCCGTCGACTATCCCGGATTCGCGGCGGTGCAGCGGGAGGCGCTCCGCGAGGGGCGGCTCCTCGGCCTGGGCGTCGCCGCGTACGTCGAGTACTGCGCAGTCGGCTCCGCGGTGTTCGCGCGGCGGGGGATGCGCGGGCTGGCGGGCTTCGACGAAGCCCATGTCACGCTGGCAGACGACGGTGCCGCGACGGTGTGGACCACGCTGCCCGCCGCGGGGCAGGGGCTGGCCACGACGTTCGCGCAGCTGGCCGCCGACGAGCTGGGCATCCCGATGGAGCGCGTGACGGTGGCGCCCGTCGACACCGCCGTCGCCGGTCTGAACGGCAACGGGACGTTCGCCAGCCGCAGCGCCGTGTCCGGCGGCGGCGCCATCGTGCTGACGTGCCAGGAGATCGTGCGGCGACTGCGCGAGGACGCCTCCGAACTCATGGAGATCGCGGTCGACGACGTCGAGGTCGTGGACGGCCGGGTGCGGGTGATCGGTTCACCCGGGAACGCGGTCGAGGTGGGCGAGGTTGTCGCGCGGGCCCCGGCCGGGCGCTACGCGCTGACCCGCCGCTTTGACCCCCCGCAGGTCGTCTACCCGTACGGGGTCCACGCGTGCATCGTCGAGGTCGACCCCGCGTCCGGACGGGTCCGCCTCGACCGCTACATCGTGGCGGAGGACTGCGGACGGGTGATCAACCCGCTGGTGGCGGACGGGCAGGTGCGCGGCGCCGTCGCCCAGGGCCTCGCCGGTGCACTCTTCGAGTCCTTCGTCTACGACGGTGAGGGACAGCCGATGACGACCTCGCTCATGGACTACCTCGTGCCCACCGCCGGCGAGTTCATCCCGGTCGAGCTCCATCACCTCGCGGTGCCGGTCCCCGACTCGCCCACCGGGGCGAAGGGCGTGGGGGAGAGCGGCACGCTCGCTCCCGGTGCGGCGGTGGCGAACGCCGTCGCGAACGCGCTGGGCGCCGAGTGCAACAGCCTGCCCGTCGGGCTCGACTGGGCCCGCGCCGCTGCGCGCTCGCGGCTCGGCTCGAACCGGACGGCTCCGCTCGACGCCGTTCAGGGAGCGTCCGCATGACCGACGTCCACGAGCACTCCCTTGCCGCACCGCTGGCGTCGGCCTGGCAGGTCATCCTCGCGGCGCAGGGCCGGCCGGGGTTGCTGACCGGTACGGGGGAGGACGCAGCGGCAGTACGGCCGCGGGTTCCGCTGACACTGCCGACCCGCGACGGCGGGTCGCCGTGCCGCGGTTTCCTCCACGTCGTGGACACCGATGCGGACCGGCACGTCGCGACGCTGTCGTTCACGGGGTCGGCTCCGCCTACCGGCACGATCACAAGGATGCAACTGCAGGTCGGCCTGAGCGGGACCGGTGCCTCCTGCGCCTTCCGCGTGCAACCACAGGTCCTCGTGGCCGGGGTTCCCGCGGATCCCCGGCTCGGTGCGGCGCTGGCCGCGCAGATCGCGGGCGTCGTCGAGGCGCGGGCCCGTGGCGAGCGGGAGCAGCCGTCGCGGCGTCTCGCCACGGCGGCCACGGTGCTGACCGCGGCACTGCTGGCCATGGTCGTTGCCCGCCGCCGACGCGCCATCTCCCGGCGCCGGGGCCGGCCGGATGCAGGGGAGCGCATATGAAGCCCGCGCCGTTCCGCTACGAGAAGCCACGTAGCCTGGAGCAGGCCTTGACGCTGCTCGCCGCCGAGGGCGAGGAGGCCAAGGTCCTGGCTGGCGGTCAGAGCCTGGTGCCGTTGATGAACTTCCGACTCGCCCGGCCGGCCGTGCTCGTCGACATCAACGGGCTGGCCGAGCTGAGCCACCTCCGCCGTGACGGGTCGCGGCTGCGTATCGGGGCTCTGACCCGCCACGCCGTGCTGGAGGAGTCGCCGCTGGTCGAACGGCATTGGCCGCTGCTGACCGAAGCGGTTCGCCTGGTCGGACATCCGCAGATCCGCAACGCGGGCACGGTGGGCGGCTCCCTGGCCCACGCGGATCCCACGGCCGAGCTCCCCGTCGCGCTGGCCGCGCTGGACGCCACCTTCGTCGTGCGCTCCCTGTCGGGTGTCCGGGAAATGCAGTGGTCGGAGTTCTTCGTCGGCCAGCTGCAGACGTCGTTGGAGCCCGACGAGCTGTTGGTGGAAGCCGTGGTGCCGGCGCTCCCGCCCGGTACGGGTTGCCGGTTCGACGAGTTCTCGCGCCGCCACGGGGACTTCGCGCTGGCGGGGTGCGCCGTCACGGTGTCGCTCGGGCCCGGCGGGGTGTGTGCACGGACGTCCATCGCCCTCCTCGGGGCGGCGCCGACTCCGATCCGGGCGACCCGGGCCGAGGCCGAGCTCGTCGGACGGCCGGTGACGGCGGAGAGCGCGGCTCGCAGCGCGGCGCATGCCGTGCAGGACCTGCATCCGACGTCCGACCTCCACGCCAGCGGCGGGTACCGCCGCGGTCTCATCGAGTCGCTCGTGGCCAGGAGCCTGCTCACCGCGCGGGACAGGGCCCGGGAAGGGGCGCCATCATGACCAGGGTCCGGATCACGGTGACGATCAACGGTGCCGTTGTCGAGCGCGTCGTGGAGCCACGCATGCTGCTCTCCGACTTCATCCGCCACGAGGCCCGGTTGACCGGTACCCATGTCGGCTGCGAGCACGGCGTGTGCGGATCCTGCACCGTGCAGGTGGACGGCGCCGCTGTGCGTTCCTGCCTGCTGTTCGCCGTGCAGCTGGACGGCCGTGAGGTCCGCACGGTGGAGGCGCTCTCGGCGGAGCGCGACGGTGCGCTCCACCCGCTGCAGGAGGCGTTCCACGCCGCGCAGGGGCTCCAGTGCGGGTTCTGCACCCCGGGCTTCCTGATGTCTGTCGAGCCCGTCCTCGACCACGTCGAGGGGATGGACGATGCGCAGATCAGGGGACTCATCAGCGGCAACCTGTGCCGCTGCACGGGATACGAGGGCATTGTGTGCGCAGTCCGAGAGGCTGCGCGGAAGGGGTGACCTTCGATCAACACGACGGCAGAACCGCCTGCGGAACCGCCGACCAGTGCCGGCGTCGTCCTTCGACTATGAAGGTAAGTTCTTCCTGTCCAAGGGCGCGGAGCAATCGTCAATACTTGTGGATGAAGATCGATCTTTTAGGCGGCTTCGGGTTGTAGGTGTTCGTCGGGCCGTTCGACGAGCTTGCCGGCCTCGAACAGCGCGCGGGCGCGGACGAGCGCGACGAGGTGGGGTGCGTTGACCGCCCGCCACCGAGCGCGCCATCCCCGACCGCCAGCATCGGGGCACGTATCCGGCGCCGCGCGCAGTCACGCAGCAGATCCGCCGAGGACTCGACCGATTCCCGATCGCCGTCGGCGAGCGCGACGAGCTCCTTCCGGCCATCAGCCGGACACCGATCATGACCAGCAGGCACAGCTTGTGCTCTTCGAGGCGGATGTTGACGTGGATCCCATCGGCCGACACGTAGACGTAGTCCACGTGCGACAGATCCCGCTGCGAAAAGGTGCGCTGCTCGGCTTTTCACGTCTCGGTCAGCTTCGTGATCACCGACGCCGACAACCCGGCCGAGCTGCCGAGGAACTGCCCGAGCGCGGGCACGAAGTCACCCGAGGACAGCCCGTGCAGATAGAGCGGCGGCAACACCTCGCTGATCTTCTCCGGTCTTGCGGCACCAGGCCTGCAAGCTCGCCGAGGAGAACCGGGCCCGCTCGCCGGTGTCAGGATCGAACCCGATTCGAACGTAGGTTCGACAGCGGGTAGCGTCCCGCACGCGGCGGGGCCGGTAGGGAAGACCGGCATCCGCCGCGCCCACGCCCCGTTCACGTTGATCCGGTGACCGGTTCATCACTTCTGGGGATCCGGGTCCGATCCTGTGACGAGTTGTGCCGCGGTCGCGATTAGAAGTCGAGACCCTCGACCAAACGGAGCAGCTCAATGGTTCGTACGCCCGCGCGCATCCTCGCCGCCACCGCCGTCGGCGCCCTGATGGCTCTGACGGTCGGGGCGTGCTCGGGCGGCGATCCGATCGCTGAGTACGTCGCTGACGTCCGCGGCGAGCTGTCGGACGGCGACAACGCGAGCGTCAACGACAACGGGATCATCTTCGCCGGGAAGGCGATCTGCGGGATGAAGGACCAGGCTCAGGCCAACCCTTCCTCGTTCGGTAACGAGAAGGTCGTCGCGCTGGCCCTGGACAACTGCGATGTGCTGGCGACCGCCGACCCCACACCAGGCGACGGCTACCCGGCGGGCGGCGAAGGCGCCGCCGCGGGCGAGAGCGAGGCCAACGCGGCTGAGAGCAGCGGGTTGACCGACCGCGGCGCAATGCCCGCCCAGGTCGGCCAGCGGATCGAGTTGTGGGGTCCGCCGCAGGCACCGCAGCCTGGCCAGTACGTGACGGTGACCGCGATCCGGCCTGTCACAGCATGCAAGGGCAAGGCGATCGGCGACCAGGGGCAGAGCATCCCCGCAAAGCCGAAGAACGGCAGATTCTTCGCGGTCGACATGAAGATCGAGAACACTCCCGCGTACGACAGCGCCCAGCCCGGTTACTACGCGGGCTCGTCCCAGCAGTACGACTTCGTGGCGGCCGACGGGACCGCGCTGGACAAGGTCGACACCCTGGTCGCCTTCTACTGCACCGGCGAAGAGTCGCCGTTCAGCGACCTCAAGCCCGGTCGGGCCTACACCGGCACGAAGTACGTCGACATCTCGAACTCAGCGGGCTGGCTGATCTTCGGCCAGTCGACCTACGCTGGAGCCGGCTACGAGTTCGAGATCCCCGCCGCCTGACCCCCGGATCGTCGGACGCGTCTACCCCGCCGGTCGCCGTCTGCGCGACCGCTGGCGTGTTCATCCTCCGCCCTGGGGTCAACGGCTCGTCCGGGCTGCCGTCCTCGACCTCGATCCGCAGATCCGCGGCACCGAGGACAACCCGGACCCTGCGCGGCGCGGCCGCGTGCTCGACGGCGTTGATGACCAGTTCCGTGCACACCAGCTCGGCGTCGATCCGGCCGTCCCCGGCCGGGATCAACTGTCGCAGCCGCGACCGCAGACCCGGCAGGCATGACGCGTCGCTGAACTCCACGGCGAACGAACCGACCAACCCGTTAGAAGCCGGCCCGGCGTCGCCCCGTGGACCTGGGCGCGGATGACCTGACGAGCCAAGTGCTGCAGTAGTTTCATATGCGCCCATCCCGCTACTGCGATAGTTTCGCGCTGAGTGTTACTATTGCAGTATGAAGGGTGACGGGGAGATCGTGCTCGCCGATATCGCGGCCGGCCAATGGGGCCTGGTCACCACCCCCCAGGCCGTCGCAGCAGGACTCAGCCGCGTACAGCTGTCGCGGCTGAGCAAGGCCGGTGTCCTGATCCGGCTCAGCCACGGCGTCTACGCTCTGCGGGGCTCACTGGGCACCGAGAACCTCGAGCTGCTGGCCGCGTGGCTCACCCTTGATCCCACCCGGCTCGCCAGCGACCGCCTCGACGACGGACCCCGCGGACCGGTGGTGTCCCATGCCTCCGCTGCTGCCCTCTACAACCTCGGCGACCTCGACGCCGATCGCCACGAGTTCACCGCCCCCACCCGCAAGCAGACCCGACGAGCCGACCTGCGGCTTCATCGCGGCACCCTCCCCGAGGAGGACGTGACCCTTCATCGTGGGCTCCCCGTCACGACGCCTACCCGCACGATCGTCGACCTCCTCGCAGACGGCCACGACGGGGGTCACGTGGCTGGTGTCCTCGCTGACGCGGTGCGGACGCGGCAGATCGACCCTGGCGCGCTCGCTACCCGCATCGGCCCGTACGCAGCTCGGTTCGGCCTCCCCCGCGGCGACGGCTCCGCGTTGCTACGACACCTGCTAGAGATCGGCGGGGTCGCCGAGCAAGCGGACGCGGACGTGATTGCGGACGTCGCTCGCGCGGCCCACGTTCCGGTCCCGGCAATGATGGCCGCCCTACAAGAGGCCCAGCTCGCGCCTATCCGCGAGGCGCTCGACCGGCTTTCACCCCTGGCCGCGCTCAGGATGAACCAACTCGCGCCGATTCAGGAAGCGCTCGACCGGCTCTCGCCCCTGGCCGCCCTGAGTGAGGCCCAGCTAGCCCCCGTCCGGAAGGCGTTGGAATCGCAGGTGTCGCCGATCACTGAGGTGGCCAAGCGCGCCTTCCTGAACCCTGGCGCCGCGCGCGGGGCAGCGGACCGTTCGAACAGCGAGGATGAGTAGGCCATGCCGGTGTCCCATCCGACCGGGTATGCCACGCCCCAGGCTATGTGGGCTGCGGTGCAGTCCCGCAGCAGGAACACGGCGAAGCTCACCGGGGCGACCACCAACAACGTGGCGCGCCAGTTCGTCTACGACCGGTTCCTGGCCCGTCTGTTCACCCACGTCCCGGACGGGACTTGGGTCCTCAAAGGCGGCACCGCGCTGCTGGCGCGGGTCCGGTCTGCGCGGCACAGCCGCGATATCGACCTGTTCCGCAGCGCCGGCACCCTCGACACCGCCCTCGACGAGCTACGCAGCGCTGCTCGCCTGGATCTTCACGACCACCTCCGGTTCGTCCTGCAGGTCACGGCGCGCCTTGGCGTCTTCGGCCGCCGCCCGTGGCGACCGCTCCTCGGGCTCGCTCATCCGGGCGCCATCCCACCCGGGCCCGACAGCCCGCCGTCGATCGCCCGCAGCGTCGGCCGCGGTGTCTCGACGCCGAGAGCGGCACGGTCAAGCTCGACCTGATGCTGCGCGGCCAGCTCGCAGCACGCCTGCTCGTCAGAGCTGGTCGCTGCACCGCATCGCCGAGCTGCGGGGGCGTGGCGAGGACGGCTCCGCCGTTGCACGCAAGGCCGAAGCAGACGGGCCACCGCTGCATGGACGACGGTCGGCCGGGCTGCCGGCCGAGCGCCGCCGGAGCCCGCGGGCGGACCTGCTGACCCATGTCGTGCAGTCCGACATCGCCGGGCGCGGCCGTTCGCCGAGGCGGACATCGAGCCGGCTTCGGAGATCGTCGACCTGGTGTTCGGCCTGTGCCTGGCGGGGATCGAGACCACGGCCGGGCTGCACGTCGCCGGAGTAACCGTGGGGCAGGATCTCTCTCGCCATCGGCTCCCGTCCCGACGGGACGGAGGTGCAGGCTGCGCGCACCTCGGATGATCTTCCCGGTGCCCGAGCTGATCGCCCGACTGTCCCGGGTGGTGACGCTTTTCCCCGGCGACCTCCTCTTCACCGGAACCCGCCGGGGTCGGGATGGGCCGCAGCCCGCAGCGTTTCCTGGCGCCGGGTGACGTGCTGGAAAGCTGGATCGAGGGGGTCGGTGAGATGCGGCAGTCGTTCGTCGCCGCCGAACGGCCCGTGGTCGGCGACTACGCGAACGTTCGGCGCACGGGCAGGACTTCGGAGGCGCAGTCGTGACTGCGGTCCGCGGAGCCGCCCCGGGTGGGCGGGCCCCGCGGACCGCTACCGCATCAGGCCGTCGCCCAGTTGGAGTCCGCAGGCGGCGGCTCGACGCCACGAACGTCCGGGAGGGCCATGAGCTCGCGGTCGCGGTCGTCGTCCACCCAGGACTGCGCGATCTCGTCGCAGGTCGCGAACCA